>DASUYU010000205.1:0-5758 GCA_036377235.1 Thermoleophilaceae bacterium
CCATCGACGCCTCTGTCCGGCGTACTGACCCCGAGGCCGAAGCCCCTCGAACGGGAATTCAGCCCTGCTAGAGCGGATTGCAGGTGACAGGGCACCGCTACCTCCCCGCCTAGCACGGTCCACGGGAGAGTCTAGAGCGAATTAGGCTGCCCGGCATGGCACTCAGACAATCGGTTTCGACAGACAAGGCCCCCGAGGCGATCGGCCCCTACAGCCAGGGGGTGCGCAGCGGCAGCCTCCTGTTCTGTTCCGGCCAGATCCCACTCGACCCCTCGACCGGCGAGATCGTGAAGGAGGACGTGGAGGGCCAGGCCCGCCGCTGCCTCGAGAACCTCGCGGCGGTGTGCGAGGCCGCGGGCGGCTCGCTAGCGGACGCGGTGCGCTGCACCGTCTATCTCACGGACATGGGCGACTTCGCGCGCGTGAACGAGGTGTACGGCTCGTTCTTCGAGGGCGAGGACCCTCCCGCGCGCGTGGCGATCGGCGTGGCCGCCCTACCGAAGGGCGCCGACGTGGAGATCGACGCGATCGTCGCGCTCTAGGTAGCCACGCCTTTGGAACATAGGTAGGCGGCACCGATGACGGCCCGGCCGGCCGGTCGTAGCTTCGATCGCCATGAGGCAATCAGCGATCGTCCCGGGTTGGAAGCCCCCCTCGGGGCTCGTCGTAGTGCTGGTCAGCACGAGCGCCGCGTTCGCGCGGCCGTAGCGGTCACACCTTGGTTTGGACCTGACACCGCTGGTGTCGACGCAGCCACCTAGGGGTGCTGGGCAGCGAACGCCCCGTAGCGCACGCTGATCCGGCCAACCGACCTCGGGAGGGCGACGCCCCCCGAAAGGAGGTGTTCGGAATGTTCGTACCACGACAGCACATGCGCGTGCCGGCCCGGCTGCGCGCCCTCGCGGCCGCGCTCCTGCCCGCCGTCTGCCTGCTCGGCACCCTCGCCATGTCACCGCTGGGCGCGGAGCTCGCCTACGCGGACGGGACCAGCGCGGCGAGCCGATCGCTCCTTACCTTCGGCGGTCTGACGTCGGACGGCTGGCCGGTGGTGGCGGAGGTGACGTCTGACGGTCGCCGGGTCAAGCGCATCGTCGGCGCGATCGACTCGAAGTGCAGCCAGGGCGGCAGCTACGCAGTCCCGTCGCAGTGGCGCGACCTGCGGATCCGCCGCTCCGGAGCGTTCAAGGCCTCCTACCACGACACCGGCGTCGTCGACGGCGTCGAGCTGACGATGTCGGAGACCCTGGTCGGCAAGGTCAACCGCGCTCGCACGAAGCTGACGGGGACCTGGCGTGCGTCCACGACGTTCAAGAACCCTGACGGCACGACGGACGTCTGTGACAGCGGAAGCCTCAGGTTCAACCTGCACCGCTAGCCGCGCCGCGTTGCGGCCCCGGGTGCCGGCGCATCTGGGGCCGCGGCGCGCGGCGGAGCTTGCCGAGGCGATGCTGGAGGACTACAAAGTGCAGTGTGGCCGACTTGACGGTGGGCTCGCAGTTCGCCGGATACCGGATCGAGGGCGTCGCCGGACGCGGCGGGATGGGGGTCGTGTACCGGGCGCACGACGAGGGCCTCGACCGCGTCGTAGCTCTCAAGTTCATCGCGACCGACCTCGCGAGCACGCCCGGCTTCCGCGAGCGCTTCAGCACAGAATCGAGGACGGCAGCCTCGCTGGACCATCCGAACGTGATCCCGATCTTTCAGGCGGGCGAGCACGACGGCGTGCTCTTCCTGGCGATGCGCTACGTCGAGGGCGAGGACCTGCGAAGCGTCCTGCAACGGGAGAGCCGGCTCGAGCCGGAGCGCGCGGCCCGGATCGTCACCCAGGTCGCCGCTGCCCTCGAGGCCGCTCACATCCGTGGACTGGTGCACCGAGACGTCAAGCCCGCCAACGTCCTCCTGACTCCCGAGGACCACGTGTACCTCACCGACTTCGGCCTCACGAAGCGAGTGGTCGCGGACCCGGAGGCGACACAGACCGGGCAGCTCGTGGGATCGCTGAACTATGTGGCGCCTGAGCAGATCCGGGGGGAGCGAGTGAGTCCGCGGACCGACGTCTACGGGCTGGGGTGCCTGCTCTTCCACGTGCTGACGGGGCGCGTGCCGTTTCCGCTCGAGGGCAACGAGGCAAAGCTGTGGGCCCACGTGTCGGAGCCGCCGCCGTTGCCCAGCGCGGTCGCATACGCCGTCCCCGTTGCGTTCGACCCGATCACCGTCCGCGCCATGCAGAAACGGCCCGAGGACAGGTTCCAGTCGGCCGGCGAGCTCGGCCGCGCGGTCGCCGAGGCTGCCTCCGGGCAGACAACGAGCCGAGACCTCGCGCCGACGGCCCCGGCACAGCCGGCACGTCCGTACACGCGCGAGGAGTACAACCGCACGCTGATCCTGAATGCGCTGACCTCCCCGTTCAACGTGGCGGTGTTCGCCGGCGTCCTGATCGCGGGCATCCTGCTGGGCGCGCTGGCGTTCCTCCTGCCAGTGGCGATCGTCCTGTATGTCGTGTCCGCGGTGCGCACGTATCTCGATAGCGACGTACAGGAGAAGGTCCTCGAGCGCGAGCGCGCCCGGCGCCGGGAGCGCCTTGACAAAGGGGAGCCGGATCGCGGCCTGTCGGAGTTCTCGCCCCGCATCGCGGACCTCATGGCTCGAGCCCTCGAAAAGGACGCCAGGATCCGGGCGGCCATCGACCGCGCCGAGCTGCCATATCACGAGGTGTCGGAAGAGGTTGACCGCTTTCTCGCGACGATGTGGCAGACGGCGGGCCGCGCGGAGCTCCTGTGCGAGGGGGTGCGCGATACGCCGCCCGAGTCCGTGGCCCGGCGCCTGGAAGCCGTCAGGGCCGCGCGGGACCCCGCGAAGGCCGACCTGGTCGACGCGTTGTCGCAGCAGCTCGCGGTCCAGCAGAAGATGGAGGCGCAGCTGCTGCGCTTCTACGACCAGATGGAGCAGATGCTCGTAGAGCTCGACACTGTTCGGGGCCACCTGATCACGGTGTCGGCGTCGACGGAGGCGGACAACCAGGAGCGACTGGCGGGCGACGTGCGCGATCTTCGAGTGGAGATGGGCGCGGTGGCCGAGGGTATGGCGACGGCCTACGCCGCGCAGCCCGAGGTGGACCCCGGCCTCGAAACGGAGGCGAGATGAGCACGCCCTCGCCGGTCGATCGCCATGGCTCCACCGCGCGGGAGCTCAAGGCAAGGATCGAGGCCGAGCGGAAGGGCACGCCGTTCCTGGTCTACCGCGATAGCGACGGCAACCAGACGCTCCTCGAGCTGATCGGTGAGGAGCTGACCGTCGGCCGGCGGGCCGAGAATGACCTCGCGCTTCACTGGGACCAGGAGGTGTCACGGCTCCACGCGGAGCTGCATCGGCTCAAGGGCGAGTGGACGGTCGTGGACGACGGGCTGTCCCGCAACGGCACGTTCCTGAACGGCGAGCGGATCCGGGGCCGGCATCGATTGCGCGACGGCGATCGGCTCTGCTTCGGTGAGACCGTGGTCGTGTACCGCGCGCCGCGCGAGAGCGAGTCGCTGTCGACGGTGGTTGTGGCGAGCGCCGGCGACATCGAGCTCTCCGAGACCCAGCGCAAGGTCCTCGCGGCGCTGTGCGGGCCGCTCACCGAGTCCGCATTCGCGGCACCGGCCACCAACCGTGAGATCGCCGAAAAGCTGTTCCTCAGCGTCGATGCCGTCAAGGCCCACCTGCGCGTGCTCTTCGAGCGCTTCGGGCTGCAGGACCTGCCTCAGAACCAGAAGCGCGCGAGCCTCGCCGCCACGGTCCTGTTGAACGGCATCGTGAAGGCGCACGACCTCTAGAAGAAGCTCGAGATGCTGCGGTAGACGGCCTCGATGTTCTCCGTCGAGCCCAGGTAGGCCTTGCCCCCCGACCCGGCGGCGATGTCCTTCAGGTAGCGGGCCGCGCCGGCGGCCTCGGGGCTGTAGGCGATCGTGAAGACACGCACGTGCGGTGCGGAGTCATCCTGGTTCGACACGAGCTCAATGACGTCGCTGGCATCGAGGCTGGAGTCGGTGTCGTCGCCGTCCGTCAAGACGACGATGGCGTTGATGCGGGTGTCGTCGTCTAGCGAGCGCACGGCCTTGAGCGCGTCCGCGGTAGCGTCGTAGACGGAGGTGCCGCCGTCTGCGGACAGGGTCTGGACCGTCGCCCGCAACTCCTGTTCGACACTATGGAAGCGGCCCTCGACCGGCACGAGGGGCTTGATTACATCCGAGAAGGATGTAAGGCCGAGCCGGTCGTTGGGCGCCGCCTCGTCGAAGAAGACGCCCAGGCCGTCCTTGGCCTTCGTCAACCGGTTCTCCTGCTCCATGGAGCCGGAAACGTCTACCACCAGCATCACATTGGCCGGCTTGCGGTCCCGCCGCCAGGCGATCCTGATGCGGTTGAGGACGCGCGGCTCCGGCGGCTGGAGGACTCGGGTCGGCTGCGACGGGTCGACCCCGTTGGCGGGCTCGATCGGAGGGACCAGGGGCTCGCCGCGGTCAGCCGGGCGAAATCCAGATCGCGCCGCCAGCTCCGGGGTCACGTGCTCCCGCAGGAAGCGCTGGAACAGTCGCGCACCGGCGCGTTTCGCTGCCGACACCCAGGGCGCGTCGAGGATGATGAACGGATTGTCCGAGTAGAACGTCCCCTCCTTCGGGTAGATCGCGACCAGTTTCTGCTGCGCCCCACGCGTGCGGTTGAACTCCAGGAGGGTCACCTCCTCCATGGCGACCGCCGAGGCATAGCCGGCGCCGTTCTTCTTCATCTCGTCTGCAATGAAGAGCGTCGTATCGCCGTAGTGCACGATCGAGCGCTCGATCGAGCGCACCTTCAGTCGCGCCTCGGATGCGACGACGTCCGCTTCGGTCAGGCCCTCCGACTTCCCGGTTGCCGCGTAGTACTCGGCGACGACCGCGGAGAGGCCGGAAGTCGAGAAGTCGGGGTTCGTGTGGACGAGCTTGAAATCGCCGAACTCGGGCCTGCCAACCGCACCCCAGCCCTGTCCCGATGTCGCCACCCGCAGCACGTCGGCGAAGCCGATCGCCTTCTTTGGATAGCCGAGCGCCTGTGCCATCGGCTCCCACATGGCGATTACGAGAGGCGTCCGGACGATCGACGGGTTCCGATCGCGCACGTAGGCCCGGTCGGCGTCGAAGTTCAGCAGCCTCCCCCACAGCGAGGACGCGGGCGACCAGGCGACCGGCCTGAGGCTCCCGTTCGCGATCTTGTCCTCCACCTCGCCCGAGGACACGACCTCGCCCTCGACGAACACCTGCTTCCCCCGAACCGTCGGCGCGGTGTCGTTGAAGCGGCGGATCAGCGGCTTCAGCAGCTTTTCCTTCTCCAGGGAGTAGGGAAACGACACGGCGATGGCGCCCTTCGGAGCCTGAGGCTCGGCGCTCACGCCTCCGCCTCCCGGATCGTTGCCGTCCCCTCCCTGAACCAGCACGGCCGCAATCACCGCGATGACGGCCACTGCCAGTATCAGGAGCTGGCTTCTCTTCACGGGGCTCGCTTCCCGGTGACGCGGCGTTGCGCTACCTGGGCCATTTTGGCCGCGCCGAGGGAGAAGCGCCACCTCGCGCGAAGCCCCGCGCGGTCTCTGACGACGCCCCTTGGCGCACGTGCGATCCGATGCCGCTCAGCGAACCGGGCCATATCCGCCACCCGCTCCTGCAGCACGATCAGCTCGAAGTGGGAATTCATGTGGTCGCCCTCCGAAGTTCATGAGATGCGGTCGCACCTCATGCTCCGCGGG
>DASUYU010000206.1:0-28613 GCA_036377235.1 Thermoleophilaceae bacterium
CGGGTTGAGCCACCTCCACTTGTCGCCCAGGTTCCAGGCCGGGCTCGGCGTGAAGCGCTCGGAATGCCGCCAGCGCAGATAGGTGGGGATGACGTACGCCAGGTACAGCCCGATGACGCCGATCGAGACGACCGCGAAGAACGCGACGGGAACGCCGACCGAATTGCCCTTCAGCGCGGGGAGCGAGAGGATCGCGGCGAGGACGCACGAGCCGATCACGGCCGCCACGGGCACGCCGCGCTGGCCGTTGACGCTGGCCCAGAGCCTGTGTCCCGGCGTCACGCGGTCGCGCGAGAGCGCGAAGAACGTCCGCGAGCAGCTGGTCACGCACGCCATCCCGCAGAAGAACTGCCCGATCGCGGAGATCAGGATCACGGTCTCGGCCCAGCCCTCGGACATCGCGCTCTGGAAGATCGCCAGCGAGGTGCCGCCGCCGTCGTTCACGGCACCGACGTCGCTCGCCGCGAACGTGATCGCCAGGAGCACGAACCAGCCGATCAGGCCGGACAGCGCGACCGACTGCCAGACGCCCTTGGCCGCCGAGACCTCGGCATCCCGGGTCTCCTCCGCCACGTGCGCGGACGCGTCGTAGCCCGTGACCGTGTACATGGTCAGGAGCAGGCCGGTGGGCAGGATGTACCACCAGTACATGCCCATCGAGAAGCCCGAGTTGTTGATCTTCTCGGTGAAGACGAAATCAGCGCTCTGATGGTGGTCGGGGACCACGATCAGGATCCCGATGATGATGAGCACGCCGACGCAGTGCCAGAACACCGAGATGTTGTTGAACAGCGCGACGAGGTGCGACGAGAAGATGTTGATCATCGCGTGGAGCGCCAGGATGATCACGAACACGATGAAGATCTCGCCGAGTGAGACCGAGTCGGCAAAGTTCAGGATGAAGTCGAGGCCCCAGAGGTTGAAGACGAACGTGAAGAACTGGGCGCAGAACCAGTCCACGCTCGCGACGATGGCCACCAGGCCGAGCAGGTTGAACCAGCCCGTGAACCAGGACCAGATCGGGCCGCCGAGATCGTTGGCCCACCAGTACGGACCGCCCGCCGTCGGATAGGCGGCGGCCACCTCGGCCATGCTGAACGCGATGGGGAGGATGAGCAGGACGACGACCGGCCAGCCCCATGAGATGGCGATCGGCCCTCCGAGGTTCCACGCCTGCGGGTAGGTCGTGAAACAGCCCGCGAGGACGGAGATGATCGTGAAGGAGATCGCGAAGTTCGAGAACCGCGACCACCCACGGTCAAGCTCCTGCTTGTACCCGAGTTCCGCGAGACGTTGCTCGTCGCGGGTCAGAGCCTCTTCGGCCATGCGCATATCCCTCCTGGTTGGGAGTCCGGCGTGGCGCGACTGTACGCCAGCCGGGGGACAGAACGCAAGAATTTCTGGGTGATTTCACCCATCAGCGCGCGAGCGCGCCGATCACCTCCTGCCACCAGGCGCGCGCCGCGGCATCCTTCTCCGCGCCCAGCCGCCTGCGCGCGTAGCGCTGGAGCTGAAGCGGCCCCCCGAGCGCAAGCTGCGGGCCCGTGCACGCGAAGCGGCCGTCCACCAGCACGACCAGCGCGCCGCGCGTGTCGCGCCGGGTGCGGATGTGCTCCGCGACCGGCACGCCGTCCACGTCCTGGGGGTAACCGGCGTCGCCGTCCCCATCGGTCCACGGCCGCGTGCTGAACACCGAGGACCCCGAGCGCAGCACCGGGGCCCGCCGGGGCGGCAGCCCGACCGGGCCGACCCGCCACCGCACGAGCAGGTCGTCCATGTCCTCGGCGACCTCCTCGCGCACCATCACGTGCAGCCGGTCGGCCGCCTCGATGCGGGTCGACCCGCGCGGGAGCAGCGCCTCGTCGCCGCGCACGATCACGCTCAGGAGCGCGTCGCGCGGCAGCCCGAGCTCGCGCACGAGCTGGCCCACGATCGCGTCGTCCGGACCCACCGGGTACTCCACGATCTCGGCCCCGAGCCGCCGCACCGTGCCGGTCTCGACGAGCGGCCGCGGCAGCGCCGGCTCGCTCGTGGTCACCCCGAGCCTGCGCGCCAGCCACTCGACCGTCGAGCCCTGCAGGAGCGTCGAGATCACGACGGTGAAGAAGACGATGTTGAAGAAGTCGTGCGCGCGCCCCTCCGGGACGTTGTCGATCACCGGGAACGTGGCCAGCACCACCGGCACCGCGCCCCGCAGCCCGGCCCATCCGAGCACGATGCGGTCGCGTGCGCTGAAGTCCTCGAACGCGGTCGCCACCGCCGCCGACAGCGGCCGCGCCACGAACACGAGGATCAGCGTCAGCACGGTGCCCTCGAACCACACGTCCCCGAGCGCGCTCGGGAACACCAGCAGGCCGAGCGCGAGGAACATCGCGATCTGCGCCACCCATGCGAGCCCCTCGTGGAAGACGGTGACCGTCTGCCTGGCCGGGATCCGGCCCGACCCGAGCACCAGGCCGGCCACGTAGGCCGCGAGGAAGCCGGACCCGTGCAGCGTCGCCGCGCCGCCGAACGCGAGCCCGGCCGCGGACAGCGTGGCGACCGGATACAGCCCCGGGCTGGCCAGCCTGGTCCGCCGCAGCGCCCACACCGCGGCGGACCCCACGCCCAGGCCCACGACCGCGCCGATGCCCATCTCGCGCGCGAACAGGAGCAGCATGTCCACCACGCCGTAGTCGGGCTGCTCGATCCAGTCGATGAACCCGATCACGAGCAGCACGGCGACGGGGTCGTTGAAGCCGGATTCGCCCTCGAGCGTCCGCGCGAGCGGGCGCCGCAGCGTCGACTCGCGCAGGAGCGCGAAGATCGCCGCGCCGTCCGTGGCCGAGATGATCGCGCCGAGCAGCATCCCCTCGACCGTGGAGAGGTCGAGCAGCCATGAGGCGGCCAGGCCGCAGATGATGCAGGTGCCGAGCGTGCCCACCACAGCCAACGACAGCGAGGGCCTCAGCACCGGCCTGATCTCCTCGAACCCGGCGGTGAGCCCGCCCTCGAACAGGATCAGGGCGAGGGCGACGACGCCGATGGTGCGAGCGAGCTCGTAGTCGTCGAAGTCGATCCAGCCGAGGCCGTCGGTGCCGAGCAGCATCCCGAGGCCGAGGAAGAGCAGCAGTCCGGGCAGGCGGACCCGCGAGGCGAGCATGGACGCCGCGATTCCCGCAGCGAGCAGCGCCGCCGCGACAAGGATCAGCTCGCCGTCGGACATGGGGGCCCTGGAGACTCGCATGTAAAGCGGCGCGGGCGTAGTGTCCGCTCATGCACGAGGAGATCACCATCCCCGAGCTCACCGAGGTGGTCGCGCGCGTGACCGCCCTGCTCGGTCCACGCGAGGGCAGCGTCGTCCAGCTCGAGGGCGGCATCACCAACCGGAACTTCCGGGTGAACTTCGGCGGCACCGACTACGTCGTGCGCCTGCCCGGCAAGCGCACCGAGATACTCGGGATCGACCGCACCGCGGAGTGCATCGCCAACAAGGCCGCGGCGGGGCTGGGCATGGCCCCCGGCGTGGCCGCGATGTTCGAGGAGCCTGCCTGCCTCGTGACCATGTTCGTGAACGGTCGGGAGATGAGCGCCGAAGAGCTGCGCACGCCGGAGGCGCTCGCCGAGATCGGGGGCGACCTGCGCCGGTTCCATGAGTCGGGAACGGACCTGCCGACGGGCTTCGACTCGTTCCGGCTCGTGGAGGAGTACGCGGCGAGCGGCCGCGAGCACGGCTCCGAGCCACCCGAGGGATACGACGACGCGCTCGAGGTCGCCCACAGGATCGAGAAGGCGGTGCGCGACCGGCCGACGCACGAGCGCGTCCCGACGCACAACGACCTGCTGACCGCGAACTTCCTGCTCGACGGCGACCACGTCCAGCTGATCGACTGGGAGTACGCGGGCATGGGCGACCGCTGGTTCGACCTCGGCAACTTCGCGGTGAACAACGAGCTCGGCGACGACCAGGAGGCGCAGCTGCTCGAGGCGTACTTCGGCGAGCCGCCCGACGAGCGGCTGACCGCCACGCTGAAGCTGTTCCGCTTCATGTCCGACTTCCGCGAGGCGATGTGGGGCGTCGTGCAGCGCGGCGTGTCCGAGCTCGACTTCGACTACGGCGAGTACACGCAGAAGCACTTCGACCGCCTGGAGGAGGCGCGGCGGGACCCGCGCTTCGACGGCTGGATCGAGGCGGCCCGGGCGTAGTGGCCGCGCTCAGGGAGCTCCCAGGCGCCGCCCGGTGCGTGATCGTCGGCGGCGGTGTGGGAGGGACGTCGATCGCCTACCACCTCGCCGAGCTCGGCTGGGACGACGTCGTCGTCCTGGAGCGCAACCAGCTCACCTCCGGTTCCACGTTCCACTCCGCCGGCCTGGTGGGCCAGCTGCGCTCGTCGGTGAACCTGACCCGGATGATGATGTACTCGGTCGAGCTGTACCGGAAGCTCGGCGAGGCCTGCGGCTGGGTCGAGTGCGGCGGCATCCGGCTCGCCTCGAGCGAGGAGCGCATGGAGGAGCTGCGCCGCCAGGCGGGGTGGGCGAAGACGTTCGGGCTTCCGCTCGAGCTGATCTCGGCCGAGGAGGCGCGCGACCTGTTCCCGCTCATGTCGACCGACGGCGTGCTCGGCGCGGCGTGGCTCCCCACCGACGGCTACCTCGACCCGTCGCAGCTCACGTTCGCCCTGGCCGAGGGCGCGCGCGAGGGCGGCGCGCGGATCTTCACCAACACTCGCGTGACCGGCATCGAGCAGGGCCGCGTGCGCACCGAGCGCGGCGACATCGAGGCCGAGGCGATCGTGATCGCCGGCGGCATGTTCTCCGCGGAGCTGGGCCGGCTGGCGGGCGTGCGCATCCCGATCGTGCCGATGTCGCACGAGTACATCGTCACGCAGCCGTTCCGCGAGCGAGACCCGGCGAACCCGCTGCCGACGCTGCGCGACCCGGACCTCCTCATCTACTTCCGCGAGGAGGGCGGCGGGCTCGTGATGGGCGGGTACGAGCGGCCGGCGACCCCGGCGTTCCAGCCGGACGGCGGGCTCGGCTTCGAGCGCATCCCGCCCGACTTCAACGGCCGGCTGCTCGAGGACGACTGGGACCGGTTCGAGGAGATCGTCGAGAACTCGCGCAGGCGCGTTCCGCAGATGGAGGACGTGAAGGTCACGCGGATGATCAACGGGCCGGAGGGCTTCACGCCGGACAACGAGTTCTGCCTGGGCGAGACAGAGGTGCCCGGGCTGTTCGTGGCGGGCGGATTCTGCGCCCACGGCCTGGCCGGCGCCGGCGGCGTCGGGAAGGCCATGGCGGAGTGGATCGCCGGCGGGGAGCCGTCCATGGACCTGTGGCAGATGGACGTGCGGCGCTTCGGCGCGCAGTACCGCTCGCCCTCTTACACCCTGAAGCGGGTGCTCGAGACCTACGAGACCTACTACGACATCCACTACCCGTTCGAGGAGCGGCAGGCCGGGAGGCCGCTGCGGGTCTCGCCGGCGTACGAGTGGCATCGGGCGCATGGCGCGGCGTTCGGCGAGAAATCCGGCTGGGAGCGGGTGAACTGGTACGAGCCGAACGCGAAGCTGGGCGAGGAGGCGCTGCGGCCGCGCGGGTGGGCGGGCAAGCACTGGTCACCGGCGATCGGGGCCGAGCACCGCGCCTGCCGCGAGGCGGCCGCGATCTTCGACGAGTCGTCGTTCGCGAAGCTCGAGGTGGCCGGGCCCGGCGCCGCGGACCTGCTCGAGCGGCTGTGCGACAACCGGGTCGCGCGCGAGGCCGGGCGCGTGACCTACACGCAGATGCTGAACTCGCGCGGCGGGATCGAGTGCGACTTCACCGTCACGCGATTCAGCGATGAGCTCTTCTGGATCGTCACGGGAACGGCCTTCGGCAATCACGACCGCGAATGGATCCGCCGTCATCTGCCCGACGACGGCTCGGCCGAGGTGCGAGACGTAACGCCCGCGTGGGCGTGCTTCGGCATCTGGGGACCGCGATCCCGCGACCTCCTCGCCCCGCTCACCACAGAGTCGCTGTCGAACGAGGCGTTTCCATACATGACCGCGCGTGAGATCACGGTCGCCGATGTTCCGGCCCGCGCGCTTCGCGTCACGTACGTGGGTGAGCTGGGGTACGAGCTGTACTGCCCCGTTGAGTACGGCGCGGGCCTGTGGGCGGCGCTCTGGGAGGCCGGGCAGCCACACGGCCTGGTGGCGGGTGGCTATCGCGCGATCGACTCGCTGCGAGTCGAGAAGGGCTATCGCGTGTGGGGCGCGGATATCACGCCGGATGAGACGCCCCACGAAGCGGGGCTCGGCTTCGCGGTGAAGCTGGACAAGGAGTTCATCGGCCGGGCCGCCGTCGAGGACGGCGAGCCGCGCAAGCGGCTGTGCTGCATCGTCCTCGAGGACCCGCGCTCGGTGGCGCTCGGGAACGAGCCGGTGCGGGTGGGCGGGCAGATCCTCGGGCGGGTCACGAGCGGCGGCTACGGCTACTCGATCGAGCGCTCAGTGGCGTACGCGTACCTGCCCGCCGGGCACGCGGAGCCCGGCACGGCGGTGGAGCTGGACATCTTCGGCGAGTGGGTGGGCGGCGAGGTGGCCGACGAGCCGCTGTTCGACCCGGGTGGAGAGCGGGTACGCGGCTCTGCGTGAACCGCCCCGACGACCCTCTCCCCTACGACGAGGCCTACGACGGCGCCGGGGCGCCGCGGCCCCACTACGCGGAGCTGCTGGACGCGATTGGCGACCCGGGTGCCCTGCGCGATGAGGCGCTCCGGCGGCTCGAGGCGCGCGGGGTCACCTTCGGCGACGGCGAGGTCGCCCGCTTCGACCCAGTCCCGCGCATCCTCACCGAGCCCGAGTGGTCCGAGCTACAGGCCGGCATCGGGCAGCGACTGCGAGCGCTCGAGGCGTTCGCGGGCGACGTCTATGGCGACGGCCGCGCCTTCGACGCCGGCGTGGTCACGCGCGAGGAGGTGGAGTCCTCGCCGCACTACGAGCCCGCCATGCGTGGCGCCGAGCCGCGGCGCTGGATCGCGTTCGCCGGGCTCGACGTGATCCGCTGCGAGGACGGCCGCTTCCGTGTGATCGAGGACCAGCTGCGGATGCCGTCCGGCATCGCCTACGCGGTCGCGTGGCGGGAGACGCTCCGCGACCTGCTCGGCGTGGAGCCGCCCCAGTCCGACCTGTCGCTCGTCTTCGCCGAGCTGGCGCTGGCGCTTCGGGACGCGGCGCCGGAGGGGATGGACGAGCCGCGCACGGTGATCCTCTCCGAGGGACCCGGCACGGCGGCGTTCTGGGAGCACGAGCGGCTCGCGCGCGAGCTGTGCGCGCCGGTGGTCACGCTCGGCGACCTGGAGCACCGCGACGGGCGCCTGGTGGCGTGGCTCGACGGCCGCCCGCGCGCGGTCGACGTGGTCTACCTCCGCACGGACGAGGACCGCTTCACCGGTGAGGACGGCACGCCCACCGCGATCGGCGAGGCGCTGCTCGAGCCCACCGCCGCCGGCACGGTCGCGGTGGTGAACGCGCCCGGCTCCGGCGTGGCCGACGACAAGCTGATGGGCGGCCGCGTGGACGACATGGTGCGGCTCTACCTGGACCAGGAGCCGCTCCTCCCGTCGGTTCCGTCCCGGGCGGTCGGCCCGGACGACGAGCTGGACGACCTCGTCGTGAAGCCGCGCGGCGAGATGGGCGGCGAGGACGTCGTGATCTGGCGCGATGCCGGCGAGGAGACCCGCGAGCGCGTGCGCGCGCGAATCGCGGCCGAGCCGGGTGCCTGGATCGGGCAGGAGCTGGTGCAGCTGTCGGTCCACCCGACGGTGATCGACGGCGGGCTCGAGCCGCGGCACGTGGACCTGCGGCCGTATGCGCTCCTCACCGACGACGGCGTGCGCGCGCTGCCCGCCGCCTCGAGCAGGGTCGCGCTCGAGCGCGGCTCGCTGGTCGTGAACAGCGGTCAGGGCGGCGGCGCCAAGGACACCTGGCTCCCCGGCCGCTAGATTGCGCGCCCGTGGAGAACCGCCAGGAAAAGGTCGTGGTGGAAACGGACCGCTATCGCGTGGAGGGAAACATGACCCTTCCGATGGAGGGCTACCGCAGCCGCGTGTCCGACCACGTGAACCGGCGCGACCAGGAGTTCTTCACGATCCTCGACGCCCAGCTGGTCGCGATCGACGGCTCGGGACGCGACTGGGAAACGCCCGTCCTGATGCTCGCCCGCAGGCACATCCGGCTGATCGTGCCCGCCTCCGAAGGAGCGTAGGTGCCCGCCGCACGCCGGCTTGCGCTGCTGGCCGGCGGCGTCGTGCTCGGCGCGGCGCTCTGGTGGCGGAAGCACCCGTCGGCGTGCCCGTACTCGCAGCGCTTCTGGGTGGAGGCGCCGCATCCGTTCATCACGCGTGAGCGGCTGCGCGAGATCCTGGCGCCGCAGGCGGGGGAGCACCTGCTCGAGATCGGTCCCGGCACGGGCTACTACACGCTGCCCGTCGCGGAGTGGCTGACGCCGGCCGGCGGACTCGACATCGTCGACGTCCAGCAGGAGATGCTGGACCACACCATGCGCCGCGCACGCGAGGCGGGGATCGAGCACGTGGTGCCCGTGCTCGCGGACGCGAGCGAGCTGCCCTTCGCCGACGACACCTTCGACGGCGCCTACCTCGTGACCGTGCTCGGCGAGGTCCCGGACCAGGTCGCGGCGCTCCGCGAGCTCGGCCGCGTGGTCCGCCCCGGCGGGCGGATCGTGGTGGGCGAGCTGTTCGGTGACCCGCACATGGTCACCCACGGCTCACTCGCATCCAAGGCGGAGGCGGCCGGGCTCCCGGTCGAGCGCCGGCTCGGCGGCGCGCTCTGGCACTTCACCCGGCTGCAAGCCTGATTGCAGCCCTGACCCGCTTCCGTCCGACCTTCAGCCCAGCATGGGCCGGGTCATGCTTTACGCCGTCCTGATCTGCAGCGACGAGGCCTGCGCCGAGGAGTTCGAGGCGTGGGGCGAGCTCGAGGACTTCGACGACATGGCGTGCGAGGGCTGCGGCTGCACGCTGCAGCCGCTGGCGTTCTCCGAGGTCAGCATGTCGACGATCGTCGCCTTCCCGCGGGTGACCCCGCACGTGCAGCTCCGCGACGCCGCCTAGCCGGCTCGCCAAGCTAGCCTCTGTCCTCGCTCAGGAGAGGTGACCGAGGGGCTTAAGGTGCACGACTGGAAATCGTGTGGGCGGGTCAAACTGCCTCGTGGGTTCGAATCCCACCCTCTCCGCCTCTGATTGCGTCGGTTCTCCGCCGCCAGGTCGGCGGCTACCCCCGTCGCGGGCCGATCGCGCGGCTGGGAAGGTGGCTCGATGTTCACCTCCCGCATGTGTCGAGTGGCAACGCTGGCCATCGTCGGCGCAGCCCTCCTTGCGGCGTCCACCTCTCCCGTCGCCTCGGCGGCCGGCAACCAGCGGTACGCCAGCCCGGGCGGCTCCGATGCCGCCGCATGTACGTACGAGGACCCGTGCA
Source organism: Thermoleophilaceae bacterium (assembly GCA_036377235.1). Lineage (GTDB taxonomy): Bacteria > Actinomycetota > Thermoleophilia > Solirubrobacterales > Thermoleophilaceae > JACVRW01. The sequence goes on from DASUYU010000206.1 coordinate 9,465, forward strand.
GCCTGGACACGGCGGTATCGGGAGCGGTCAGCGGCGCCGAGGTGATCGTGGCGCCCGGCGACTACGCGGTCACCACGACGCTCGCCGCTACGAGCGTGACGATCCACGGGGTCGCCGGCAAGCCTCGTCCAAGGCTGCTGTCGAATGGGGTCAACGCCGTCATGGACCTGAACTACGTCACCCTCCGCTACATCGAGGTCGACCACGCGCCCGGGCAGTACGGAATGGCACTCTTCGTCCACAACTCCCTGGTCGACCAGGTGATTGCGAGAGGCAGCGCGCAACCCGACCAGGACACGATTGCGAGCCGCAACAACACGATCCGGGACAGCGTCGTCATCGCTCCGGGCCCGGGCGGAACGGCGATCCAGACGTACCAGAACGGCGGCTTCGTGAGCGGCACGTATCGCAACGTGACCGCGATCGCGACCGAGGCGGGCGGAATCGCGATCCGAGCGGCTGCACAGGGTGCGTCCGGAAACGTGGCCGTCCTTGCGAGGAACGTGATCGCGCGCGGCGGCCCCGGCGGCGTGGGGCTTGACGTCTGGACCGCCAGCGACGGGGCGACCGCGAAGATCACGGTCGACCACTCCAACTACCTGGGCGCATCGACCTTCGGAACCAAGACGTCGCTTGTCGACGGCGGCAACAACCAGTCCGTGTCCCCGGCATTCGTCAACGCCGCGGCGGGCGACTATCGCGAGGCCGCCGGTTCCCCGACCATCGACGCCGGGCTCGCCGAGTTCCTCGACGGCGACTTCGACCTCGACGGCGATTACCGCCAGCTCGGCACCGAGATCGACATCGGGGCGGATGAGTTCGCCGTCGCCCCGGTCGTCGCCAGCGGGGCGGCGACTGGCGTCACCGATCGCTCGGCGACGCTCGGCGGAAGCGTCACCGCGAATGGCTCGCACACCGAATACCGCTTCGAGTACGGCCCGACGACCGCGTACGGCAGCACCACGCCCGCGGGCGACGGCGGAGAGTTCAGCACGATCGCCGCAGCCGCGACACTCGGCGGGCTGAGCCCTGCCACCACCTACCACTACAGGCTCGTCGCGACCAACGCGGGTGGCACCAGCAAGGGTGCCGACCGCACGTTCACGACCGCCTCGTCGCCGACTGGCTCGTCGCCGGCGCCGACCACCTTTGCCGGGGTCAGCCTCGTGTCCCGCCGGCTCACCTTCAACGGGAGATTCGTAACGCCGCGCCTGCTGTGCCCGGTTGGCACGATCGGACGCTGCACGGGCCGGATCACGCTTACGGCCAAGCGGCGGGCGCGGGGCAGCCGCTCGGCGACCGCCGTCCGCCTCGGTACGGCGTCGTTCTCGATCGCCACCGGGACCCGGGCCAAGGTCAAGGTCCGTGTCTCACGCGCCGGGCGGAGGCTCCTCCGCAGCGGGTCGCGGCTGAGGGCCAGGGACACCAACGCGGCGCGCGACGGCGCGGGCCGGTCGAGGAAGACCGTGGCCGCGATCACGATCCGCCGGCGACACCGCTGAGCGGAGAGCGGGCTCGCCCTCCAGCTCCACGCTAGAGGCCCAGGTCGCGCACGCCGCCCTCGCGCCAGCCCAGGTGATGGGCCAGCTCGTGGCGCAGGGTGCGCTCCACCTGCGCCCTTAGAAGGTCGGGGTCGTGGCCGAAGTCGCGCTCGAGCGTGTCCTGGTAGACGACGATCCGGTCCGGGTAGTCGTCGCGCGCGACGGTGTCGCCGAAGTAGTGGCCGTAGGCGCGGTTCTCGGCGCCGAGCTGTGACACCACCACCGGGGTCGTGTCGAGGAGCCGCTGGAAGTCCTCGGGCAGCGAGTCGATGGCGTCCGCCACGAGCAGGTCGAAGTCGTTGGTCGTGGCGATCAGGTGAGGATTGAGGGCGAGCTCCTCGCTGCGTACCACGAGCCGCTCGAACTCGTGCTCGGGCATCGAGTCGCGGCCGGCAAGGGCGACGGTCGCCCAGGCGACCCCCAGGAACAGCACCAGGCCGCCGCCGACGATCAGGGCCATGCCCTCCGCGCCGTTCAGCGACGGCGGGTTGAGGAACAGCAGCAGCAGACCAACAGCGAACAGCGCCGCGAGTCCGGCCTTGATCGGTCCCCGGAAGGCCTCCACACCTCCGAGGGTAAGGGGTGCCGGCTAGTCGTCGGCCCCGGCGGCGTCCGGGTTGCCGGTGCCCGTCTCGTCCTCGCCCGGCACGCCGGGGTTGTCGGTGCCGTGCTCGTCCCCGCCGTCGTCGGCCGTCGCGGCGTCCTGGCCCTCCTCGGGCAGCTGATCCGACTGATCGGGTGTCTCCATCACGACCCCTCCTCTTCCTCGTCCTCGCCGGCCGTCTCCTCCTCGTCGTCCGGGTCGGGCTGCGCGCCCGGAACCGAGACGTCCTGCTCCTTGCGCTCCCAGTCGTCCCGAATGTCGTCGATCCGCTCGCCGAGCTGGTCCGAGTGCTGCTCCAGCTTCTCGGCGTCGTCCTCCATGCGGTCGGCCTGCTCCTCGTGCTCCATGGGCGGCCCTTACCCGCGACGGACGACCCGCACGCGCACGGGCCCCCCGGCCGCATCCACCGCGGCGACCCAGCCGGCGGCCAGCCGCGCCGAGCGGCCGGGCACGAGCCTGCGGATGCGGCCGTCCCAGAGCATCCGGCCCTCCTGGGTCACCTGGATCCTCGGCCCGGAGGCGAACTCGGTGGAGCGGAGGGCAAAGGTGCCTCTGGATGGAGGCGTGGGGCGGCCGGCCAGCACGTTGGGACTGATCCAGTGAAGCGGCGGCTCGCACTCGACCGGGACGCGCCGGTCCGGCCAGGCGCTTCCGCGCACGTACTCACCCGCCGTCGCCGCCGCGTGACGGCCGCTGAGCGCCGCCACGTCCGCGGGCTCCGCGCCCTGCAGCAGATTGCCGGCCGCGAACACGCCCTCGCGCGAGGTCCGGAGCGCGGTGTCCACGGCCGGGCCGCGGGTGCCCGGATCCATGTCGAGCCCGCCCATCACGGCCAGCTCGTGGTCCGGTATCCAGTCGGCCGTGAACACCACCGTGTCGCACTCGACAGCGCGCGTGGCGCCGGTGTCGAGGTCCATGAGCTCGACCTCCTCGACGCGCGGCCGGCCGTGGATCGCGGTAACGGCGGTGCGCGTCCACAGCGGGGTGCGCCAGCGCAGCGCGGCCCCGAAGCGGAACAGCTCGAGCGTCTGATGGCCGCGCAGCTCCGTTGCCATCCCCACCGCCCTCGCGCCCCCATGGCCGAGCGTCGCGAGCGCCGAGAAGCTCACGTGCTCGGCGCCGACGATCAGCGCCCGCTCGCCGGCCCTCCTCCCCTTGAGGTACACGAGCTGCTGGAGCGTGCCGGTGGTCATGACGCCCTCGGGCCGCGACCCGGGCACGAGCCGGGCCGAGCGCGGCCGCTCACGGCACCCCGTCGCGAGGACCACGGCGTCGGGCTCGAGGGTCTCGCGGCCGCCGGGGCCGGTGAGCTCGAGCGGCCCGCCCGGCGACCAGCCGGTGACCATGGTCTCCGTGCGGATCTCCGCGCCGGCCTCCGCCGCGAGCTGCGCGTAGCGGCGCGCGTAGGCGGGACCGGAGTGCGGGCGGTGGAGGTCGCGGATGCCGAAGCCCTGGTGCCGGGCGTGCCGCGGGATGCCGCCGGGCTCGGACTCGCGCTCGAGGACGATCACGTCGCGGGTGGCGAGCCGCCGCAGCTCCACGGCGGCCGCGAGCCCCGCCGGGCCGCCGCCGAGGACGACGACCGTCAACTCGCCTCCGCCGCGTCGAGCCGCTCGGCCAGCTCCGCGCCGCAGAAGAAGCCCTGGCAGCGGCCCATGTGGGCGCGCGTGCGCCGGCGCAGGCCGTCGAGGTCCACGGCTGGCACGGTGGCCGTGAGCGCGTCGCGGATCTCGCCGCTGGTCGCGCGCTCGCAGAAGCAGACGATGCGCCCGTACTCGGCGTCCCGCCCGATGAGGTCGTCGCTCTGGTGCGCGCGGATGCCCGCCTCGCCGATGTTCGGCATCCGGAACTCCGGTGGCGCGCCGGTCTTCGGCTCGAGCCTCAGGCCCGTTTCGCCGAGCTGCTCGCGCACGTGCTCGGCGATCGCCATCGAGGCCGTGAGGCCGGTGGACCTGATCCCGCCCACGCACGCGTAGCCCTCGGGCGCGTGCACCGAGACCTGGTAGTCGGCGTGCTCGGTCGCGGCGCGCAGCCCGGCGTACACCGCGGTCACCTCGTGCTCGAGCAGCTCGGGCATGATCCGGCCGCCCTCCGACATCAGGTAGTCCAGTCCCGCGCGCGTGGACGCGGTGTCGTCCTTGCGCTCCACGTCCTCGGCGGTCGGGCCGAGCATCACGTTCCCGAACACCGTCGGCGCGATCAGCACGCCCTTCGTGATCTTCGTGGGCACGGCGAGCACGATGTGCCGCACGAGCGGGCGGGCGAGCTTGTCGAACACGATCAGCTCGCCTCGCCGCGGCGTGACCGTGAAGCCGTCATGCCCCAGCATCCGGTCGAGCTCGTCGGAGCGCAGGCCGGCGGCGTTCACGAGCCGGCCGGCGGTGAGCGCGCCGCCTGGCAGAGTGAGCCTGAAGCCTCCGCCCTCGAGCCGGGCCACGGACTCCACGGGCGTGGAGCGGCGCAGGTCGCAGCCCGACAGCACCGCCTCGGTGGCGTAGGCGAGCGGCGTCGTGAACGGGCACACGAGCCCCTCCCGCGCCACCTCGATCGCCCCGAGAGCGCCGGGCGCGAGGTGCGGCTCGCGGCCGTACAGCTCCTCGGCGTCCACCCTGCGCAGGTCGACTGAGCCGTTGGCGCGTGCCGCCTCCAGGATCGCCGGGAATTCCGCGGCCTGCTCCTCGGTCCACGCCACGAGCAGCGCGCCCGTTCGCTCGACCGGGATCCCCACCCGGGGGGCGTACTCGCTCAGCAGCTCGTAGCCGCGCGCCACGAGCCGCGACTCGAGCGTGCCGGGCTTCGCGTCGAAGCCGGTGTGGAGCAGGGCGGTGTTCGCCTTGCTGGTGCCGGCGCCCACGTCCGCGCCGGCCTCGAGCAGCGTCACGCTCAGGTCGAACCGGCTCAGCTCACGGGCGATCGCGCAGCCGACCACGCCCGCGCCGACGATGGCCACATCGGTATCGGGCGACTCCCGCACCCGCCCAGTATCGCCACATCCGCCGGCTCAGCGCCGGAGGTACCAGGCCACCGCGTCGGCCTCGCTGCCGAGCGCGCGGCCGTGGTCCATCGTCATCTCACCGGCCGCGACCGTGTACATCCTGTCCGGGTCCACCTCGGCGGGGCCCGAGTAGTAGCCGCCCCGCTCGCGCAGCGCGCGCAGCTCCCGCCCGCTGATCCGCGCCCGCATGACCGGGTGCCCGTACGCGAGCGCCTCGGCGACGTCGGCGTAGGTGATGGGCCCGGCGTCGATGTCGGCTCGCAGCGCCCCGGTGTCCACCACTGCCGCGTCGGCCCGCGCGTATTCGCGCTCCGCCTGGGCGGCGAGCCTGCCGAGCTCCCCGCCCGCGCGCGTGAGTGGCGTCTCGGTGTCGCCGAGGACCGCGATCGCCACGGACGCCACCCGCCGCCGGTAGCGCTCGACGAGCGCGGCCATGTCCGGATCGCCCGCGATGTCGTGAGGCGTCGCGGGCACCTCACCCGACTTCGCCACCACGTCGCCCGTGCGCCGGTCGATGGTGAGGTCCACCCGGTCGAACGCGATGCCGTACGACAGCGCCTCGACGATGAGCTTGTCGCCGGCGCCGTCAGGGTTCGGCACGCGGATGTCGAGCCGCGAGTGGCTGTGGCCCGCGATCACCACGTCGACGTCGGGGCTCATCTCGCGTGCCTCATCCACGATCTCGCCGGTGAAGTCGGGTGCGCTCGACTCGTCCTGCGTCGGTCCGCCCGCGTGCGCCAGCACGACGATGGTGCGCACGCCCTGCGCGCGGAGCACGCCGACCCACCTGTTGACCGCGTCCGAGATGTCGGTGAAGCGGAAGCGCCGGGCGTACCTGTCGACCAGGAACTTCGGCGTGGACGGGGTGGTCACCCCGATGAAGCCGACCCTGACGCCGGCGCGCCGGATCACGAGATAGGGCGGGAGGCGGAGCCTCCCCTCGCGGTCGATCGTGTTGGCGGTGATGTAGGGATAGCGGGCGCCGGGATAGTCCGGCGACGACGTGTTCACGAGGCGGCCGTCCGCGTCGCGCCTGTAGGCCCGCGGGCCGGTGCGCCGCCCGCCCCGCAGCATGCGGATCAGCTCGTCGCCGCCCTCGTCGAACTCGTGGTTGCCGAGCGTGCCCACGTCGAAGCCGAGCTCGTTCCCGGCCTCCATCGTCGGCTCGTCGTGAAACCAGGAGGAGATGAGCGGCGTGGCGCCGATCATGTCGCCCGCGTGCACGCGGATCGTGTGCCCGGGCAGCGTGGCGCGGTCGAGGTGCGCCTTCAGCCACGCCGCGCCCCCGATCCCCGGCCGCGGGCCCTCCAGGTGCCCATGGAAGTCGTTCACCCCCAGCAGACGCAGCCTGACGGTGCCCGGCTGGGCCGCCGCCCGATCGGGTGGCGGCGTGTCCGCGTTCGCGTACAAACCGAGCAGCGCAACGAGGAGCGCGGCGACAAATGCCGCCGCGCCTGGAAGAAAGCGAGTCATCTAAGCCCGTGCCCCCCTGAAGGGCCCGGACACCTCGTAGATGGCGCCCGGCCCCGGTAGACCGTCGTTCTTTCCATACGCCCGCTGTGACGAGAAGTACATCCGGCTGCCGGACGGGTCGAACGTCACGCCGGTCAGCTCGGACCCGGCATGGATCGGCCCGGTGGCCGAGAGGAACTTCGACACCCGGCCCCTGCGGTCGATCAGGCCGATGTCGATCTCCTCGGTGGCGATGTCCTCGCACACGAACACCTCGCCCGCCCGATTTGCGGTCAGCTGGTCCACGCGCATGAGCGGGGCGTAGCCCTCCTGCCCCAGCCCGTCGTAGATCACGTCGATGCGCTCGCGGCGGATGTCGTACGCGTATACGCGGTCGTCGCCGGTCGTGGCGATGTAGACGATGCCGTCGTCGTGCCAGATCCCCTCGGCTCGCTTGAACCGCGAGCTGCCGCGCACCTGCTTGCGCGTGTCCACGTGCCGCGCGGACGGGTCGGGCACCTCGGTCCACCTCACGCGCCCGCCGCGGGCCACGGTCGCCACCTCGAGGAGGCCCTCGCTCAGGTCGCGCCAGCGAGCCGGCGTGAACCGGTAGAGGCGGCCGTCCATCAGGTCCTCGGTCATGTACACGCGCCGTCCGCGCGGGTCCACGGCTGCTGCCTCGTGCTTGAACGAACCCATCGCGGCATGCCGCACCGCCCTGCGCTTCCCGGCCGGGTCGCACTCCCACACGTAGCCGCCCTGGAGCTCTTCGCAGGAGAGCCAGGTGCCCCACGGCGTCCCGCCGCCCGAGCAGTTCTGCGACGTGCCCTCGAGGATCCGGTAGGCCCGCTCGGCCCGGCCGCGAGGGTCGAAGCGCACTGCGGACGCTCCGCCCACGAGCGTCTCGGAGTTCGACACCAGCACCCAGCCGCCGTCGCCGGCAGGGAAGGTCGCCATGCCGTCGGACGCGAGGTGCCAGCGGTAGTCCGTGCCGGGCACCGCCTCGTCCCCTCGGGCGATCAGCCTCGACTGAAAGCCCTCGGGGAGCCTGAGGCCGTGCTCGTTGGCCGCGCGGCGCGGCCCGTAGCCGGTGCGCGGGCTGCTCGCCGCGGAGCGGGCGGCGCCGAACACGTCATCCCAGAAGGCCGCCCCGAGCCCGACCACGGCGGCCGCACCGACTCCCATGCCGATGAACTCCCGCCGCGTCCCAGCCACGGGTCCCGAGTCTCCGTCAGTTCACGCCTGCGCCGGTGAACGACCTGTGCCCGAGGCGTGAAAGAGCTGTGATCTAGCTGAGCGCGAGCCTGAAGTCGCGGCCCAGCCGCTTCGACTGCCGGAACAGGCTCTTTCGCATCACCGCGACGAACAGGACGCGCCCGCGACGCCTGTAGATGAGCCGGTTGCTCCGCGGCGAGGTTCGGAACAGCCCCGATCCCAGCGCCTGACGATGGGGATATCGCTGCCGGAAGGCCCTCGCGGGCGCCGTCGTGATGATCATCTCGACGCGCGAGCGGGACGAGCGCTTCGAGAACACGGCCGCGACCCGGCCGGTCGCGCCCTTCGTGCACCAGATCCAGGCGAGCCGAGACCTGCGCGCGGGCGCGACCCTGACGCGCCTGGCGAGCGCGCGCCTGGTGAGCCCGAGGCGAGTCCTCCCCACGCCCCGCCGCCCGACGCGCGGGTGGGCGGCAAGGCACTGCGCGCCGGGGCGGCCCTCGACGTCCTGGCCGCCCGCGCTTCCGGTGGGCACAGCGGCCGGGTTCCCACCCAGCTGAGCGAGCACGGAGCGCGCCATGCTGGCCTCGCCCTTCCCGTTCGGGTGGAGCGGGTAGGCCGGCTCGGTGGGGATGAGACCCTCGAACCAGCGGTCCGGCGGCAGCTTGCAGACGTCGTGGCCGGTGCTGTCCGCGTAGGTGTCGATGTACTGCGCACCGTTGAGGGCGGCCTGGCCCTTGATCATCGCGTTGATTCGGATGATGAGCGAGTCGATGTAGGCGATGTCGTCGGGGCTGAGCGGAACCATCGGCCAGCAGCTCTCGCCGTTCTTCGGAAGCGGGTCGGGATAGCCCACGATCGCCACGCGCGCGCCCGGCGAGCGCTGGTGGATCCCCTGGAGCACCGCGGCGATCTTCGGCGCGGTCTCGTTGATCTTGGCGTCCACGGTGTCGTTGCCGCCCGGGGCGTAGTGGTCGCGGCAGGCGTGCCCGGTGGGATTGGTGGCGCCGAGCTGCGTGCACTTCTCGGCCACGCCCACGAGGCCGGCGTCGTTGCCGCCGATCCCGACCGTCACGAGCGTGGCGTCCGCCCGCAGACCGTTGAACTGCGGAGGGTTCGTGCCTCCCAGCGGGAGGCCTGTCTGCGGCTCGGTCATGTGCTTCGTCTCGGCGCTGCCGCAGCTCACGTCGACGAACGTGGCGACCTTGAACGCCTGTGACACCAGCGACGGATAGTTGTGGTCCGAGCGCCCGCAGTCGATCGGATCGCCGTGCTGGTTTGGAATGAGCGGCCCCGAGGTGTACGAGTCGCCGAGCGCGACGTACACGCCGCCGTCGGCGCGCGCCGTGCCGGCCGCGGCGAACGCGATCAGAAGGGCGAGAACGGCCAGTCGGCGCATGCGGAGGAACCCCACGGCTCGTGGGTACCCATCCGAGTCGGGAACGCAAACGAGCCCTAGCGCAGTTTCGACCGCAGCTCCGGGATGCGCACCCTGAGGAGGGTGCGCGGCCGTGCGCACGCAATCCACAGATCGCCACGCGGCGTATCGCGCGCGATGTCGCGCAGCCGCGCGTTCCGGGGCAGGTCGAGCGCGTAACGGGTGACCGTGTGGGCCGGAGAGATCCTGAAGAGCCAGGGGCCCCGCCTCGCCGCCACCCACAGGTTGCCGTCCGGGCCACCGGCCAACGCGCCCGGACGGGCCGGAAGCGAAGGCACGACGACGCTCGTGCCGTCCTGCTCCGTCGCCCGCCCCAAGCCCGTCGCGGTCGTGTACCACGCCGCGCGCTCAAAGCTCGCCGTGAGTCGCGACGGACCCTCGCTCGGCATGCCGCCCTTCGCCTCGAACATGCGCACACCGCCACCTCCGATCGGGTCGAAGAGACCCACGTACCCGCGCTCGTCGAGGAACCACAGGTTCGAGCTCCCGTTGCCCTGAAGCACGATCTCGTCGAGTCGTGCCCGCGGTCGCGTGGACACGGGCGTCTCGGTAACGCGGCGGCCGTCCCACCTCCCGAGGGCGGCGTTGGGCCGGTCGGTGAACCACAGCGACCCGAACCGGTCGAGCGCAATGTCCCGCGCTCCGTGCCCGACGACGACGCGGTTCCGCTCGACGCCGTCGCGGTCCAAGAGGCCCACTGTGCCCGGCGCCGCGTAGGCGAGGTATGGGCTGGCGTGGCCGAAGCCCGGCACGAGCTCGTCCGGCTCCGTCCCGTAGAGCGACACGTCGCGCAGCTCCTCGCGATCGAGCCGGGCGAGAGCCCGGTGTCCGTCACGTCGGACCACGACCCACACGGCGTCGTCACGCGCTACCCGCACGATCTCGGGCGTTCCCTCGAAGGAACCGCCGTAGCGTGCGGCCGTGAGCATCCGGTCGGGCGCCCCGGCGACGTGCCGTGCCGGCGCAGATCGCCCCGGCTCATCGCCTCCGGACCGAACCGTCGTGAAGACGAGCGCCGCCACAAGCACCGCGCCGCCGCCGACAAGCCAGCGTCGCTCGGCGCCGCTCAAGGGCTACCCGTCCAGGACCCGGAAGCTGTGCGCGAGCGGTATGAAGGCCGCCCGGTCGAGCCTGCCAAAGGCGTGCACCGGTGCGCTGCACTCGATCCTCAGGACGTCGCCGCGCGCCGCGAAGAAGATCACCCGCCCGGCCTCGGCGGCGCCGAAGGCACGGTCGTGCTCGACCGCCGTCGCGCCCCGGGTGCCCCGCCCGCCTACCGCGTGCACGGGGCCGATCTCGACCGCGGAGGTGCCGCGCGACCAGGCCCGCAGCCGGCGCCGGGCGTATCGCACCATCCCGCCCTGCCCCGGAGCGGCGTCGGGAGCTCGGAAGATGTTGCAGAAGCTGTCGCCGCCGCCGATGCCCGTGAGCCCGCTCGCAGGCCTGCGAAGCGGCCAGCTCTTCGGATATTCGAAGGCGATGCGGAGCCCCGGGAGCACGGCCTGTTGCGTCGGGAGTGCGCGGACGGGCGCGCTCACCGGAACCGGCTCCGCGGCGTCTCCCGCGGCGAGCTCGATCGCGAACAGAGCGATGCCTGCGCATGCGAGGACCACCCCGGCCAGTCGCGGCCCCAGCCACCGGCGGCGTGGACGCAGGTCGCGCGTGGCACCCTCGCCGTCCACCAACAGCCGCTCGTGGAGGGCCGCCACCGCCGGCGCGGGCGTCGTGCCGAGGTCGTCCCGCAGGATCCGGACCAGGCGATCGTAAGCGAGCAAGGCCTCGGCCACGTTGCCCTGTGCCGTCAGGGCCTCCATCAGCAGGGCATGCGCAGACTCCCGGTACGGAGCGCGTTCCACCAGCCGCCGGGCGATCCGCTCGGCCGCGGCGGTATCGCGGTTCGCCAGCGCCGCCCTGGCCTCGAGCTCACGCGCCTGCCGGTGAAGCTCCTCCAGCTCGAGCCGCCGCTCCTCCGCCCATGGACCTCCGCACCCGGGCAGGAACTCGTCCTGGAGGATTTCCGCGGCAGCGGCGGCCTCACGTCGGGCGAGCTCGGAGCGCCCCTCTTCCATGGCCTGTTCGGCGGACCGGAGGTGCCGGGTCGCGGCCTCGACATCGATCCAGACGTCGTCCGGGAGCACGAGCCTCAGCTCCCCGCGGCCCGCGAGGCTCTCCGAGCCGAGCACCCTGCGCGCGCCGGACAAGACGGCTCGCAGCGCCACGTCGCGGGACGGCGGGGGACTGTCCCCCCACAGTGCGTCGGCGAGCGAGGCGCGGCTGATCGCGTGACCGCGCTGGTCCACCAGCCGGGCGAACACGATCCGGGCCTGTCGACTGGGAAGGCGGGCATCGAGGCGCTCGCCATCGTGCTCGACGGCGAGACCGCCGCAGAGCCGGATCCGGAGGCGCGATGCCGTGCCGGAAGGCGAGACCACCACGGTGAGGCCCATCGTACTCGCGTGTAACACCCATGTGAACAAGTAGTTGCACCATTCGAGGCACGCGCACCAACGCTTCTCCAACGCGTTTCAGCGGATCTCCAACGCCGCGAGCATGAAGATCGCGGGGCTGTGTCCGCTTGCCCACGCACCATCGAGTACCGGCTGTTCGGCGGCTTCCGCCTGATCCGTAAGGGTGCTCCGGTGGCGCCCGCCGCCTGGGAGCGGCCGATGGCGGCGCGGCTGGCGCGCTTCCTGCTCGTCCACCGCGAGTCCGTGCCGGAGGACCAGCTCCTCGAAGCCTTCTGGCGCGACCACGACCCGGTCGCGGCGCGCCGGTGCCTGGTCGTCTCCGTGTCGCGGTGCCGGGCGGTCCTGGGTTCGGCAGCTCTCATCTGCAACGACCGCTCGTACGAGCTCGCCCTCCACCCGGGTGACTGCTTGGACGTCGATGACTTCGAGCGCGCCTCAGCACTGGCGCTGGCGCGCCCCGCCGGACGTGAGCGCCTGACCGCCCTCGAGGACGCCGCCGAGCTGTGGACCGGCGAGCCGTTGCCGGAGGACCGGTACGCCGACTGGACACGGGCGTGGCGCGAGAGCTTGGAGGATCTCCACCGCGAGGTGCTCGTCGCACTCGGGGATGCCCACGCGGAGGCCGGCGAGCACGGCGCGGCCCTGCGCATTGCCCGCCGGATGCTCGAACTGGACCCGCTCGACGAGGGAGCGCACCGCCGAGTCATGGCCGCGTACGCCGCGCTCGGCCGGCGGAACCGGGCATTCGAGCAGTACATGCGGTGCCGCCGAGCGCTGGTGGACGCGCTCGGCGTGGAGCCGGCCCATGAAACCGCCGCGCTCCACGCGCGCATCCTCGCCGGCGAGGACATGCTCCTCGCGGCCTGAGCGGCGGAGGGCCCGAAGACCCCCCGCCGCCCGTGGTGGTCCGCCCTCGTCTCAGTGCCCGTCTTCCGAGCGCCTGAAGGCGTGGCGGAGGTCATTGGCGGCCGCGTCGCGTGGTGACAGCGGCGCGAGCCCGTAGCGGCGCTCGATCGTGGCGAGAATCGAGGTCGTGTCGTACGACTCGTGGTCCACGAAATGACGCCGAGCCCGCGGTGAGATCACGAGCGTCGGGACACGGGTCCCGGGCCCCCAGCGGTCGACGACCGGCGGAGCCGCGTGGTCCCAGAAGCCGCCGTTCTCGTCGTAGGTGACGATCACCGCGGTGTCCTTCCAGTCGTTCGACTGGCGGACGGCCTCGATCAGGTCCGCAGCGTGCAGCTCGCCGCTCGACAGGTCCGCGTAGCCGGGGTGCTCGTTCTCCTCGCCGACCGGCTTGACGAACGAGACCGCCGGCAGCTCGCCTGCCCGCGCGGCCGCGAGGAACTCGCTCTCGTCACGGAGGTGAGACCTGCCGGGTGCACCCGGTGCGTACTTGGTGAAGTACGCGAACGGCTGGTGATGGAACTGGAACAGCGGATCCGGATGGCCGGCCGCCGCGTCGTCCCAGCCGCCGGCGTACCACGCCCAATCGAGCCCAGCCGCGCTGAGACGATCGCCGATCGTGGCGTAGTTCAGCGGAGGCAGCCGCCGGCAGTCGGGCGTCCCCGCCGCGAAGGGCGGGTTGACCGGCTGGATCGTGTTCACGGCCCAGTCGCCGTGCTGCACGGTCGTCAGCGGCAGGTCCTTGCCCGCCACGGGCATGCCGTTGGCGTCCAGCACGCTGTGGATGTCGCAGGTGCTGCCGTCCTTCGGCGCGTTCGCGAACTCGGGCGTGCGCGCCGCGATCAGCCACTGGTGGTTCAGGAATGACCCGCCGAACGCTCCCTGGAAGAAGTTGTCCGCCAGGGTGTACCGCTGGGCGTACTGGGCCAGCGGAAGATTCGCCGTGTCGTACACGCCCATCGACAGGCCCTTCGCATCTGACGCGATCGCGAACTTGTCGTTCCGGCCCCCATCGATCTGCACCTGGTTCTGGTAGTAGCGGTGCACCAGATCACGGGTCTTCTTGTCGGGCGGCACGTATGTGTCGATTGAAAACGGCGCGTTCCCGAAGTGGCTGTTGAACGGATCCCCGTTCGCCACGCTGCAGGCGTCCGCCGGCAGCGGCGGCGACGTGAGCTGCGGGTCGTTCTGCTCCAGACACTTCAACGCGTGCCCGGAGAAGTCCACCTGCAGAGTGTGCGCAGGATCGGCGTTCGACAGGCCGTTTGCACCGGCGAAGCCCCCATACAGGTTGTCGAACGAGTGGTTCTCCAGATAGATCACGACGAAGTGATCTATGTGCTTGAACGGTGGCCGCTTTGCGAGCGCGCCCGGCGCCGCAAGCGCCAAGCACGCGATGGCGGCCGCGCAGAGGATGAAGAGACGTCGCATAGGTGACCTCCTGGGTCGAGCGGCGCCGGCCCCACGTCGACGCCGTTCGGCCGAAGCTACGGGTGCGCGATTACCGGATCGTCACCACACGCGTACCGCGCAGGGCGAGCGCGGCGGCGGCCGCGTGAGATCGTAAGCGCGTGGTGTCGAGGGTCAGGGTCATCGGGCGGCGCGTGATCGTGCTCGGGGTGGTGCTGCTCCAGCTCGGGTTCATCGCGCGGGGCTATTCAGCGGACCACAAGGAGTTCGCGTTCCAGATGTTTCCGGAGTCGAGCACGTGGCGCGCCGATGTGGTGCGGGTCACGGCCGACGGCCGGCGCGTGCCGGTCGAGATCCCGTGGGACGGCTACGCCTGGGACCGGCTCGTCACGGAGCGCGGCCTCAGCTACCCGAGCGTCCGCCATCACGCGGACGCCGGTCTCGACAACCAACTCGCGTTCCTGCGCGCCGCTCTCGACTGGGTGGCGCAGAACACGCCGCGCGACCACGCGACCCGCTACCTCGAGGCGCGAGTGACCGCCTGGCACAACGCCGACCCGCCGCACGTGGAGGTCTTCCGCAGCGGCACGAGGAACGTGGCGCGGTGAGCGCGCCGGCGGCGACCGCTCCGCTGCGGGCGCCGGGCGTGGTCGCCCGGCTGGACGAGCTGCTCGGCCGCGAGGTGAGCCTCCGCGCGCTCGCGCTCCTGCGCGTGCTGGTCGGCCCGATCGTGCTCCTCCACCTCGCTCCGTTCCTCTCCGACTCGCTCCACGGCCGCACCTATCAGGACGTCTTCCACGAGCCGTACGCGTCCTGGTATCCGGAGCTGCCCGAGGGCGCCTACATCGGCGTGCTCTGGCTGGGTGCCGCGGCGGCCGTGGCGATGTCGCTCGGCGCGCTCGCGCGGCTGGCGGCGCTCACGCGGGCGGCGACGGTCACCACGTTCGCGGTCGTGGCCTACAACCTGTTCCTCTCCACCACCCACTTCCACAACAACCGCGCCTACCTCGTGATCGTGCTCGGCATCCTCGCGATGGCGCCGGTGGCGCAGGCGGGGCCGGCGTGGCCGCTGTGGCTCCTGCGGTTCGAGTGCGCGGCGGTGTACGGAGCGTCCGGGCTCAGCAAGCTGCTCGACCCCGACTGGTTCGGCGGAACCGTCACCTGGCAGCGTGTGCTGCATGCGCGCGCCGACCTTCAGCCGCTTCCGGACTGGGCAGTGTCGCTACTCACCGACCGCGACTTCCACACCGGGGCGGCCAAGGCCATCGTCCTGACGGAGCTGTTCATCGCGCTCGGGCTGTGGTCGCGGCGCACGCGCTACGCAGCGGTGTGGGTGGCGGCGATCTTCCACGTGACGATCGAGGCGTCGGCGTCTGTGCAGGTGTTCTCGTTCCTGGGGATCTGCGTGCTCCTGATCTGGGCCGTGCCGTCCACGCGTGACCGCGTGCTGCGGGTCGATCCCGGCGCGCCGCTCTGGCGTGTTGTGCGCGCGCTCGACTGGCTCGCGCGCTTCCGGCTCGAGCCGGCGCCGCCCGGCGCGGCCGTCGAGCTGGTTGACCGCGACGGCACCACGATCCGCGGGCGGCCGGCGGTGGCCTTCGCGCTCAGCCGGCTGCCGCTGACCGCCTGGTTCGCCCTGCCCACCCTGCTGCTGCCGGCCGTCCGGCGGGCGCGAGCCGCGTGACGCCGCGCTCCCGGGTCGTGCGCGCCGGCGCGACGCTGGCGGTGGCGCTCATCTTCGTGTTCGGCGTGGCCGCGCCGCCCGAGCGCTGCCCGACCGTGACCGGCGCGCAGCTCCACGCCTCGGCGCAGGCGGCGGTGGACTGGTTCGCGCGCAACCAGCACGCCGACGGGAGCTGGCTGTACGACTACGACGCCCGCACGGACCGGGCGAAGCCCGAGTACAACGTCGTGCGCCACACCGGCGCCGTCGAGGGCCTCTACCAGGCGGCCGCAGCGGGGCTGCCGCGTGCGCTCGACAGCGCGGACCGCGGTACCGAGTGGGCACGCGATCGGCTCACGACGCGCGACGGCTGGTCCACGGTGTTCCTCGGCGGCGAGATCCCCACCGGCGCGACCGCCCTGCTCGTGGCCGGGCTCGACATCCGCCGCGAGGCGACCGGCGACCGGCGCTACGACACGCTGCTGCGCCGGCTCGGCCGCTTCCTGGTCGCCCAGACCGAGCCGTCGGGCGCGGTGCTCGCCTCGTACGACCCGATCCGCGACCGGCCCGTCCGGGGCGAGTACTCGAAGTACTACACGGGCGAGACCTACTGGGCGCTCGCGCGCCTCCACCTCACCTTCCCGGGCGAGGGCTGGGGCCAGGTGGCCGACCGGATCGGCGCATACCTCGCGACCAAGCGCGACGACGTGGAGGATCACTTCCCGCCGATCGAGGACCACTGGGCGGCGTACGGGCTGTCGTCGACGGTGCAGTTCCCCGAGCGAGGCCGGCCGCCGCTCACGGCCGACGAGCTGCACTACGCGCGCAGCCAGGCCAAGCTGTTCGGCTCGGAGACGCGCTACATCAGTCAGCGGATGGGGCCGTGGGGCGCGCTCGTGCGCGGGCCGCACGAGCCGCGCGGCGGGGGCTACGGCGTGATGGGCGAGGGACTCACGGGCCTGTGGCGGACCGCGCTCCGCGAACCGCGGCTGGCCGACCTGCGCGGTCCGATGGCGGAGCGCGCGACGTGTATGGCGGGCCTGGCCATCGATGCCCAATCGGACGCGAAGGAGGCGGCCCGGGAGAAGAACCCGAGCCGGGTGGAGGGCGCCTGGTTCCGCGACGGCGAGACGCGCATGGACGACCAGCAGCACGCACTCTCAGCGCTGCTCCGCACGCAGGCGATCGTGCGCGCGGGGGGAGGGTCCGACGGCCCCGATGACGAGACGCCGGCTGCCTGGATGTGGGCTCTGATCCTGCTGCTCGCTCTGAACCCGATCCGGGCGGCGTTCGGCATCCCGCGCGCCCCCGCCGAGGGCGATGCGGACCCCGTCCGCCTCGCGCTCCTCGGCGGCGCGGTAGGCGCGCTCCTCGTCGTGGCCGCCTCCGCTCTGGCTCCACCCCTCCTCGACGCGCTCGACGTGAGCGACCCCTCGTTCCGGACGGGCGCAGGCATCGTTGCGGTGTTGACCGGCATCGCCGATCTGTTCCGCCGCCCGCCGCAAACCGGACCTGTCCCGTTCCCCCTCGTCGCTCGGCCCGCCCTTCTCATCCTCGCGCTCGGCGCGGGCGCGGATCGCGGGGTCCTGCCGAGCATCGTCGCGATGGCGATCGGCATCGCCGCGCTGGCAGGCCTCGTGGCCGCCGAGGCGGCCGACGGCCCGCGCGCCCGCGCCCTCCGCTGGGCCGCGCGCCTCCTCGCCGCCGGCCTGATCGCGGGCGGGGTTACCCTCGTGATCCACGGGATCCTCGATGTTTAGCCGCGCCGAGATAGCCGACCGACTGGGCGCCTTCGTCTATGGGACGATCGTCGTCCTGTCGGTGATCGTCGCGGGCGGCAAGGCCTACCCGGACGACACGACGCGCATCGCCGCCCTGGTGGCGGTGACCACCCTGGTCTTCTGGCTGGCGCATGCCTACGCCCACGCGCTCACCCACAGCGTGAGGACGGGCCAACGGCTCACGTTCGACGACGTTCGCCGCATCGGACGCCACGAGGCCGGCCTCATCCAGGCCGGCGTGCCGTCGATCGCCGTGCTCCTGCTCGGCTCCCTCCACGTGCTGGACGACGACACGGCGGTCTGGCTGGCGCTGTGCTTCGGCCTGGTGGTGCTCGCCGTCCAGGGCTTCGTGTTCGCGCGCGTCGAGCGGCTCGGCCCGGCCAGCACGATCGCAGTGGTCGCGATCAACGTGGCGCTCGGCCTGCTGTTGGTCGCCCTGAAGCTCCTGGTGGCGAAGTGAGAGTCGAGCTCCACAAGCTGTCGGCCGGCGACCGCGACGAGTTCGTCGAGGCGATGGCGCGGAGCCGCGAGTTCCACGGGACCTGGATCTCGCCCCCGGCCACCGCCGCCGACTTCGACCAGCTGCTGCGACGAGCCGAGGACGACACGTTCGTGTCGCTCGTGATCCGGCTGCGCGAGGACGGCAGGCTCGCCGGCATGTTCAACATCTCCGAGATCGTGCGGCGGGCGTTCCAGAGCGCGTACGTGGGCTACGGCGGCATAGCGGGCCTGGAGGGCCGCGGCTACATGACCGAGGGCATGGGGCTGGTGCTCGACCACACCTTCGGCGCGCTCGGCCTGCACCGGCTCGAGGCGAACATCCAGCCCGGCAACACCGCCTCGATCGCGCTGGTCCGCCGGTGCGGCTTCGTGCGCGAGGGCTTCTCGGAGAAGTACCTCAAGATCGGCGGCGCGTGGCGCGACCACGAGCGCTGGGCGATCCGCGCCGAGCTCTGGCACGAGCTGCGCGGCTCACAGGCCGCGATCAGCTGACGGAGTCCCGAAGGAGCGGATGCCGCTCGTAGTGCGGCGTAATCGACACGATCGGCTCCTCCAGCTCCAGGCCCGTCCGGCGCGCGACCGCGCGTACGTAGCCCAGGAAGCTCCCGGCGTCGGCCTCGAGCGCCTCGATCTCGACCGAGTTGTCCGGCGCGACCTCCCGCTGCCAGGAGAGCCATACCCGCCAGCCGTCGGGCATCGTGTCCGCGAGCTCGACACGGGCGATGCCGGTGCGCTCCCAGTGGCGCCTCCACCAATCGGCCGAGTGGAGGCACCAGTTCGCGGGCTCCCACCACGCCTCGAGGTGGCCGGGAACCGCCCCGTCGATCTCCTGCGTCAGGCCCGCGCCGGCGATCGCCAGCGTGCCACCCGGCTTCAGGAGACGGGCCACGTTCGCCAGGTACAGGTCGTCGGTGCCGAAGTAGACGAACGCGTCGATGCTGACGATGGCGTCGAAGAAGCCGGCGCCGAACGGCAGCGAGCGCGCGTCCGCGTGGACGGGGAAGACGCCGTCTTCGACGCCCGCGTCGCGGATGCGCTGCAGGTTCTCAGCCGCGCTGAACCAGAGATCGACGGCCCACACCTGAGCGCCGAGCTCGCGGTGTAGGAACACCGACGACATCGCCCGGCCGCACCCCAGGTCGAGCACGCGCATTCCCGGCCGGAGCTCCAGCGCC
>DASUYU010000207.1:0-15783 GCA_036377235.1 Thermoleophilaceae bacterium
GTCGTCGCGGCTGTGACCGGCCAGCCGGTCGAGCTGGTGCGCCCGCTGATGGAGAGCCTTGAGACCGACCTCCTGCCGCGCGACCCGGACGAGGCGCCGCGCCTGTACGGCATCCGCCCCCACTCCTTCGATCGCGCGCTCGACCGCGCGCTTGCGGAGTGGGAGCGCGCCGAGCCGCTGGGGGCCAGGTGAAGGTCGAGCGCGACATCGTGATCGACGCTCCGCCGAAACGCGTCTACGACGTGGTGATGGACCCGCGGCGACTCGAGGACTGGGTGACCATCCACGACCACCTCGAGGACGCCCCGGCGGGCTCGCTGAAGAAGGGCTCGAAGCTCACCCAGTGCCTCAGGCTCGCGGGTCGCCGGTTCAAGGTGCGCTGGACGGTGGTGGAGAACGAGCCGTGCGAGCGCGTCGTCTGGGAGGGCCGCGGGCCGGTGGGCTCGCACGCCCGCGTGATCTACGAGTTCGGCGACTCCTCGAACGGCGACTGCACCGACTTCCGGTACATGAACGAGTACGACCTGCCGGGCGGCCCGCTCGGCCGGATCGCGGGCCGCGGCGTGGCGCGTGTCACTCAAAAAGAGCTGGACGCAACCTTGCAGAAACTAAAGCGCATTACCGAGTAGTGCACGAGGTGCCGGGCGTGCCCGGCACGGAGTGTTGATTTCCAGTTACAGTTATTCGTTAATGGCAGACTTTCTTGACGAGAAGCGTCGTGAGATCGAGGCGCGACTGAAGGAGCTGCGCCCGCTCGTGGACGAGTACGACCGGCTGCAGAAGGCGGCGGCCGCACTGGCCGGCGTGGGCAACGGCGGTGCGAAGCAGACCCGCGCGCCGCGCGGCGGGGCGACCCGGCGCCGCGGACGCGGCAGGCCCCGCGGCACAGGCAAGCGTGCCCAGCAGGCGCTCGAGCTCGTTCGCGCCCGGCCCGGCATCACCATCCGCGAGCTCGCGGACGCGATGGGAATTCATGCGAATTACCTGTACCGGGTGATGCCGACCCTCGTATCAGAGGGCAAGGTCGTGAAGCGCGACCGCGGCTGGCACCCGGCCTGACGGCCGGCCGTCAGATCAGGCCGAGCTCGGTAACGCCGTCCCGCTCCTCGCGGAGCTCGTTCACCGTGGCGTCGATCTTCGACCGCGCGAAGTCGTTCACCTCGAGCCCCTCGACGATCTCGTACTCGCCGCCGCTCACCCGGACCGGGAAGCTCGAGATGAGCCCCTCGTCCACGTCGTAGGCGCCGGTCGAGCACACCGCCATCGAGCGGAGGCCGCTCGCACCCTGGACCCAGTCGTGCACGTGGTCGATCGCCGCGTTGGCCGCGCTCGCCGCCGATGAGGCGCCGCGCGCGTCGATGATCTCCGCGCCGCGCTTGCCCACCCGCGGGATGTACTCGTTCTCGTACCAGTCCATGTCCACCTGGTCGACGGCGCGCTCGCCCTTCACCTTCGCGTTGAAGAGGTCCGGGAACATCGTCGGCGAGTGGTTGCCCCAGACGGCGAGGTCCTCCACGTCGTCGACACCCACTCCGACCTTCTCCGCGAGCTGCGCCACGGCGCGGTTCTGGTCGAGCCGGGTCATGGCCGTGAAGCGCTCGTTGGGGATGTCCGGCGCGTTGTTCATGGCGATCAGCGCGTTGGTGTTCGCGGGGTTCCCGACCACGAGGATCTTCACGTCGTCCGCCGCGCCGGCGTTCAGCGCCTCGCCCTGCGGCTTGAAGATCTGGCCGTTCGCCTCCAGCAGGTCGGAGCGCTCCATGCCCTTCGAGCGCGGCCGCGCGCCCACCAGCATCGCCACGTTCACGCCGTCGAACGCCTTCTTCGCGTCGTCGAAGATCTCGGTGGATGCCAGCAGCGGGAAGGCGCAGTCCTGGAGCTCCATCGCGGTGCCCTCCGCCGCCTGGACGGCGTCCGGTATCTCGAGCAGCCGGAGGTCGATCTTCTCGTCCGGCCCAAGCATCTGCCCGCTCGCGATCCGGAACAGGAGCGCGTAGCCGATCTGGCCGGCCGCGCCGGTGACGGTCACGGTGGTTGCCATCAGTCGTTCATCTCCTCGATCACAGCTTGTGCGAACTCGCTCGTACCCACTGCGGAGGGATCGTCACGCGAGGGCTTCAGGTCGTAGGTCACGTCGTCCCCCCTGCGGATCACCTCGGCGATCCCCTTCTCCATGCGCTCGGCGGCCTCGTCCTCGCCGAGGTGCTTCAGCATCAGGACGCCGGAGAGCAGCAGGGCGGTCGGGTTGACCTTGTTCTGCCCCTTGTACTTCGGGGCCGAGCCGTGGGTGGCCTCGAAGATCGCGCCCTCCGTGCCGATGTTCGCGCCCGGCGCGAGCCCGAGGCCGCCGATCATCCCGGCGCCGAGGTCGGACACGATGTCGCCGTAGAGGTTCGGCAGCACGATCACGTCGTACTCCTCAGGCCGAGACACGAGCTGGTTGCACAGGTTGTCGATGATGCGGTCCTCGAACTCGATGTCCGGATGCCGCTTCGCCACCTCGCGCGCCACCTCGAGGAACAGCCCGTCGGAGAACTTCATGATGTTGGCCTTGTGGGCCGCCGTGACCTTCTCGCGGCCGTTCTCCTCGGCGTACTTGAAGGCGGCCTCGACGATCCGGTCGGAGCCGAACACCGAGATCGGCTTGATCGAGATGCCGGACTCGTCGCGGGTGGGCGAGTCCAGCTCATCGGCGAGGAACTTCCGCAGCTTCTCGACCTCCTCCGACCCCTTCTCGAACTCGATCCCCGCGTAGAGGTCCTCGGTGTTCTCCCGGACGATCACGATGTCCGTCTCCGGGAAGCGGGTGCGCACGCCGTCGTAGGCCTTGCAGGGCCGGATGCAGGCGTAGAGGTCGAACTCCTTGCGGAGCGCGACGTTGATCGAGCGGTGGCCGGAGCCGACCGGCGTGGTGGTCGGGCCCTTGATAGCCACGCCGCGCTCGCGGATCGAGTCGAGCGTGCGGTCGGGCAACGGGTTGCCCTCCGACTCGTATACGTCGATCCCTGCGTCCTGGAAGTCCCACTCGAACTCGACTCCGGTGGCCTCCAGCACGCGCTTCGTGGCCTCAGCGAGCTCGGGACCGGTGCCGTCGCCGGGGATGAATGTGACTCTGTGTGCGGTCATCGGGGCCGCATTACTAGCAGCCGCGCTCAGGCGGGAGCGCTGACGAAGTCGCGGCTGCGGATGAGGACGGCCGCGCAGGCCGCGCCCACGAACGCGACGGCGGCGGCCACGAGGAAGAGGTCGTTGAGCGCGTGGATGTAGGCGCTCCCCGCCGTGGGCCCGCCGAGGCTCCCGGCGCCGAGGCCGTGGGTGAGCTTGGACTGGAGGATCGCGCCGAGGCCGGCGATCCCCACCGCGGTGCCGACCTGCCTGGCCGTGCTGTTGATCCCGGACGCCGCGCCGCTCCGGCGCGGTTCCACGACCCCGATCGCGGCGGTGGCCAGCGGCGGGTTGACGAAGCCGATCCCGATCCCGGCGAGGATGAAGCCGGGCAGGAGCGTGGTCCAGTCGTCGCTGGGCTTGACGCCGTGCATCTCCAGGAGCCCGAGGCCGATCAGCCCGAGACCGGCGGTCAGGAACAGGCGGACCGGGTATCGCTCCGCGAGCTTCCCGGCTATCGGCGCGGCGAGGAAGGACAGGAGGGAGACAGGCAGGAAGCGGACGCCCGTCTCGAGCGGCGAGTAGCCGAGCACGTTCTGCATGTAGAGCGTGAGGTAGAGGAACATCGAGAACATCGAGGCGTGGATCGAGAAGGCCACGATCTGCGCGCCGGTGAAGGTGGGGATGCGGAAGAGGCGGAGGTCGAGCATGGGCTGGTCGCGCCGCCGTTCGATCGCCACGAACACGGCGAGCAGGACCGCCCCCGCCGCCAGCAGCCCGATGATCTTCGCGCTGCCCCAGCCGTCATCGTTGCCGCGGATCAGCGCGAAGACGATGCAGAACAGGCCGGCGCTGAACGTCACGAGGCCGCCCCAGTCGATGCTGGCGGTGGGGTCGCGCTCGGAGTCGCGGACCTTCATGAGCGTGAGTGCGAGGGTCGCCAGGCCGATCGGGACGTTGACGAGGAAGATCCACTCCCAGCCGAACGCGTCGGTGAGCGCGCCGCCCACGAGCGGGCCGACGGCCACGGCGAACCCTGTGGTCGCGCCCCAGATCCCGAGGGCAGTGCCGCGCTCGTTGGCCGGGAACTCCTGGGCGATGAGCGCAAGCGAGTTGGCGAACATCATCGCGCCGCCGGCTCCCTGGACCGCGCGCGAGACGTTCAGCATCACCGGCGACCCGGAGAGGCCGCAGAGGAGCGACGCGCCGGAGAAGATCACGAGGCCGAGCACGAAGACGCTCCGGCGGCCGAGGAGGTCGCCGAGCGAGCCGGACGCGAGCAGGATCGCGGCGAGCGCGAGGGCGTACGCGTCCACCACCCACTGGAGATCCTCGAAGCTCGAGCCGAGCTCCTTCTGGATGCTCGGCAGGGCCACATTCACGATCGTGACGTCGACCAGGAGCATGAAGATGGCCAGGCACACCACGATGAGCGTCCACCACTTGGTAGCCATCGCATTGACAGTACCCACCGCCTGCTGACCTACCATCCGGAGGGTGTTCGGCGGCTCCTTTCAGCTGGGCCGGATCTTCGGGATCCGGATCGGGGTGGACTTCAGCTGGTTCCTCGTCCTCTTCCTGATCATCTGGAACCTGTCCGACTACTACAAGGACGCGGCGCCCGGCTCGAACGCCTTCGTCCTGGCGGTCCTCAGCGCGCTCCTCTTCTTCCTCTCGATCCTGCTGCACGAGCTGGGCCACGCGTGGGTGGCGATCCGGAACGGAATCCCGATCCTCGGCATCGACCTGTGGATGTTCGGCGGGGTGGCGAAGCTGGGGCGCGAGTCCACCTCGCCGGGCGTGGAGTTCCGGATCGCGGTTGCGGGGCCGCTCGTAACGCTGGCGATCGCCGGGCTGTGCTTCCTGCTGGGCTCGGCGATCTCGAGCAGTTCGGAGGTGCTGCACAGCTCGCAGTTCGAGTCGGACGTCAGCGGCTCGACGACGGCGGTGCTCGGCTACCTCACCTCGATCAACGTGCTGCTGCTCGCGTTCAACCTGATTCCGGCGTTCCCGCTGGACGGCGGGCGGATCGCCCGCGCAATCGCGTGGAAGGTGACCGGCGACCGGAATCGCGCCACGCGGTTCGCCGCCACGCTGGGGCGCCTGGGTGGCTACGGGATGGTCGCCTTCGGCGCCTACCTGTTCCTCGCGCGGGGCAGCCAGGTGTCGGGCATCTGGCTCGCCTTCATCGGCTTCTTCCTGGCGAGCGCGGCACGAAGCGCCGAGGAGGACGCCGTGTTCTCGGGCCGCATTGAGCACATCCGGGTGGCCGACGTGATGGACGAGGAGCCGGTGGCGATCCGCGAGGACGCGCCGGTGGCGGAGGCCGACCGGGCGTACTTCCTGAGGTATGGATGGCCGTGGTTCCCGGTGGTGGACTCGACCGGGCGGCTCGTGGGCGTGGTGTCCCGGGAGGCTGTGGAGAGCGTGCCGGGCGAGGAGCGCGAGACCCGGACGGTCGGCACCGTGATGGCCCGCGACGACGGCTCCAGCGGCCTGCGCATCTCGGTAGAGGAGCCGCTCGAGAGCCTGCTGGGCCAGGAGGGCCTGGCCCGTCTGGGGGCGATCATGGCCGTGGACGGAGAGGGCGTGCTCCGCGGGATAGTCACGGTCGACGCGGTGCGGCGGGCGCTGCAGGCGCCGGCGTAGCGAGGAGGCGGCGGAGCTGCTCCGCCAGGGCCTGTTCCTCCTCGAACAACCGCTCTGAGGTGATGCGCATCACACGCCAGCCGGCTATCTGGAGGTCGGCGTCCCTCACCGGGTCCCGCCTGTGCGCGCCCCGCGTGCCGTGAGCTCGCTTCCCGTCGGTTTCGACGATCACGCGCGGCTCCCGCCAAACGAAATCGCAGAGGTATCCCTCGATGCTGACGTTCACGTCAGGTCGCGGAAGGTTGTATCGGTCGCAAAACGCCAGAAACCGCTCCTCGAGCTCGGACAGTGTGCGGGTCGTGCCGGGCTCGTGAAAGGCCAGCACTGAGGACAGGAGCCCGGAGCCTTTGCGTCCCTGTATGGGCGCGGCGCTTCGCCAGTCGAGGTTGAGGTATTCCGCCTCGTCGAAGGCCCGCTCGAGGGTGCGCCGCTTGTGCACGACATCGGCGAGATCGACGAGCGTGCGACCCACGGTTGTCACGACGATGGCGCCCCGCCGCACCCGATGGCCGGCGAGGGGCGACCGGTGCACGATGACACCCCGGCACACCCGATTCCCCTCCACCGTCACATGGATCCCCTGACCCCGATCCTCCAGGATCTCCCACAGAACGGCAGCACTGAAGTGACTCAGGGCGGCCCCCTCTCCGCAGGCGAGCACCGCGGCCATGAAGCGCCCGTTACGCGTAAGCGCCATATGCCCAACGGCGTACACACCACGGTGAAGCCCGTGCAGCCGCCCTCTCGTCACTCGCCCCTCGATCTCCCGCGCGCTCATGCCCAGCGCCAGGAGCTGCGCGCGCGACACCACCCCATGCTGCCGCCGCGCGAGGTCCGAGACCACGCTGTCGACGGGGTGCTTGCCATGTTGACCACTCATACGGTGGTTAAGACGGCAAGCCCCCCGGATTCACCCCCTCAATGCCCGTAGTTGAACCCGGCGGCCCGGCTCGCCGCCGGGCCTGAATAGACTGCGCGCCGCATGCCGCAGCACGACGTACTGGTCATTGGGGCGGGCCTCGCGGGCCAGCGCGCCGCTCTTGCCGCGGCAGAGGCGGGCGCGTCGGTCGGGATCATCTCGAAGGTTCACCCGGTCCGGTCGCATTCCAATGCGGCGCAGGGCGGGATCAACGCGGCCCTCGATCCGCAGGACTCCTGGGAGTCACACGCGTTCGACACCGTCAAGGGGTCCGACTACCTCGGGGACCAGGACGCGATCGAGATCATGTGCCGCGAGGCCCCGAGCGAGCTGCTCACGCTCGAGCACCTCGGTGTGACTTTTCACCGCGACGAACGAGGCCGGCTCGGCAAACGCGCTTTCGGCGGGGCGAGCGCGGCACGCACCTACTACGTCGCCGACATCACCGGCCAGGCGATCCTCCACGTGCTCTACGAGCAGCTCATGAAGCACGAGGAGGTCACCCGCTACGAGGAATGGTTCTCCACGGCGCTCGCGCAGGACGACGACGGGCGGATCGCCGGGGTGGTCACCCGGAACATCCGCGACGGCGCGATGGAGCTGTTCGCCGCCAAGGCCGTGATCCTCGCCACCGGCGGCAACGGCCAGATCTACGACCCCACCACGAACGCCCTGATCTGCACCGGGGACGGCATCGCCATGGCGTACCGGGTCGGCGCTCCGCTGATGGACATGGAGATGATCCAGTACCACCCCACGACGCTCGCCGGCCTCGGCCTCCTCATCACCGAGGGCGCCCGCGGCGAGGGCGCGCACCTCTACAACGCCCAGGGCGAGCGCTTCATGGAGAAGTACGCGCCCAACAAGATGGAGCTGGCCAGCCGCGACGTGGTCTCGCGCGCCGAGCAGACCGAGATCAACGAGGGCCGCGGCTTCCCCGACGGCACCGTCGCGCTCGACATCACCGTCGTGCCGCGCAAGCGGATCCACGAGGCGCTCCGGGAGATCGTGAACGTGGGCCGCGACTTCGCCGGCGTGGACATCACCCGCGAGCCCATCCACATCAAGCCGGGCAACCACTACGTGATGGGCGGCGTGCACACCGACATCCACGGCCAGACGCCCATCCCGGGCCTCTACGCCGCCGGCGAGTGCGCGTGCGTCTCGGTGCACGGCGGGAACCGCCTGGGCGCCAACAGCCTGCTCGACACCCTCGTCTTCGGGCGCCGCTCCGGGGAGCACGCCGCGGAGGCGGTAAAGGGGATGGGCATGCCCGATCCGAGCGGCTCCTCACTGCAAGACGAGGAAAGGACGATCCGCTCCATAGTCGAGCGCGACGGCACCGGCCGCCGCGTCTCCGAGCTGAAGGCCGAGCTCGGCCAGACGATGGACAAGTACGTGGCGGTCTTCCGCGACGAGGACGGCCTGAACACCGCGCTCGAGGTCGTACGCCGCCTCAAGGAGGAGGCGAAGAACGTCGCGATCGACGACAAGGGCACCGTCTTCAACCAGGACGTCCTGGGCGCGCTCGAGCTCCAGTTCATGATCGACAACGCAGAGGCGATCGTGATCTCGGCGATCGAGCGCAAGGAGAGCCGTGGCGCCCAGTACCGGACCGACTACCCCGACCGCAACGACGACGAGTGGCTGAAGCACATCAACGTCTCGGCCAACGGCGCCGAGCCCGAGCTCTCCTACTCGCCGGTCACGATGACCCAGTGGGAGCCCCAGGAGCGCACGTACTGAGATGGCAGACACGCAGACCTTCCAGCTGAAGATCCGCCGTTACGACCCCGAGTCGGGCGCGCCCGCGTACTGGGCCGACTACGACGTCGAGCTCCCGCCGGAGCGCTCCGTGCTCGACGGCATCCTCCAGGTGAAGGACCGCGAGGACGCCTCGATCGCCATCCGCTGCTCGTGCCGCGCCGCGATCTGCGGCTCGTGCGGCGTGCGCATCAACGGCCGCTCGGCGCTCGCCTGCAACACGAGGATCGGGGACGCCGCCGCCGGCGGCCGCGACGGCTTCGTCACGGTCGAGCCCATGGGGAACATGCCGGTGATCAAGGACCTGGTCTCGGACATGGAGGCCGTGCACTGGAAGAAGGTGCGCCGCGTTGTTCCGTGGCTCGTGCCGGCCGAGGACCCGCCCGAGGGACAGGAGTACATCGTCCCCGCCGAGGCCATGCTCGACGTGACGCAGGCGATGGCCTGCATCCACTGCGGCGTCTGCGTGTCGGCGTGCCTGTCGATGGAGGTCGACCCGGACTTCGTGGGCCCGGCGGCGCTGGCCAAGGCCTACCGGTTCGTCGGCGACCCGCGCGACGGCGAGGAGGAGGCGCGCCTGCGCGACCTGGCCGAGGACCCGCACGGGATCTACGACTGCACCCACTGCTTCGCCTGCGTCGAGGTCTGCCCCAAGGACGTGGCGCCGATGAACCAGATCATGCGCCTCCGCCGCCGCGCGACGAACGACTTCGGAATCAAGGACGAGAACAACGGCTACGGCCACGAGAAGGCGTTCGTCACGCTGATCGAGAAGTACGGCACGCTGCACGAGGCGCAGCTCCTGCCGCGGTCGTTCGGGGACGGGTCGCTCGTGAAGGGCCAGCTCAAGCCGTCAGGGGCGAAGCAGCTCACCCGCGAGCTGCCGACCGCGTTCCGCGGCCTCAAGTCGGGCAAGGTCACGCCCCGCAAGGCGCTCCTCCACGAGAAGCTGCCGGACCAGAAGCAGGTCCGCAAGATCTTCCACGAGATCGAGTCGCACGACGAGCGAATCGAGCTGAACCTGTACATCGTTGGCGAGTTGGGCGAGGACGAGGAAACCGCATGAAGCTGGCTTACTGGCCCGGGTGTGTGTCCCGGGGATTCACCCCGGAGCTGCACGGCTCCATGGCGAAGGTGGCACCGCTGCTCGACCTCGAGCTGGTGGAGCTGGACCGCGCCAACTGCTGCGGCGCCGGCGTGATCGCGGAGCACAACCAGGAGCTGGCCGACGCGCTCAACGCGCGCACGTTCGCCATGGCCCAGCAGGTGCAGGGCGCCTCCGGGATGATGAACATCTGCTCCACCTGCCAGGGCGCCCAGTCCGAGTGCCAGCAGCGGCTGGACGCCAGCTCCGAGTACCGCGGCGAGGTGAACACCCACCTCCAGCCCGAGGGGCTCTCCTACGAGGCCGGCGGCGAGTGGTGGAACAAGAACTTCCTCTGGGTCCTCGCCGAGGAGATCGGCTTCGACGCCCTGCGCGAGCGGGTGAGGCGACCGCTCGAGGGGCTCCGCATCGCGCCGTTCTACGGCTGCTACATCGTGCGCCCGTCGAAGCGGGTCGGGCTCGACGAGCATCCCGAGCGCGACCAGTACCTCGGACTCCTGATCGAGGCGCTCGGCGGCGAGGCGGTCGAGTACGCCGGCGCGCGGAAGTGCTGCGGCTTCCCGATCATCACGATGAACCGCACGACCTCGCTCCGCCAGGCCGGAAGGCACCTGGCGGACGCGATCGACGCGGGCGCGGATTGCCTCGTGACCCCGTGCCCGCTCTGCCATCTCAACCTGGACTTGCAGCAGCCGGCCGCGCAGAAGTTCGTGGAGCGCGACCTCGGGATCCCGGTCCTCCACCTGCCGCAGATGGTCGGCCTCGCCCTTGGACTCGAGCCGAAGGAGCTCGGCATGGGCAAGCACGTCGTGCCGACCGACGACGTCCAGCGCAAGGTCGCCGAGCTCGCCGCCGCCTAGTGGGCATATGTTCTAGCCGCAACGGGTAACCCGGGGGTGAGTATGGAAGCTCACCCGCTGTCACCTTCATGGCGACGGTAGTCGCGGGCAAGTTCGAGGACCTCATCGCCAAGGGACTCGAGGTCGTGATCGGAGACGATCCGGACCTCGAGCTTGCGGCGCGCGACGTCCCGCTGCCCGAGATCGAGTCCGTCGCGGCGAAGCATTCGCCCGCCGTGCTGCTGCTCAATTTCGGTGCTCTGAGCAACCCGGTCGAGGTGCAGTCGCTCGCGCAGCGCCTGCCGGAGGTGCGCATCGTGGTGCTGGCGCACCGGCCGACCGCGGCCGAGTGCACGCAGATGCTGGCCTTCGGCGCGACGGGCTGCCTGTCGAAGGAGACCCAGGCGCGCGACGTGGTGAACGCCATCCACCTCGCCTCGCGCGGGATGCACGTGCTGCCGCGATCGGCGGCCGCGGGCGGAGGCGTGGACCGGCTCGGCATGGAGGGCACCGAGCTGACCGCGCGCGAGTCCGAGGTGCTCGAGCTCCTGCAGGACGGCTACACGAACTCGGAGATCGCGGAGACGCTCTCGATCGGCGTCGAGACCGTGCGGACGCACGCGCGGAGTATCTACCGGAAGCTGGGCGTGCCGTCGCGGCGAGAGCTCGCGAGGCGGGCGCAGCAGGAGCCGGTGGTCGTGGACGACGAGCGCCGGCCGGTCCCGGCGGGCGGCTAGACGGCTGCCGACCCGGGCGCTAGGCGGCGCGGGCCGCGCGCAGCAGCCCGCGCACGTTCAGGAGCTCGGCCACCTGCACCGCGTTGGTCGCCGCGCCCTTGCGCAGGTTGTTCCCCACGATCCAGAGGTTGAGGCAGCGCTCGTGCGACGGGTCCCGCCGGATCCTCCCCACCAGCACGTCGTCGCGGCCGGCGGCGTCGAGCGCCGTCGGGTACAGGCCGTTGGCCGGATCGTCGATCACGGTGAGGCCGGGGGCGCCGGAGAGCAGCTCGCGGCACTCGTCCGGCGACAGCGGGTCGCGCGTCTGCACGTTCGCCGACACCGAGTGCCCCGTGAACACCGGCACACGCGCGCACGTGGCGGACACGCCGATGCCCTCCTCGCCGAGGATCTTGCGCGTCTCGCGCATGCACTTGCGCTCCTCGGTCGTGTAGTCGTCGCCCTCCTTGAAGGTCTCGACCTGCGGCAGCACGTTGAAGGCGATCTGGTGCGGATAGACGGTGGGCGCGGGGATCTCGTTCGCGTGGAGCTGCGCCTCCACCTGCTCGTGAAGCTCCTCCACGGCGCTCTGCCCCGTGCCGGACACCGCCTGATAGCTCGACATCACGATCCGCTCGATCCCGGCGTGCCTGAGGATCGGCCCCAGCGCCACCACGGTCTGCATCGTCGTGCAGTTCGGGTTCGCCACGATGCCCTTGTGACCGTCGAGCGCGTCCGGGTTCACCTCGGACACCACGAGCGGCACGTCCTCGTGCATGCGCCACTGGGATGAGTTGTCCACCACGACGGCGCCCGCGTCGGCGAAGCGCGGCGCCCACTCCTCGCTGACCTTGGACCCCGCCGAGAACAGCGCGACGTCGAAGCCCTGGATCGTGTCGTCGTCGAGCGGCTGGACCGTCAGCGGGCCGCCTCCCCATCCGATCGTGCGCCCGGCCGACCGCTCAGAGGCGAACGGCACAACCTCGTCCGCCGGGAACGAGCGCTCGTGCAGCACCTCGAGCATGGTCGTGCCCACCGCGCCGGTGGCCCCCACGACGGCGACCCTCATCGGCTACGCCACCTTCGGGCGGTGCACTCCCGCCACGTCCTCGGGCAGCACCGCGTCGGCGCCGAGCTCGAACGCCGTGTGCAGCTGGCGCACGGCGTCGGCCACGTGCTCCTCGCGCACGACGCACGAGATCTTGATCGGGGAGGTGGAGATCATCTCGATGTTCACGCCGGCCTCGCCGAGCACCGTGAACGTCTTGGCCGCGACGCCGGGATGGCTCTTCATTCCGGCTCCGACCACCGAGACCTTCCCCATTCGGTCGTCCGTCTGGACCGCGCCGAAGCCGAGCTCCTGCTTGAGCGGCTCGAGCGCCTCGCGCGCGCCGGCCACGTCCTCGCGCGGGACCGTGAAGGACATGTCCGCCAGGTGCCCCTCGGACTGCGGCTCGTTCTGGATGATCATGTCGACGTTGATGTTCGCGTCGGCCAGCGCGCTCAGCACGCGACCCGCGATGCCGGGCACGTCCGGGAGCCCCGTGAGCGTGATGCGGGCCTCCGCGGTCGAGTGGGTCACGGCTGTTACGAGCGGTCGTTCCATCGTCTGGTCCTCGTCCTGGATCACGGTACCGGCTCCGTCGTCGAAGCTGGACCTGCAGTGGATGGTCACGCCATGGTTACGCGCGTACTCCACGGAGCGGAGCTGGAGCACGCCTGCGCCGCTCGCCGACATCTCAAGCATCTCCTCGAAGGTGAGCACGGGCAGCTTGCGCGCGTTCGGCACGATGCGCGGGTCGGCGCTGAACACGCCGGCGACGTCGGTGTAGATCTCGCACACGTCGGCGCCCAGCGCGGCCGCGAGCGCGACCGCGGTGGTGTCCGAGCCGCCGCGGCCGAGCGTGGTCACGTCGAGCGATTCCTGCGAAACGCCCTGGAAGCCCGCCACCAGCACGATCTTCCCGTCGTCGAGGCCGCGCCGGATGCGGTCCGCCTTCACCTCGATGATCTTCGCCTTGGTGTGGCCGCTGTCCGTGACGATCCCGGCCTGGGAGCCGGTGAGCGAGATCGCCTCGTGACCGAGATCGTTGATCACCATGGCCGCGAGGGCGCAGGTCACGCGCTCGCCCGTGGAGAGCAGCATGTCCATCTCGCGCGGGTCCGGGCGGTCCGAGACCTCGTAGGCCAGCGACACCAGTTCGTCGGTGTGCTTCCCACGCGCGGACAGGACGGCCACCACGTTCGTGCCCGCCTCCTTCGCGGTCACGATGCGCTGGGCCGCTCGCTTGATGCGCTCGGCATCGGCGACGGAGGTGCCGCCGAACTTCATGACAACGGTGTCGGAACCGGCGTCCGGCATGACGGGCAACGATAGCTTTCCACCAGTGCCCGCTGAATCGGCCCGGCGCCGTCTCGCCCTGGTCGTCCTGGTCGTGATCGCGCTGGCCGCGGTGGCCGCCGGCGTGGTCGTCGGTGCCGGGCACGGCGACGGCGACGGCACCGCCTCGGAGGTTCCCTCACCGGGCCGAGGCGCACCGCAGGAGCACATCTCGTTCCTGGCGAAGATCGTGCCGCCTCCGGCCGAGTCCCGGCGCGGACGAGGCTCGCCCGTGCCGAAGAGCGTGGCCGACCTCGCGCGCCGCCTCCCGCTCGAGCGCAAGGTCGCGCAGCTGTTTGTGGTGGGCTTCAACGGCACCGACACCTCCGCGGACGTCTTCGGCCGGCTCGCGCGGCTCGACCTTGGCGGCGTCGTGCTCGCGGACGGCAACTACGTGGACGTGACCCAGCTCGGCACGCTCGCGAACGAGGTGGCGACCGTCGCGCGTCAGCACCACCACGTGCCGCCGTGGGTGTTCGCGAGCCAGGAGGGCGGCGAGCTCAACTCGTTCCCGGACCTCCCGCCCAACGCGGCGCCCGCGGACCTGCGCTCCGCTCGCGAGGCGGGATCGCAGGCTCGGGCGTCCGCGAAGAGCCTGCTGGCGCTCGGGATCAACGCGGTGCTCGGGCCGGTCGTGGACGTGGGCAGCTCAGAGACCGGCTCGGCGCTCGGCTCGCGGGTGTACTCGGACTCCCCGGAAGAGGTGGCCACCTACGCGGACAGGGTGGTCCGCGCCTACCGCGCCGAGCACGTGTTCAGCTCGGCCGCGCACTTCCCCGGACTGGGCGCGACCGACCAGTCCACCGAGGACGGGCCCGCCACTGTCGGGCTCGGCCTCGACGAGCTGCGCCAGCGGGACCTGGTGGCGTTCCGCGCGGCGATCGACGCCGGGGTGCCGGGCGTGACGGTCGGCTCCGCGCTCTATCCGTTCAACGACTTCACGGTACCGGCCTCGCTGTCGCGCGAGGTCGACACGACGGTGCTGCGCCGCGAGATGCGCTTCAAGGGCGTGGCGATGACGGACGACCTCGCCGACCCCGGGATCACCACGCTCCACACGGTTCCGGACGCGGCAGTGCTCGCGCTGCGCGCGGGAGCGGACGCGCTCTACATCTCCGGCGACACGGGCGACCAGCAGGCCGCGTACGTAGCGGTGTTGCGCGCCGTCGAGCGCGGGCGCATACCGCGCCGCCGGCTGAACCAGGCGGTCGGCCGGATCCTGCTGGCGAAGCAGGACTACAGCCTGATCCGCTAGGCGCTCTCCCGTAACAAACCCTCGACCTCCCTACGAAAAGGGTCAGACCCGTTTAGGAGGGTTCCAGCTCGACGCGGTTGTCGTTGAAGGTCGGCGCGTTCCCCTCGGCCGTCAGGCGCTGTGAGGTCGTGGCCTGGCCGCTGCGGCGGTCCGGGTAGTCGTCGTTCCACCAGCCCATCGGGGCCACGAGCACGCCGGGGCGGGCGTCGTCGGACACGCGCGCGGCGCAGCTGAAGGAGCCGCGATCGTTGAACACGCGCACCTCCACGCCGTCCTCGATCCCGCGCGCCGCGGCGTCCTCGGGGCTCACCACCACCTCCGGTGCGGGCTGCGCGGAGTGCTGCCGGCGCTGGTTGGCGAAGGTCGAGTTGAGGAACAGGTGGGTCTTGGGCGTCACCAGCGCGAGCGGGAAGCGCTCGGCGAGCGCCGCGTCGGCGACCTCGGCGGGCGGCTCGTAGCGGGCGTGCATCGCCGCTCGGCCGCTCTCGGTGCCGAAGCCGCCGTCCGCATGCGGGACCGGGCCCTGCCCGAGGTCCACCTTGGTCCAGCCGCGCTCGCGCAGTCCGTTCTCCTCGAAGCCGGCGAGCAGCTCCTCCACGAGGTCCGCGTCGCTGTCCCGGAAGCACGGGTCGTCGAGGCCGAGCCGCTCGGCCAGGAGCCGGAAGGTCTCCGTGTTCGGCTTTGCCTCCCCGCACGGCTCGATCGCCGGCTCGTTCCAGGTCACGTAGTGGTGCCCCCACGAGAACACCACGTCGAGGTGCTCGAGCTGGGTGGTGGCCGGGAGGATCACGTCGGCGTGCTGCGCCGTGTCCGTCATGAACTGCTCGAGCACGACCGTGAAGAGGTCGTCGCGGGCGAGCCCCTCGAGCACGCGCTCCTGGTCGGGCGCGATTGCCGCCGGGTTCGAGCTCCAGCAGACGAGCGCCTTCACCGGCGGGTCCATCGCCGGATCGGTGAGCGCCTCGCCCAGGCGTGACATGTTGATCGTCCGCACCGGGCCCGGGCGGAGGTCCTCGCGCCCGAGCGGCTCGGAGCTGATCGCCCCCGCCGT
>DASUYU010000208.1:0-3071 GCA_036377235.1 Thermoleophilaceae bacterium
CTCGGTGGCGATCAGGACCGCCTGCGCGCGGTCCACCGCGCCGAGCTTCGCGTACGTGTTGTGGAGGTGCGTGCGCACCGTGCTCGTCGAGAGCTCCAGCTCGTGCGCGATCTGCTTGTAGACCTTGCCCTCGGCAAGGCGCTTCAGCACCTCGACCTCGCGGGTCGAGAGCGGGCACGGATCGACGTTGCGCTTGGCGTTGCCGGTGCCCTGCGGCAGCTCGTACATGACCGACCGAAGCTGCTCCGTGGTGAGCCCGCACGCGCGCGCCGCCTGCAGCAGCTGCTTGGGGTTGACGGTCTGGCCATGCCCGTAGTGGGCCAGCATGTCGGCGAGGCGGACGAGCGCGGCCTCACCCTCGACGTCGTCGGCGTGATGGCGCTCGATCGCCGTCGCGAGCCGGTTCGGCAGCGCCCACCGGCGAGCGAGCACGCCGCCCACGAGCGCGTGGTCCACGCCTAGCTCGAGCCGCTCCCTGTGGAGCCGCTCCTCGGGCGTGCGCGCCGCGCCGTGTATCTGCGACGGGTACCCCGGATACGCGTGCGTGAGAACGAGCTTGCCGACGTCGTGCAGGAGCGCGGAGCAGAGCAGCTGGTCGCGGTCCTCGTACTCGATTTCGCGGGCGAGCCGGTCGGCGGCCGCCTGGGTGGCCACCGCGTGGAGGCGGAAGCGCTCGGGCATGAGGTCCCAGCCCGGCGTGCGCTCGAAGAAGTCGAAGGTGGCGGTGCGGGCCGCGAGCGTCTCCACGCCCTCCGGGGAGAGGATCTCGACGGCCTCCGGGATGCTTGCGATCTTGCCCTTCTTGCGCTGCGCCGACCGGTTCGCGATCCGCAGTACGGTGATCACGAGCGCGACGTCCGACTCCACGGCCTGGACCACCTCGCCCACCGAGGAGCGGTCCTCGCGCACGACCCGCAGCACGCGGTTGCGCGACTCGGCCAGAGCCGGGAAAGCCTCGAGCGCCTCGAATGCGGCGGTGAGTCGGCGGCCGTGGCCTTCGTTATGGCGCGCCGCAGAATCCTGGCCGGCGGCCTGCTTGATGGAGGGCGAGGCTTCCACAGTCACCGGGGGTATCGGCAGGGGTGGACGAAAGGTTGAGTTCTAGCCGCTATTTCGCTTTCTGCAGGGCTTTATCGAGCCTCGCGAGCGTCTCCTCGCGCCCCAGTGCCGCGACCGACTCGAAGATCCCCGGCGACACCGTCGTGCCGGTCAAGGCGACACGTAACGGCTGGAAGACCTCCTTGGGCTTCACGTCCTCCTGGTCAACGATGCGACGTAGGACGGTCTCGATCCCGTTTGGCTCCCAATTGTCGGCGGCGGCGAGTGCCTCGCGCACTTCCTGGAGGTAGGGCGAGTCACCCCACTGCTCCCACGCTTTGGGCTCGTAGTCGGCCGGAGCATCGAGCAGCGCGCCGGCGAGCGGCATGAAGTCGGCGAGCGTCTGCATCTTCTCCCGCGAGATCTCGACGATCTCAATCGGGATCTCGCGGCCGCAGAACTCCTCGAGGCGCCGGTGGAGATCCTCGACGGGCAGCTCGCGCATGTAGCGGCCGTTCATCCAGCGGAGCTTCTGCTCGTCGAAGACGGCGGGGTTCTTCGACACCCGCTCGAGCGCGAACCGCTCGACCAGCTCGTCGGTGGTCATGAAGGTCGTGCTCTCGTCGTAGCCCCAGCCGAGCAGCGCGATGTAGTTGCGAATCGCCTCGGGGAGGTAGCCCTGCTCGCGCACCTCCTGGACCGAGGCGGCCCCGTGGCGCTTCGACAGCTTCTTGCCGTCCGGGCCGTGGAGCAGCGGGATGTGCGCGTACACGGGCGGCTCGGCGCCGAGGGCGCGCAGGAGCATCAGCTGGCGCGGCGTGTTCGACACGTGGTCCTGGCCGCGCACCACGTGCGTGATGCCCATGTCGCGGTCGTCCACCGCGACCGCCAGGTTGTAGAGCGGGCTGCCGTCGGAGCGCTGGATGACGAAGTCGGCGATCGCCGAGTACGGGTTGGTGACCTCGCCGAGCACGGCGTCCGTGAACGTGATCTCGCCCTCGTCCGGCACGCGGAAGCGCACGGCCCCCTCGTCCTGGTAGGCGGCGCCGGACTTGAGCAGCTCGGTGACCGCGGCCTGGTGGTTCTCGCGGCGCTCCCACTGGGAGTGCGGCCCCTCGTCCCAGTCGAGCTCGAGCCAGCGGAGCGCGTCGAGGATCAGGTCGACGTTCTCGGGCGTGGAGCGTTCGCGGTCGGTGTCCTCGATGCGGAGGACGAACTCGCCGCCGCTCCCGCGGGCGAGGAGCCAGTTGTACAGTGCGGTCCTCGCGCCGCCGATGTGCAGCACGCCTGTTGG
Organism: Thermoleophilaceae bacterium; assembly: GCA_036377235.1. GTDB lineage: Bacteria > Actinomycetota > Thermoleophilia > Solirubrobacterales > Thermoleophilaceae > JACVRW01. The sequence continues at coordinate 2,333 of DASUYU010000208.1, forward strand.
AGAAGGCGCGAAACGTACCCTCATCGGCAGCGATGCTAGTTGGAGCCCACGTATCGACGGCAGGCGGCCTCGTGGCGGCGCACGAGCGCGCCGTCGAGCGCGGATGCGAGGCGATGCAGGTGTTCAACCAGTCGCCGCGCGCGTGGCGGCCCACGCGCTGGAAGCCGGACGACGTGGCCGAGTTCCTCGAGCTGATGAAGAGGGGCCCGGTCGAGTCGGCGACGATCCACGCGGTCTACCTGATCAACCCGGCGACGAAGGACCGCGAAATGCGGAAGAAGTCCGCCGACTCGCTGATTCACGCGCTGCGGATGGGCGACGAGATCAGGGCGGACGGGGTCGTCCTCCACCCCGGCTCGACGGTCGGCGAGCCCCTCGACGAGGCGCTTCCCCGCGTGGGCGAGATGGTGAAGCACGCGCTCGCCGAGTCGGATGGCTGCCGGCTGCTGCTGGAGAACACGGCCGGCGCCGGCAACACGATCGGCCGCTCGTTCGAGGAGCTGCGCGAGCTGATCGACCTGGCCGGCGGCGACAAGCGGATCGGCGTGTGCCTCGACTCCTGCCACATGTACGCGACCGGCTTCGACATCAGGACGGCCGAGAAGGTCGGCAAGGTGGTCGAGCACTTCAAGAAGACGGTCGGCATCCGCCGCCTCCGCTGCCTGCACGTGAACGACTCGATGACAAAGCTCGGCTCGAACCGCGACCGCCACGCGATCCCAGGCGAGGGCGAGATCGG
>DASUYU010000209.1:0-8216 GCA_036377235.1 Thermoleophilaceae bacterium
CTCAAGTGGGTCGTGCCGAACGAGGAGGTCGACATGCTCTACGTGGACGACCAGCCGAGCGACGTCCAGGTGCCGAGCGCCGTCGAGCTGAGCGTCTCCGAGACCGAGCCCGGCCTGCGCGGCGACACCGCCAGCGGCGGCGGCGACAAGCCCGCCACGCTCGAGTCCGGCGTCGTGGTTCGGGTGCCTCTGTTCGTGAACGTCGGCGACCGCGTCCGCGTGGACACCCGCTCCGGCGAGTACGTCTCGCGCGCGTGAGCGGCCGTGGCGAGGCGCACTGAGCAGCGACGGGCCGCGGTGGTCGCCCTCTACCAGTCCGACGTGACCGGCCGCCCCGCGGGCGACCTGGTCGAGCGGGAGGCGAGCGCCTTCACGCGGGAGCTCGTGGAGGGCGTCGAGGCCGACCGCGAGTCGCTCGACGACTCGATCGCCCGGCACGCCAGCGGCTGGACGCTCGACCGGATCGCACCCCTGGAGAGGAACATCCTGCGCGTGGCGGTCCACGAAATGCGAAATCGGCCGGATGTGCCGGATGAGGTGGCGATCGACGAGGCGGTGGAGGCGGCGAAGGAGCTGTGCAGCGCTGACGCGCCGGGCTTCGTGAACGGTGTGCTGGGCGCGATCCATAGGGAGAATGGGGCGTCGGCATGAACTCTCCGGACTCACTGACCGCCCTGTCGGAGGAGCTCGAGTCGGTCGCCGACAAGCTCCGCGCGGACGCCATCGACTCGGACGAGGCGGCCGATCTCGTCGAGCGCTGCGCGGAGATCGCGGCGCGGCTCGGCGCCGAGATCGACGCACGCGCGCGCGGCGCCGCCGAGTCGGAGGGCCAGGAGCGGCTCCTGTGAGCGCTCCGGTGGAGGCCGCCGTCTACCCGTCCGAGCTCCAGGACAGGGTCGACGCCTATCTCGAGGGCCTTCGCTTCGCCGCGGAGCCCGGCACCGCCCGGCTCGAGGAGGCGATGCGCTACTCGCTGCTCGCCGGCGGCAAGCGCATCCGCCCGGTGCTTGCACTCGCCACCGCCGAGGCAGTCGGCAGGCCGTCCGAGGACGTGCTTCCGCTGGCCGCCGCCATCGAGATGATCCACACCTACTCGCTGATCCACGACGACCTTCCCGCGATGGACGACGACGAGCTCCGTCGCGGCAAGCCGACATGCCACGTCGCTTTCGGTGAGGACGTCGCGATCCTGGCGGGCGATGGGCTCTTCGCGGAGGGGCTCAAGCTTGGCCTGACGGAGCAGAAGGGAGATCCCGCAAACGTGATCGCCGCTCTCCGCGAGGTCGTCACGGCCGCTGGTACGCACGGCATGGTCGGCGGCCAGTTCCTGGACGTGGCCGGTGGGGAGGTAGTCGAGCTGCGCCATCTCCACGAGCTCAAGACCGGCGCGCTGATCGCGGCGTCGGTGGGGTCCGTGCTCGCCCTCGAGGGCCTCGACGGACCTCCTACAATGCCGTTCCGGCGGTTCGCGGCAGAGTTGGGCGTCGTGTTCCAGATCGTCGACGACATCCTCGACGTGACGGGCGACGAGGCAGAGCTCGGAAAGCCGCGGGGCTCCGACGAACGTCATGGAAAGGCGACCTACGTGAGTGTGTTCGGCCTCGACCGGGCACGTGAACTTGCAAGAGAGAGCCACGCCGCGGCGCGCGCCGCGCTCGCCGAGGCCGACGGAGCCACCGGCAGGCTCGGCCAGATCGCCGACTACATCCTCACCCGCACCACATGACCGAGAACCTCATCGACCAGATCGACGGCCCGGCAGACCTGAAGGGTCTCGAGGACGACCAGCTCGTCCAGGTGGCGCAGGAGGTGCGCGAGCTGATCATCGACACGATCGGCGAGATCGGCGGGCACTTCGGCGCGAACCTGGGGGCGTGCGAGATCGCCGTCGCGATCCACTCGCTCCTCGACTCCCCGCGCGACAAGGTGCTGTGGGACGTCGGCCACCAGGCCTACCCGCACAAGGTGCTCACCGGCCGCCGCGACGAGCTTCACACCATCCGCAAGTACGGGGGCCTCGCGCCCTTCTGCTCGATGCACGAGTCCGAGCACGACATCATGGGCGCGGGCCACGCGTCGACGAGCGTGTCCTACGCGGTCGGCATCAAGGAGGCGATGCGCAGGGGCGTGGCGCCGGACGGCAAGGTCGTCGCGGTGATCGGCGACGGCGCGCTCACCGGCGGCGTGTCCTTCGAGGCGCTCCTGAATGCGGGCGGCATGGACCTGCCGATCGTGATCGTGGTGAACGACAACGGCATGTCGATCGCCCCGAACGTGGGCGCCCTGTCGCGGCTGTTCACGCGCATGCGCCTCAACCCCAAGCTGTACCACGCGCGCGAGGGCGTGGAGGAGACGCTCACCAGGCTGCCCGCGGGCATCGGCAGCAAGATGGAGCGGCTCGGGCCGATCCTGAAGGAGTCGCTGAAGGCGTACTGGGCGCCCGGCCTCTTCTTCGAGGAGCTGGACCTCGCCTACGTGGGAGTCATCGACGGTCACGACGTGAAGGCGCTCCGCCAGGCCATCGGCGAGGCGCTCGAGGCCGACCGCCCCGTCGTCGTGCATTGCAAGACCGTCAAGGGCAAGGGCTTCGCGCCGGCCGAGGAGGGCGGGCTCGAGGGCATGGAGAAGTGGCACGCCGCCAAGCCCGGCTCGATCGTGAACGGCACGGCGGCGCCGAAGAAGAAGGCGCCGCTGAAGTCGGCCAAGGCCGCGCCCGCCGCGCCGCCGCAGTACACGACCGTGTTCGGCGAGGCGCTCGTGGAGGAGGCCCGCCGCGACGAGCGCGTGGTGGGCATCACGGCCGCGATGAACTCCGGCACTGGCCTCAACCTGCTGCAGAAGGCGCTGCCCGACCGCTACTACGACGTGGGCATCGCCGAGCAGCACGCGGTGCTGTTCGCCGCGGGCCTCGCGCTCGAGGGGGCGAAGCCGGTCGCGGCGATCTACTCGACCTTCCTCCAGCGCGGCTACGACCAGATAGTCCACGACGTCTGCTTGCAGAACCTGAACGTCGTGTTCGCCATGGACCGCGCGGGCCTCGTGGGCGACGACGGCCCCACCCACCACGGCGCCTTCGACATCTCCTACCTGCGCTGCCTCCCGAACATGGTCCAGATGGCGCCCCGCGACGAGGCCGCGCTCGTGAACATGCTCCACACCGCGCTCCTCTACGACGACGGCCCGATAGCGCTCCGCTACCCGCGCGGCGAGGCCGAGGGCGTGCCGCTTCCGCTGCGTCCCGAGCCGATCGAGATCGGCCGCGGCGAGCTGCTGCGCGAGGGCGAGACGGTGGCCCTCCTGGGCTACGGCTACGGCGTGAGCCTCGCGCTCGGCGCCGCCGAGCGCCTCGCGGACGAGCACGGCCTGGACGCCACCGTGGCCGACGCGCGCTTCGCCAAGCCCCTCGACGCCGAGCTGGTCGAGCGCCTGGCCGCCGAGCACGACGTGCTCGTCACGGTCGAGGAGAACGTCCTGGCCGGCGGCTTCGGCTCGGGCGTGCTCGAGCACCTCGCCGACCGCGATCTCCTGCGCGATACCCGCGTGCTGAGGTTCGGGCTGCCGGACCGGTATGTGACGCACGGCAAGCCCGCGCTGCTGCGCGAGGAGGTCGGCCTCACGCCCGAGGCGGTCGCCGAGCGCGTGGCGCAGGCAGTGCTCGAGCCCTCGCTGGCCTAGCTACCAGCGGGCGAGGCTCGTGTCCGACTCGAGCCTCAGCGCCAGCGCGGTGAGGAGCTTGATCGTGGCCTCCACGTCGGCGAGGTCCACGACCTCGACCGGCGAGTGCATGTAGCGCAGCGGGATCGAGACCACCGCGGTGGGCACGCCGTTGCGGCTGAAGTGCACCGCGTCGGCATCAGTGCCGGTCGCGCGGCCGGCCGCCTCGGTCGAGCACTCGATGTCCTCCGCCTGGGCGACCTCGTCCAGCAGGTCGTTCACGGCCCGGCTCAGGATCGCGCCGCGGGTGATGACGGGCCCGCTGCCGAGGCCGTGGTCGCCCAGCTCGCCGGGGTCCACTCCGGGAGCGTCGGTGGCGTGGGTCACGTCGACCACCACCGCGAGGTCCGGCTCGAGCCCGTACGCCATCACGCGGGCGCCGTGGGCGCCGATCTCCTCCTGCACGGCGGCCACACCGCACACCGGCCCCGCGTTGCCGCCCGCCTCCTTCACCCGCCGCGCCACCTCGATCGCCACGAACACCCCGAGCCGGTTGTCGAGTGCGCGCGAAGCGAGGCGGCCGTTCGGCAGCTCGAGCGGCTCGGCGGCGATCACCGCCTGGTCGCCGGGCGACACCAGCGAGCGCGCCTCGTCGCCGTCCTTCGCCCCGATGTCGATGTGGAGGTTCTTCAGCTGGACGGCCTTCTTGCGCTCCTCGGCGTCCGTCAGGTGCGGAGGCTTGCGCCCTACCACGCCCGGCACCACCCCATCGCGGGTGAGGATCTCCACGCGCTGGCCGACGAGCACCTGCGCGTCCCAGCCGCCCGACTGCACCACGTGCAGAAAGCCCTTGTCGCTCACGTGGCTCACGAGCAGGGCGATCTCGTCGATGTGCCCCACCACGGCCATCAGCGGGTGGTCGCCCGCGCCGTTCACACGCGCGACCGTGGTGCCGAGCCTGTCGGTGGTCACCTCGTCGGCGAAGCCCTCGGCGGCCTCGCGCCACACGCCCGCAGGCAGGCCCTCGTGGCCGGGCGGGCCGGGAGATGTGAGCAGCTTCTGGAGCAGGTCGGGTGCGGCCATGGCGCGAGAGGCTACCTGCGATCGACGGTCGGCTCGATGCGCATCCCGCAGTTGAGCGAGTTCGCGATGAAGCAGTACCCGTGCGCCTGGTCGACCAGCTTCCTGACGCGCTCCTCCGTCGCGTCGCCGTCCACCGTGATGCGCGGACGCAGCGTGACCTCGGTGATCCGCACCGGCTCCTCGTCCTCCGGCATGAGCGCCTCGGCGTGGTCCTCGTAGGCCACGACGTCGATCCGCGCCTTGGCCGCGAGGTGGAGGAACCACAGCATCTGGCACGAGGAGGCGGCCATCAGGAGCAGCTGCTCTGGGTTGAGGACCGCCGGATCGCCCTTCGACTCGCCGGTCGTGACGCGCACCTCCTGCTCGGCCGGCGGCGCGGTCACGGAATGCTCACGGACGTAGTGGTCCCAGCCGAGCCCGGTGGAGCCGGTCCAGTTGAGGCGGGATTCGTACCGGTGGGTTGCGATCCGTGGAGAATAGGACCGTGTCGAGCGCGAACGTCGATCTGGTCAGATCGAGCTTCGAGGCCTTCGGGCGAGGCGACTTCGAGGAGGCGTTCGCGGCCTACGACCCGGCGGTCGAGTGGTGCACCGCGACGGACGAGCCCGATCAGAACACGTACATCGGGGTCCCGGCGCTGCGCCGGTTCGTCGCTTACCTGGCGGACCCGTGGTCGGACCGGTTCGGCCCGGCGGTCGAGTGGGAGGACTTCATCGACTGCGGCGACTGGGTCGTGGCGCCGTGGAGCGCCACGCTGCACGGGCACGGCAGCGGCATCGAGATCGACGTCTTCGAGACCTACGCCGTGCTCGTGAGGGACGGCCTGATCAGGCGCATCGACGAGTACCGGACGGTCGAGCAGGCGCTCGCGGCGGTCGGAAACAGAAACGGCCCCGGCGGGAGACCGGGGCCGTTTCAGAGGGAGGAGTAATGCGTATGTGTGTCTTTTGGAGGAAGTCTCAGGCGGTGCCGGCGCTGTAGCGCGTCACCGAGGTGGTGATCAGGGCGGCGAGGGCGGCGGCGCCGAACAGCGCCAGCGCCTCGAACTCGCCGAACAGGCCGAACAGGCCCGCGGACACGAGGAGGCCGAGGGCCAGGCCGCGGTCGTAGGCCGCCTGGCTCGACAGCGACAGGCTGCCGCGCGCGCCGGGCTCGGTGCCCGCCAGGCCGAGGGCGATCGTGAGCGCGCCGACGATCACGCCCGCCACCAGGGGGGCGGCGTCGAGGCCGAGCACGAAGGGCACCGCGATCAGCGCGCTGCCCGCCCCGACCAGGAGGCCGGCACGGAGGGCGTGGTGAGTTACGGCGGAGCGTGTCATCTCGATATCGAAATTACCCCTGCCCCAACCGGTGTGTGTGACGTGCCTCACACAGCACCGCTCATGCCAGTTTGCGTCCCAGCACGTAGCCGGCGGTGGCGGCCATCACGCCGCCCACGACCGAGGCGAACAGGTACAGCGCCGCCCGCCCCGGCTCGCCGGAGTCCACCTCGAGCACGATCTGAACCGAGAACGTCGAGAAGGTCGTGAAGCCGCCCAGGAACCCGACCCCGAGGGCCTCGCGGATGTCGCGGTCGAACCAGTGCTCGGCCACCAGGAGGCCGAGCAGGAAGCTCCCGGCGATGTTGATGCCGACCGTGGACCACAGGAGCGCGTCCGTGTGCAGCGTCAGCCGCGAGATGCCGTATCGGGACAGCACTCCGAGCGTGCCTGCCACGCCCACCAAAAGCGTCGTCATGCAGGGTGATTCGGCGCCTGCGGGTACTCTCCCGCGCGTGGGCAAGCGGCGGCTCGACACTCTGCTGGCCGAGCGCGGCCTGTACGAGTCCCGCTCACGGGCCGCCGCCGCCGTGATCGCCGGCGACGTGCGCGTGAGCGGTCGGCCGGCGACCAAGCCGGGCGAGCTGGTGGCGGACGGGGCCGAGGTAGCTGTCGCCGAGCCGCCGCCGTACGTGTCCCGCGGAGGGATCAAGCTGGCGAACGCCCTCGACGCCTTCGGGATCGACCCCGCCGGCCGGCGCGCGCTCGACGTGGGCGCCTCGACCGGCGGCTTCACCGACGTGCTCCTGCAGCGCGGGGCCGTGTCGGTGATCGCGCTCGACGTGGCCTACGGCGAGCTTCACTGGAGGCTGCGGACCGACGACCGCGTGACCGTCGTGGAGCGGCGGAACGCCCGCCAGATCGAGCCGGGCGAGTTGCCGTACGAGCCCGACCTGATCGTGGCCGACCTCTCCTTCATCTCGCTGACCAAGGTGCTGCCCGCGGTGGCGCGCGCCGCCGCGCCGCGCTTCGACCTGCTCGCGATGGTGAAGCCGCAGTTCGAGGTGGGCCGCGAGCGGGTGGGGAAGGGGGGCGTGGTGCGCTCGGCGGACGACCGGCGCGCGGCGCTGGTGGCGGTCGCCGGATTTGCGCACACCGAGCTGGGGCTGTCCGTGCTCGGCTTCGCGCCGTCGGGCCTGCCCGGTCCGGCGGGGAACCGCGAGACGTTCGTCTGGCTCGCCGAGGCCGGCCGCGCGGGCGCCGTGGAGGACATCGAGGCGGCCGCGCTGAGGGCGGAGCCGTCGTGAAGACGGCCACGATCTTCACCCACAAGCGCCCCGAGATGACGGGCGGCGCGCTGCGGCGCGTGATCGACCTGGCGCGCGAGGCGGGCGTGGAGGTCCACCTGCCCGACGACGAGGTGGAGAAGCACGGCATCGAGCCGCAGGACGGAGTCGTGCCGGATGGCGACTCGTCGGCCGACCCGGATCTCTCGATCGTCCTCGGCGGCGACGGCACGATCCTGGCGGCGCTCCGCCGCTACGCCGGTCGCGACGTGCCCGTCTTCGCCGTGAACTTCGGCACGATCGGCTTCCTCGCCACCGTCGAGCCGGAGGAGCTCGACACCGGGATCGGGCTGGCGCTGAAGCGCGAGTTCGACACGATGCCGATCCCCGGGCTGGTGGCCGACACCGGCGCGGGGGAGGAGATGGGGATCAACGACATCTCCTTCCACCGTCGTCACACCGGGCGTGTGGCGGAGCTGGCCTACTCGGTCGAGGGCGAGCAGCTGGGCGAGGTGCGCTGCGACGGGCTGGTCGTCGCGACCCCGGCGGGCTCCACGGGCTACAACCTGGCCAACGGCGGCCCGGTGCTCGCCTGGGGCGTGGCCGGCTACGTGGTCTCGTTCATCGCCCCGCACACGCTCACCGCGCGCGCGCTCGTGGTGGCGCCAGGCGACCGTCTGTCCGTGACCAACCGGTCGCGCGAGGAGGACGTGGAGATGACGACGGACGGCAGGGGCGTCTGCGTGCTGCCCCGCGAGGGAACTATCGAAATCCGGTTTGAGCCGGAGTCAGCCCTGCTGGCGCAGCTGCCGGGCGCCAGCTTCTACCACCGGCTGCGGGAGAAGTTCGGCCGGCTGGCGTACTGAGCTCGAGCTGCTCAGCCGGCATCGCCGGCGAGTACAGGTAGCCCTGCGCGAGGCGGCAGCCGCTGCCG
>DASUYU010000210.1:0-13043 GCA_036377235.1 Thermoleophilaceae bacterium
GCGTGCTCGTGAGCGCGAAGCGCCCCCCCGCTGCCTCTGCTCGCTCCCTCATCGACACCAGGCCGATGTGGCCGGCGTCGCGTGCGGCCGCGTGGCCGGACATCTCGAATCCCTCGCCGTCGTCGCGCACCCTGACCGCGATGCCGGCGCCGCGCCGTTCCAGGAGGACGTCCACCGAGCTGGCGTGCGCGTGCTTGCGGACGTTCGTGAGCGCCTCGAGCGCGACGCGGTAGAGCACCGCCCGCGACTCGGGCGAAGGCTCGGCGTCGAGCCGGTCGTCCACGCGCCAGTCGAAGCCGTCGTGGTGGAACGAGTCGGCCAGGAACAGCTCAAGGGCGGGGGCGAGGCCGGCCCTGTCGAGCGCGGGCGGCCGCAGCTCGAACAGGAGCCGGCGGAGCCGGAGGTTCGCCTCGCCCAGCGCCTGGCGGGCATTGATGGCCACCTCGCGCGCGGCCGGATCGGTGAGCTCGGCGATCAGCGCGTCCAGGCGGAGCCCGGCGGCCGAGACGGCCTGCGCGGTGTCGTCGTGGATGTCTGCGGCGATGCGCCGGCGTGTCTCCTCCTCGACGGCGACGAGCTCCGCGATCAGCCTCGCCTGTTCCCCCTGGCGGCGCTCGATGTCCTCGGCGGCCGTGTTGAGCGCGGTGGCGACGTCGGTCAGCTCTCCGAACCCCCGGGGCGCGGGCGCTCGCGCGGTGAGGTCGCCGGCGCCGAAGCGGCGGGCCGATTCGACGACCCCGGACGTCCAGCGCTCGAGCAGGAGCTTCGTGGCGAGGTAGCTGAGGAGCAGGGCGAGCGCGAGGCCGAGCAGGCCAAGCACGACGAACCGCCTCATGTCCTCGTCCGGGTTCGCGAAGACGACCGACGACGGCCGGCCGGCGACGACGAAGAGCTTCCGGCCCGCGGCGCCGGTCACCGGCGCGAAGCCCTGGATCCGACTCACGCCGTCGGGTCCCTCCACCTCGGCGGTGCCGCGCCGCTGTCCGAGCACGGTGTGCACAAGGCGCATGTCGCCGAGCCGTCGTCCCGTCGTCCCCGGCAGCGGGGGCATGCGCGCCAGCACCGTCCCGCGGTCGTCCAGCAGAAGCAGGGTCGTGTCGCGCGCCACCTCGTGCAGCTCCGTCGCCTCGGTCAGCGCGCGGATGTCGATGCCGGCGAAGATGACCGTCTTCGGCGTCCCTGGCCCGCCGCTCAGCGACTGCGCGACCAGTAGCGCACCCGTGCCGGCCAGCGGGTCGATGCCGTAGTCGGCAAGCACGAACCGGTCCGTCCGGAGCGCGGCCCTGAACCACGGCAGGTGCGCGACGTTCGGCGCCTTCGAGCGCGGGACGACGCCCCTATGAGTGGCGCCGCACATGAGGCTTCCGTCGCTCGTCGCGATCCCGACCGAGCTGAAGCGGCTGGTGGAGCGCGGCACCAGGCCGAGTTGCCGCTCGCAGCTCGACCGGCCCGGGTGGCTGGTGAGATCTCGCGCCAGCGGCGCCAGGAAGCCCGCCGTGCCCTGGATGATGCGCTGCACGTCCCCTCGGACCACGCGCGCGGCTTCGAGGACGTCCTGCTGGGCTCCCGCGCGCGCCTCGTGCCGCTCGGACAGCTCCGTGACGATGGCCACGACTGTCGGTGGCACCAGTGCCACGAGCACGAGAATGGCGATGCGTCCGCGGAGTCCGAGTCGCATGGTTCTGGGGAAGTTTCGCTCAGGTGGCGGCTGTGCGCGTCTCTAAGCTACGGCCGCGTGAGACCGAACCGACTCGCCTTTCCGCTCGCGATCCTGCTTTCCCTGCTGCTCTCCGCGCCCGCCGCGGCCGCGTTCGAATGGCCGACGGACGTCGTGAACTTCGAGTTCAAGCCCGCCGAGCGCAAGATCAACGTCGGCGACACGGTCACCTGGAACTTCGTGGACGACGGCCATACGAGCGCCAGCCTGGGCGGCCAGCCCGACTCGTGGAAGTCCGCCGACACGGGCACCAACCCTGCGGGCACGAGTTACTCGCACACCTTCGACACGCCCGGCAGGTACCAGTACGTGTGCCTTCAGCACCGTGACTTCATGAAGGACACGATCGAGGTGGGCACCGACACCGTCATCGACTCGATCGACAACTTCAAGACGAAGCGGACCGGCCACACGGTGAAGATCGGCTTCCTGCTGAACGAGCCGGCGAAGATCACGTACAAGCTGAGCGGGCCCTCGCGCCGCACCGTGAAGAAGGGGCGGCTCGACGCGGGCCGGCACAGCTTCACGCTCAAGCGGCTGAAGAAGGGCACCTACCGCGGCAAGCTCACCGTGGTGGACGACTTCGACAAGAAGATCACTCCGCGCAACTTCTTCGTCATCAGGTGAGAGCAGCACGCATAGCGACGCTCACGCTGGCCGTGGCCCTGACCCTGAGCGGGCCCGCGGCGGCCAAGGATCCCGGCCGCTGGACGCTGACGGGCTGGAGCAACGTGCCGACGACCTACTGGCAGGGGGCTGCAACCGCCGGCCCCGGTAAGCCCCTCTTCTTCTCGGGGGTCGCCACCGGACTTCACCGCACGACGCCGCGCCTGACGCAGACCGGCTCGACCGATCCGGTGATCCCGCCGCTCGTCCTCGCCACCGAGGGCTACAACCACGTCGGCGACATCGGCTACCAGGGTGGGCGCGTGCTGCTGCCGCTCGAGTGCTACACGCCCGGTGGGCCGAACGGAGGCAACCCGTGCGGCACCGGGTCGTTCGGGGTGGCCGATCCCGCGACGCTCGCGTTCCAGTACTACGTCAAGCTCGATCCGGCCGAGATCCCGAAGGCGATGTGGGTCGAGAGCTCGCCCGACGGGAAGCTCCTGTGGACCTCGAGCGGCCAGGATCTGCTGGCGTACCGGTCCGCTGACGTGAACGCGGCGAACGGGGGGCCGGCCGCGGCGCCGATCCACTCCGTGCGCCGGCTGGCGGGAGCCGTGCCGCCGAGCGGGGTGACCGGCGCGGCCTTCCATCGCGGCCGGTTGTTCCTCGCCGGCTCGCAGGGCACGACGTACCAGGTGTGGTCGGTGAGCACATCGACCGGCAAGCGCCGCCTCGAGCTCGAGCTGCCGAATGTGCAGGGCGAGTCCGAGGGGCTGACGCAGGTGCCACTCCTGGGCGGGCGTCTTCACTACCTCGTCGCACCGCTTGCGGCCCACCCCACCTTCGGGCCGGGCGTCGGAATGCTGCACTTCACGACCGGACGCTGGGCCCGGCGTGGGCTTCGCGTCACCACTCGCTCCTCCAATTCCACCAGCCTCACACCGACGGTGAAGGTGACCGTGAAGCGGCACGGCCACCCGGTCGCGGGAGCCAGGGTGAGCGTGGCGGGCTTCCGGGCGACGACCGACCGCCGCGGCCGCGCGACCGTGCGGCCGAAGCTGGGCGTGCCGGGCACCTTCGCGGCGATGGCGAACAAGGGCCGCCCGGCGCTGCGCGGCCGGTCGAAGTTCGCGCACTACGGGCCGGCGATTGCGGCGGCGTCGGTTCCATCGCGACCGGCGCGCTAGCGGCCGCCTCCATCACTCGGGCCGCCCGCTCGCCCGGGCGAACTACGGCATTGAAGGGCGGCCCCCGCGAGGGTTGGTCGACTTTCCTTGCCATATGCCCAGGAAAAACGCCCAACCCCACTGCTTCAGTGCTCGTAGTTCGAGAACCGGGCCGCTAGGCGATCTCGTCCACGTGGCGGATGTTCGCCACGTCGTCCGCCTCGTCGCTCGGCGCGGCCTCGAACCAGCCGTCCAGGATCTCGGCGAGCATGGCCTCGCTCGTGGTGCGGAGTGAGAGCGCCAGCACGTTCGCGTCGTTCCACTTGCGCGCGCCGCGGGCGGTCTCGGCGTCCGCGCACAGCGCGGCTCGGATCCCGGGCACCTTGTTCGCCGCGATCGATGCGCCCGTGCCCGTCCAGCAGCACACGATGCCCTGCTCGGCGCGCCCGTCGGCCACCTCGCGGGCCGCGGCCTCGCTGGCCCATGCCCAGTCGTCGCGCTCCTCGTCGCTGAGGGCGCCGTGCACGACCGGCTCGTGGCCGCGTCGCCGGAGCTCCGCCACCACGACGTCCGCCACGCCCGTGCGCTCGTCTGCCGCGACCGAGATTCGCATCGCTCCAGCCTAGTCTTGGGGCGTGCCCGAGCTGCCCGAGGTCGAGATCACCGCACGCCGCCTGTCGGCCGGCGTCGCCGGCGCGCGCGTGGAGTCGGCGCTGGCGCCGGGCCTGGTCGCGCTGAAGACCTTCGACCCGCCGCTCGAGGCACTCGCCGGAAGGGAGCTGGACGGCGTGCGCCGGATCGGCAAGATGCTCGCGGTCGAGTCCGGCGACCTCACGCTGCTCGTCCATCTGATGTCGGCGGGGCGGCTGCAGCTGTTCGGCGAGCGCGCCTCGCTTCGCGACCGCGCCTCGCGGATCCTGGTCCGGCTCGAGGACGGCCGCGAGCTGCGGCTGCGCGAGTTCGGCACGCAGCAGCGCGCCTGGGCGAAGCTCCTGCGCTCGGACGCCGTCGCGGACGACGAGTTCGTCGCGACCCTGGGCCCCGACGCCTACCCGCCCCCGCCCGTCGACGAGCTGGCCAGCCTGCTCGACCAGCCGCGCCACCTCCACCCGCTGCTCCGCGACCAGCGGACGATCGCCGGGATCGGCCGGTCGTGGGTCGACGAGCTCCTGTGGACCGCGCGCCTGTCGCCGTTCCAGAAGGGCTCGGATCTGGGCGAGGAGGAGATCGAGGCGCTCCACGCCGCCATGGACGAGGTGCTCGGCGGCGCGATCGCCCACTACGAGGAGGTGGTGGGCGACACGATCCCGGACAAGATGCCGATGCCGCTGCAGGTGCACCGGAGGGCGGGCGAGGACTGCCCTCGCTGCGGCGCCCGCATCGAGGCGATCCACTTCAAGGACTACGTCATGTGCTACTGCCCGGAGGAGCAGACGGGCGGCCGCGTGCTCAAGGACCGTAGGCTGTCGAGGCTGCTCAAGTGATCGAGCCCGGCGACACCGCACCCGACTTCGAGCTGCCCGACCAGGACGGGCGGCCGGTCCGGCTGTCCGACCTGCGCGGCCAGCCGGTCGTCCTCTACTTCTATCCGAGGGCCGATACGCCCGGCTGCACCACCCAGGCATGCGGCGTGCGCGACCACCTGCCGGACTACGAGGACGCCGGCGCGGTGGTGCTCGGCGCGTCGCCCGACCCGGTGGACGCGGTGAAGCGCTTCCACGACAAGCAGGGTCTCAACTTCACGCTGCTCGCCGACGAGGACCACGCGGTGGCGGACACCTACGGCGTCTGGGCCGAGAAGTCCATGTACGGGAAGAAGTTCTGGGGCGTCCTGCGCGCCACCTTCATCATCGATCCCGAGGGCAGGGTGGCCCACGTGATCCCGAAGGTCTCGCCGAAGACGCACGACGACGAGGCGCTCGCCGCGCTCGCGCGGCTCCGCGAGGCCGCCTGACCGTGGACTGGCTCGTCCTCATCCTCGTCGTCCTCGTCGTGGTCTACGGCGGACTGATCGTCGCGATCGCGATCGGATCGCGGCAGTGGGACCTGCGCCTGATCGCGAAGCTGGTGCCTCACTGCGCGGTGCTGTTCAAGCGGCTGCTATCCGACCCTCGTGTGTCCACGGGCTGGAAGGTCGCGTCCGCCCTGACGCTCGTCTATCTCGCCTTCCCGTTCGACCTCGTGCCCGACTTCATCCCGATCGCGGGCCAGCTCGACGACGCGATCCTCGTCGCGCTGGTGCTCAGGGGTCTCCTGCGCAGCGCCGGGCCCCGGCTCATGCGGGAGCACTGGCCGGGTCCGACAGCGATGCTCGTTCCGCTGGAGCGGTTCGCGGGGGTGGCTCCCGTGGCTCGCGGTGGATGGCGACGCCGGCGATGACGAGCGCCACGCCGGGCCGGCCGATCGACCTCAGCTGACGGTGAGCGTGCCCTTCATGCCGGCCGCCTTGTGGCCGTCGACCGGGCAGTAGAACTCGTACTTGCCGGGCTTCAGGTTGGCCGTGACGCGCGAGACGCTGCCTCCGCCGGTCACGATGGCGCCCTTCTTCTCGATGCCGCCGCCCTCGAGCTCGACCGCGTGCGGGATGCTCGAGGTGTTGGTCATGACGATCGTGACCTTGCCGGACTTGGCCTGCAGCGAGGTCTTGTCGAACTTGAGCGCCCCGTTCGGGTCGGCGGCGATCTTCAGTACGCCCGCGCCACCGCCTCCGGAGCTTGCGGAGCTGCCACCGCCCGTGTCCGTGTTGCCGGAGGAGCTGCTCGAGGAGCCGGAGCCGCCGCCGCCGCTGTCGTCGTCACCGCCGCAACCCGCGATCGGGATCGCGAAGGCACAGAGAAGAGCTATGAGGGAAAAGGCGCGCATGGAGAGGACTACGCACCCCTCTCGGGCGGGGTTCAGTAGTTGAGCTTGCCGCGCATGACCTCCGCGCCGCGCATCCCGCGGTCGGAGCGGCGGGTGATCACGACCACGTGGTACTCGCCCGGCTTGACTCGCGCCGTCAGCTCCGCGGCCGCGGTGCCGTCGGGCTGGGCGTAGAAGCGGCCGCCGTTGATCCAGCGACCGTCATTGCGCACGCACCACAGCTCGTATGTGCGCCCGTTCGTGACCGGAAGGTGGTCGGCACGCAGCTTCACGCGCGTGCCGCCCGTGACCTTGGCCACGTCCGCCGTGCCCTCCGCGCCGCCGCCGGCCGGCAGGCTCCACAGCTCCGCGTGCGCGTAGGCGGTGTTCGTGTCACCGGGGACGATCACGACGAGGAGCGCCGCCAGGAGCGCCGCCACGGCCACCGCGGGGATGGCCAGGCGAGGCCAGCGGCGCCGGCGCGGGGCCGAGCGCGCGCGCTCGCGCACGAAGCGGTCGAGCACCTCGTCCTCGAGGCGGGGTGACAGAACGGCGACCTCGGCGTCAGCCTGGACGAGATCCAACAGCGCCGGCAGCTCCGCGAGCGACCGCACCTCGGCGGCGCAGCGCGCGCACTCGGCGAGATGGCCGCGCATCTCGTCCATCTCGTCCGGCTCGAGCGCGCCGAGCACGTACGGGCCCACCTGCTCCGCGTGGCTGCGGCAGCCGCTCATCGCTCGATGTCCATCTCGTCGAAGATCAGCCGCAGGTGGCGCAGCGCGTACGAGGTGCGGCTCTTCACGGTGCCGATCGGCACGCCGGTCTTGTCCGCGATCTCGCGCATCGTCAATCCGCCGTAGTGGGCCAGCCGGATCACCTCGCGATGCTGCGACGACAGGCGCGACAGCGCGGAAGTGACCTGCCAGCGCAGCACGGCCTGGTCGAGAGCGACGTCCACCTCCGCCACGCCGTCGAGAGCGTTCTCGTCATCGGTCCGCTGGGGGCGCACCGCGGCGCGCCTGTGAGCGTCGATGATCCGGTTCCGGGCGATCGCGTACAGCCACGTGCGGACGCTCGCGCGCCGCTTGTCGTAGTCGTTCGCATGCCGCCACAGTTGCGCGAAGACGTCCTGCACCACCTCCTCCGCGAGCTCTCGGTCCCCGAGCGCGCTCGTCGCGAATCCGAACAGCTCGGGGGCATAGCGACGGTAGAGCTCGCGCAGCTCGTCTCCGCTTCGGTCCGCCCGCAGCCTCTGAACGAGGGTCGCGTCGCTCGACGCCATGCACTTACCTATACGCGATTCCGCGCGGCGCGGTTCGCACTGCGGCTAGGCATGGCGCGTCAGCAGCATCAGCGCGAATCCGAGCGTCTCGCGCCCGCCCGGCATCGTCAGCCGCCGCCTGGCCCGCTGCGCGCGCTCGCGGAGGACCTCGTGGCCGTTGCGCTCGCTGTTCAGGATCTGCGTCCACTCGTAGCGATCCCAGTCGGCCTCGCTCGCAACGGAGGCGTAGAGCGGCGTGAACCCGGCGTCCTCGCCGGCGCGCATCAGCCCGGAGTAGTCGGATAGCTCGTCGGCGGTGGCGCCGCCGAGCGCGTCGAGGTACTCCTCGGTCGGCGGGCGGCGCCAGTAGCCCTCGCCGAGCAGGACCTGCCCGCCCGGCTCGACGAGGTCGTGGAGCGCGCCGAAGGCGTCCGGGAACCCGCCGATGGCGTGGCTCGACGCGATGCAGATGACGAGGTCGAAGGTCCGGTCCGGCGGGCTCTCGGCGACCGTCACGTTCAGCTCAGCAGGTGCCGCTTCGACGAGCGCCGCATCGGCGTCATAGCCGGCCGCCTCGACGTCGTAGCGAGCCGCCACCCTCCGCAGCACCTCCGCGCGACCGCAGGCCACGTCGAGCACCCGGGCGGCCGGTGGGAGGGCAAGGAGCTCGATGGCCTCGTCGAGCGCGTGCTCGGAGAGCGGGTTGTAGAGCAGCAGCTCTCCGTGAGCGATGCGCGAGGCCTCTGCGCGGTCCACGCCACGCACCGTACCTTTCCGAGCGTGGCCCCCGCCCCCCTGGCAAGCCTCGGCGAGTCCTTCGAGTCGTTCTTCAACGCGGTCGACGAGTTCTTCTCGAACCTCGCGTCGGTCCGCCTCCTGCCCCTGCTGCTCGCGCTGATCCTGTTCACGTGCTACCTGACGCTGCGCGCGCGGGCCAGCTTCAACGTGCTGCGGGCGGCCTACCCGACCGAGCGGATCCAGTTCCTGCGGATCTGGGGCTCGTACTTCGCCGGCTACGGCTTCAACGCGGTGATCCCGGCCCGCGGCGGCGACGTCGTCCGGCTCTTCCTCACGAAGAACTCGGTGCCGAACTCGAGCTACCCGGCCGTGGCGGCGACCTTCGTGGTCGAGCTGCTCTTCGACGTGGTGATGGGCTCGCTGATGCTGTTGTTCGCGTTCACGCAGGGCGTGTTCCCGAAGCCGCCGGACTTCGCGAAGCTGAACGCGTTCGACCTGTCCTACTTCGCGCAGCACCCCGAGCTCATGCTCTTCGTGCTGACCGTGGCCGGGGTGGCGGGCCTGGCCGGCTTCGCGATCCTCAGCATCCGAGTGAAGGCGTTCTGGGAGCGGGTCCGGCAGGGCTTCACGATCCTGCAGGACCGCGAGCGCTACATCCGCGAGGTGTTCCTGGTGCAGCTCGGCGGCTGGTGCTTCCGGTTCGCGGCGTTCTGGATGCTGCTCGAGGCGTTCAACGTGGGCGGCTCCGTCAAGAACGTGCTGCTGGTGCTGGGCGTGAACGCGGTCTCGGCCGCGGTGCCCTTCACGCCTCAGGGCGCGGGCGTGCAGCAGGCGCTGCTCACCAAGGTATTCGCCCACACGGCGCCGGGCGCGACCGTGGCGTCCTACTCCGTGGGCCAGCAGATCGCGATCGGGCTGCTCACCTTCGGCATCGGGTTCGCGGCGATCGTCTTCATCTTCCGCTACCGGAGCTTCCGGGAGGTGATCCAGCGCGGGCAGGCGGAGCGGGCTACGTCCCGAACCCCTCGCGAGCCTCCCGAACCAGGATGACGGCCTCCGGGAAGAGCGACTGCATCGCGGCGCGAAGGTCCTGCACCTGCTGCTCGGCGTTCCCCTGCAGGTTGAGGCGGTTGATGCCCGCAACGGTCATGTCGACGGCCAGCTTGATGGCGTTGTCGGCCCAGGCCACCTTCTGCGCTCCCTGCATCTGCTGAGCGAACTCCTCCATGCGCCGGCGAAGCTCGTCCGGATCGCCGAAGAGTCCGCCAAATGGGTCTTCTGAGGACATGGGTCAAGGGTAGGGGAGGACCCGATATTGTCGCTCGACCAATGAGGATCTCGGAGATCATGACCCAGGGCGTCGTGACCGCCGACACGGGCGACACGCTGCGCCACGTCGGCGAGCTGATGCGCGACCGGAACGTCGGCTCGGTCGTGATCTGCGAGGGCGGCAGGCCGGTCGGCGTGATCACCGACCGCGACCTCGCGCTCGCGGTGGTCGCGGACAGGGTGGATCCGTCCACCCGCGCCGGCGAGCACGCCTCACGCCCGATCGTGACCGGCGAGGTGGAGATGCACATCGAGGAGGCCGTGGCGCTGATGATCCAGCACCGCGTTCGGCGGCTGCCGGTCACCGACGGCGACGGCCTCGTCGGCATCGTCACGATCGACGACCTGGCGGTCCGGGCGGGCGACCTCCACCAGGCGCAGCAGATCACCGCCGAGGTGGCGAAGGCCGCGCTGCCCGAGTTCTACTTCCACCAGCGGGGAGGCTGACGGTGGCGCAGCTCACACCCGGCCAGCTCCGCACCCGGCAGCGGATCGAGGGCCTGATCAAGCTGGCGGCCCCCGCTCTCGACCTCGTGCTGGCCGTGGGGGAGCGGGTGTCGAAGGTGGTCGAGCCCGAGGACGTGGAGTACTACCCGCCGCGCGTGACGAGCGAATCGCCTCCGCCCCTGAAGCGCACGTGACGCGCGACGACCAGCTGCATTGGGAGGCCCGCTGGGGCGTTACAGCGGCGATCGCGTCGTTCGGCGCCGCCCTGCTGCTCGTGGTCAGCGCGACGGTCTTCTTCCCGAAGGACCGCAAGGGCATCGGGCGGGCGCCCGACCTGCTGCTGTCGATCCACGACCAGTCCGGCGCGTATCTCACGTCCGCGGTGCTCACCGCGCTCGCGGCCCTGCTCCTCCTGGGCGTCTTCTACTACCTGTTCCGAGCCATCGTCGCGCGCGGCGGCGGCGTGCCGCAGTGGTTCGTGTACCTCGTGTACGCCGCACCCGTCCTGTTCGCGATCGGCAGCGTCGTCTACGCGCTCCAGGCCACCGACATCGCCGACGAGTTCGCCTCGGGTACGCCCATCCGCGGGCAGGCGGGGGAGGACCGCGCCAAGGACCTCAGCGACATCAGCCCGGTGCTGATCGCGGCCCAGACCGCCGGCACGGTGGGCGTGGCGTTCCTGTTCGTGATGCTCCCGCTGCGCGCCCGGCGGGTGGGGCTGCTCACGCCCTTCATGGGGATCCTCGGCGCGATCGCCGGCGCGCTGATCGTGTTCCAGCTCGCGGGCGTCTCCGCGATCGTGCAGGGCTTCTGGCTCGGCGCGCTCGGCCTGATCTTCCTCGGCCGCTGGCCGGGTGGGCGCGGGCCGGCGTGGGAGACCGGCGAGGCGCAGCCGTGGCCGTCGGCGCGCCAGCGCCAGGCCCAGCTCCGCGGCGATCCGCCGCCCGCCGAGGGTGGCGACCCGCAATCCGCCGCGCCGACCCCCGAGGCCGCGCCCGGCACGTCCGACCCCGAGCCGGTGCCGGATCGTCCCCCGTCCAGGAAGCGGCGCAAGAAGAGGGGCCGCTAGAGCTTTTCTCCACATCTTCACCCCCCGTTTACGAGTGAGGGTGAGGGCCGGGCGTAGCGTCGCGCCCATGAGCATCACGACCACCGGACCGCTCGAGATCCGGGAAGAAGAGACCGACGTCCTGGCCGCCGGCAGGCGAGTCGGGCTGACGATCCGCGAGTTTGAGGTGTTCCTCACGCTCGCGACCCGTCCCGACCGGGTCGTGCAGCGGCCCGAGATCTACCAGGAGGTCTGGAGCGCGCCGATGCCGTACCGCGACCGCGCGGTCGACGTCTTCGTGCGCAAGGTGCGCCAGAAGCTCGACGACGCGGCACCCGAGTGGACCTTCATCCACACGCATTTCGGCATCGGCTACAGGTTCAGCCCGGAGCCGAGGGTGAAGTGACGGATCTTCACCACTGCGATACGGGGGCTTCACAAGCTGGCGCTCCGGCGCCGCGAGGGTGGCTGTGTCCATGTCTCGACGAAGGAGCTGTCTCCCGATGAAGCATCGCCTTCCGCTGGTCGTAGCGGTCGCCGTCCTGGCGGTCGCCGTCCCGGCGTCCACGGCCTCGGCCCGGACCACCATCTCCATGAGCGGATCGACGTCCGTCGCTCCCCTGGCGGCCAAGCTCGCCAAGGGCTATCTCAAGGCCCATCCAGGCGCCGCCACCTTCCGCCTGGCGCAGGGCGGCTCGGATGTCGGAGTGGCCGACGTCGCAGCCGGCCGCGTCACGATCGGCAACTCGTCGCGCGACCCGAAGGGCACCGATCCGGGTGGCCTCGTCTGGAACCGGATCGCGCGCGACGCGATCTGCATCGCGACGAATTCGAGCAATCCGGTGTCCGGCCTGACGCAGGCACAGGTCCAGGCCATCTTCAGCGGCTCCGTCCGCGACTGGAGCCAGGTGCCCGGCTCGCCGAAGACCGGCCCGATCGACATCGTGGTCCGCACCGCGGCGTCGGGGACCCAGGACGCGTTCCAGAAGATCTTCATGGGCAGCGCGAAGGTCAGCTCGAGCGCGGCCCAGAAGGCCTCGAACGGCCTCGTGGCGCAGTCGATCAAGAGCGATCCGAACGCGGTGGGCTACGTCTCGCTGGCGTTCACCAAGGGCCTCAACGACGCCCGCTACAAGGGCGTCGCCTGCAACCTCCGCAACGCCAAGTCCGGCCAGTACGAGGGTGTCCGCAACTTCTGGATGGTCACCCGCGGCCGGCCCACCGGCGGTGCGCTGAAGTTCATCCGCTGGATCCAGCGGAGCAGGGCGGCGCACGCCATCACCGCGACGGGCTGGGTCCCGATCAGGGGCTAGATGACGGGACCGGTTTCACCGGCCACCGAGCCGAACCGGAGCGACAGGCGCGCCGAGCTCATGCTCGGCGCGCTCGCGTCGGTGGTGCTCGTGCTGATCGCCGGGATGGTCGTCTTCGTCCTGACGAAGGCGTGGCCGTCGTTCTCGCACAACGGGCTGGCGTGGTTCGGCGGCGGCGGCAACGTCGACGACCAGCTGATCGACATCTTCAACTCGCCCGCGAACCCGGACAAGTACGAGTACACGCTGCACGCCTGGCCGCTGCTCTACGCCACGGCACTGGTGACCGTCGGCGCGGTGGCGATCGGGCTCAGCTTCGCTCTGTTCGCCGCCATCTTCATCGTGGAGTTCGCGCCTGACCGGCTGCGGGCCGTGCTCGAGCCGGTCGTGCGACTGCTTGCCGCGGTTCCCTCCGTCATCTACGGCCTGATCGGGATCCTGGTGCTGGTGCCGTTCGTGGGCAATCACCTGATCGGCACCGGGACGAAGAAGTCGGTGGCCTACGTCGTCCAGCTGTCCGGCAACAGCATGCTCGTGGCCGTCGTGATCCTCACCGTGATGATCACGCCGATCATGA
>DASUYU010000211.1:0-2832 GCA_036377235.1 Thermoleophilaceae bacterium
AGGCCGGGCATCGACAGCACGAGGTTGTGGGCGAGCTGGTGGAAGCGGCGCTCCACTCCGAAGTAGGTGCTGAACGCCAGCGTGAACACGTGCGTGTCGGGTGTGAGGTTCCCGCCGGAGTGGTTGCCCACCAGGAGCACCGGGCCCTCCTCCGGGATGTTCTGGAGGCCTCGCACCTCGGCCCGGAAGTACAGGCTCGCGAGCATCCACAACCGCGGCAGCGTCTCGCGGATGTAGTCGGGGTCGCGCTCGTCGAGGTCCGCGGTGGGCACGCGGCGCTGCGCCTCCTGGGCGATCGCGCCGATCACGCGGGCGGCCATCTGGGCGAGCGAGGCGGCTCCCTGGGCCGCGCCGCCGGGCGCGCCGCCGTTCGTCGATCCATGCGCGGTAGACGTGCTCACCGCGCGTGCCTCACGCCGCCCAGCGTGTCGACGTGAGCAGCTCGGGCCACGTCGACGGGTGCCCGGACGGCCGCCTGACCTTGTGCGGATCGCCCTGCGGCAGACCCTCGACCAGAGCGCGCACCTCGGGGCGGCGCAGCTGCGCCGCCACGGTCTCCTCGGCCGTGTCGATCACGTCCTGGCGGCGCTCCGTGTTCATCCAGTTGCGCCCCATCGCCGCGTGGTCCTCCGCGGTCGGCTCGATCACGATCACCTGGGTCCCGAAGCGGCGCACCTTGCGCTCCTCGCGCTCGAGGCGGGCGCGGGAGGCGCGCCGGGTGAGCGAGGGGATGAAGTCGATCGCTCCGCTGATCGCGCCCGTGGCCGCGGCGCGCACGCCGCCACCGGCGCGCCGGCCCTCCTGGGAACTCGTGAGCGGGTTGAGGCAGATGACCAGGTCGAGCCCGCGGCCCGCGACGAGATCGAGGTTCGAGACGGAGCAGACGCCGCCGTCCACGTAACGGCGGCGGCCGATCTTTACCGGGCGGTAGAAGCCGGGGATCGCGCACGAGGCGGCGACCGCGTCGCCGATGTGAGCGCGCGGGGAGCCGAGCCGGCCGAACGGGATGCGGCGGCCGGTCTCGTAGTCGCAGGCCACGGCCCAGTAGTTCGGGTGATCGACCCAGTCGCCGGGCACGGCCCGGGCGACGGTGTCCCTGAGGGAGTCGGTGGAGATGAAGCCGGACGGGATCCATCCGGCGACCATCTGGAGCGGCGTGTGCCTGAGCGGGTTCGACATGGCGGTGAACGCCATCCGGAGCGACCCTGGGCCGATGGCCGGGATGCCGCGGTGAAGCCGGAAGCTCGCGCCGGCGGAGCGGTCGGCCTCGGCAGCGGGCCGGCCGTCGGGCCCGACGAGGCCGTCGAAGACCTCTCCGCGCGAGTGGGCGACCATGAACCACGGCGGGATTCCGCCCGCCACGAGGGCTCCGATCATCGACCCGGCGGAGGTGCCGACGACGAAGTCGGCGCTACCCGGATCCCAGTCCGTCTCGCGCGCCACCGCGCTCAGGCCGCCGACCAGCCACGCGCCACCGAGCACGCCTCCAGCGCCGAGCACCAACCCCACCTTCACTGAGACGCGCTTCCCCTCGAAGCCTCCCGCGCAAACGCGGGCCCGCACGAATCCACGAGCTCCAGACTAGTCCGAAGAGGCCGTTCTTGCCCCTCATGACCTTCCGGCGAGCGGGTCGAGGTACGCGTCCTTGTCCCACGGACGGAGGACATCCGGATCGAGCGGCACGTACGTCCGCGGGTCGATCGACTCGAGCGGGACGAGCCGCAGGCCCTCGCCCGTGGTGCTGCGCTCGCGGAGCCCTCTGCCCGGCCAGACGGGTCTCAGGCGTGGGCGAAGCGGGCGCGGCATGGGGCGAGCGACGATGGGCCCGGCCGGGCTCGGCGGGAGGGCGACGAATGGGACATGGCCGGAGTGGCTGCCGCGCGAGATCCGTACCCACCCCCCGTGTCGCGCCCACTCGCCGCGGCAGAAGGCCCACTTGCAGCTCTGGAAGTGCCCGTGCGAGCTGGCCCGGAGCCAGACGCGGCCGTCGGGGTCCACCCGGGCGAAGGCGCCCTCCCAGTCGTCCCTGTGGAAGCCGGGATACGGGGCGATCCAGCCCAGCACGCGCGCCCAGATCCTGTCCGACCCCGCGAGCGTGGTGTTGGAGTCGGGGTAGTAGAGCCAGTACTGGATGTAGAGGCGCCCGCCGCGCCGGATCACGTGGGTGAAGGCGGTGGCGCGCGCGGCCGCGCGCCCGCGGCGTCCGGCGGCGACGTGTGCGTCGAGGGCGGGATCGTCTGGAGCGACCGAGCAGGCCACGCGGCGGCATTCGCGCCAGTCCACGGGCAGCTCGTGCTCGCCCGGCTCGAACACGAGGCTGGGCGCGAGCGAGCGCACCGAGGCGGCGGTGGGCCCGCCGTAAGCGGCCACGAGCCGCTGCTCGTCGCGGGCACAGCGCCCGGTGGCGGCGCACACCAGATGGTGCGCGAGGAACCCGCCGGCGTCACGCCCGTCGAAACCGCCGCGGAGCGCCAGCAGCGCACCGAACGCGAGACAGCACAGCGACACGAGTGCGACGAACTCGACGCTCGCCTGGCCGCGCTCGCGCCTCATGGGCCGGGATCGAGGCCGGGGACGTCGCGCAGCAGGTCGACCGGGCTGACGCAGCTGTTGATCATCCGCAGCGCGACGCCGTACGGCAGCGTGTAGCCGGGCAGCCGGCTCTCCGGATGCCGGAACGCATACCGGGTCCGCTCCCAGACGAGACACGCGAACCAGGCCCGCCGCCACAGCGTCCCCGCACCCCGCCCGGCCCGCCGGAGCGCATCCGGGGCCGCGCGCCGAATTGCGCCGAGCGGGTCCGCGCGCGCGGACGGGGCGAGCGCCGGAGAG
>DASUYU010000212.1:0-2586 GCA_036377235.1 Thermoleophilaceae bacterium
CGGCAGTGTGTCTGAGCTTCGCCGGCCCCGCGCTTGCGGGGCAGCCGAACGCTTCGTGCGAGGACGCCGGGGCCACCCCGCCGCCCGGTTTCGGCACCGGTGGCTTCGCAACCGCTGAAGCGCACTACGCGGGAAGTGACGGCACCCCCTCGCTGGCGAACGGGAACAGCCGCGCGGTTTCGCAGTACGACATCGCCTGCTTCCCGGGGCCGAAGCACTAGTCCCGCAGGAGGGCCCGAAGGACTACCCCCGCAGCCCTAGGCCTCGAGGGCCTCGGCCTCGGTGCCCACCATTCCCGGACCCCGGAGCACCCGCGATAGTCGCCGCGACGGCGGCGAGCAGCGGCTCGATCTTGCAACTCGGGTGGTGGTACGCGACGAATTCGTCGAAGTCACGGCGACGCGAGGCGTCAAAGGTCCGGCGAGTCAGCTCCACGTTCTCCTGCGACATCGCCCGCCCGGTATTCGCCTCTAGATGTAGTACATCGGCGTCTCCGAGTCGCGCGCCTCGCGCTCGGCCACGTCGGCGATCGTCGTTGCGGCCAGTACCCCTCTCACGGCCTCGGTTGCCTCGGTCCAGATCGGGCCGCTCGCGGCCGCCTCGGCGCCCAGCTCGCCCTCCAGGAGCTCGACCACCTCGAGCACGGTCACGTCGCTCGGCTGACGGGCGAAGGTGTAGCCGCCCTTCACGCCACGCTGCGACTGCAGGATGCCTGCGCGCCGCAGCGTCGCGAAGAGGCCCTCCAGGAACTGAACCGGGATGTCGCGGGCGCGGGCCAGATCGCCGATCGGCACCGGCGCGGAGTCGCCCCGGCGGGCCAGCTCCGAGAGCGCGCGGAGCGCGTACGGCGACTTGCTCGTGATCACCAGCACGCGGACGACTCTACGGTATGGGCATGCGCCCTCTGAGGCTCGATCTGTGGCTTCCGCCGCTCATTCTCATGGGCGTCATCTTCGCCTTCTCGGCCCAGCCCAGCCTCAACTCGGGGCTCGGTCTGATCGACCACGTCGGCCGTAAGGTCATCCACTTCGCCGAGTACGGCCTCCTCTGCTTCCTGTGGTGGCGAGCGCTCCGAAGCGTGACAAATGAGCGAAGAGCGGTTCTACTGGCGTTCGTGCTTGCGAGCGCCTACGCGATCAGCGACGAGTTCCACCAGACCTTCGTGGAGGACCGCCACGGCACGCCCGTGGACTGGGTGATCGACTCGGCCGGCGCGGGGCTCGTCGCGATCCAGCTGTGGCGGGCGCGCGTCAGGTCCACGGCATGATGCGCCGGGTCCCGATCGACTCCGCGGCTCCCGTCGTGGTGTTCGCGCTGTCGCGCCTGGTTGTGTCGATCGCGGCTCTCACGGCCGTCGCCATCGTGGGCTTCCCCTACGACGGTCGCGCCGGCGCTGTGCTGGCGGTCTTCGTGGTGTGGTCGATCCTGGTGCTCGCCCTCGCGCGCCGCAAGCCGCAGCGAGCGCTCCACCCGGCGGTGCCGGCGATCGACTTCGCGCTCCTCCTCGCCATCCAGCTCGTGGCTCCGGACACGCTCTTCGGCGTGCAGATGGCGGCTCTGTTCCTGATCGCCGCCCACGCGCACTTCCAGGGGGAGCGGCGCGGAGTGATGATCGGAGCGCTCGGTGCGGGCGCGCTTGTCGCCGGCGCCGCGATCCGGGGTGACGCTCCCGTCGACACCGACCTCCTCATCTTCTACGAGGTCGTCTTCTTCCTGTCCGCGCTCGCCACCTCGGTGGTGGTCGGGCTGCTCCGCACGTCCGAGTCGGCTTCCCGCCTGCGCGCGCGCGAGCTGTCGAGGCGCACCATGCAGGCCGAGAGCGAGGTGCGCAGGCGAGTGGCCGAGTCGATCCACGACGGCCCCGTTCAGGAGCTGATCGGCCTCGACATGATCCTGTCCGCCGCCCGCGGCGAGGCCGACGAGGAGCAGGTAGGGAACCTGATCGACGAGGCCCGGGACCTGGTGAGCCGCAACGTGCGCGCCCTGCGCGACGAGATCGTCGAGCTCGGCCCGTACGCGTTCCAGGAGATGTCGTTCGAGACGGCGATCGAGAACTGCATGCCGGTCTGGCAGCGCCGCTTCGGCATCGAGGTGCGCCTGGCGATCGAGCATCTCGACCTCTCCCCGGAGATGGCGGGCGACCTGTTTCGGATCGCTCAGGAGGCCGTGGTGAACGCGGGGCGCCACGCCGAGGCCAGCCGGGTCGAGATCTCGCTCCGCGCCGTCGGCAATCACATCGAGCTCCGCGTGGCCGACGACGGCAAGGGCTTCCACGGGAGGAACGACCTGGACCGGATCAACGGGGTCTCGTCCGAGCCCGGCCACCTGGGCCTGGCCAGCATGCGCGAGCGTGCGGAGCTCTTGGACGGCGAGTTGACGATCGACTCGTCGGACCGCGGCAGCAGGGTGATGGTGCTCGCGCCCGTTAAGCCGGTGGCCGTCTAAATCCAGCCGCGCTCGGTGGCGATCAGGACCGCCTGCGCGCGGTCCACCGCGCCGAGCTTCGCGTACGTGTTGTGGAGGTGCGTGCGCACCGTGCTCGTCGAGAGCTCCAGCTCGTGCGCGATCTGCTTGTAGACCTTGCCC
>DASUYU010000213.1:0-8532 GCA_036377235.1 Thermoleophilaceae bacterium
ACTATCGACCCGGCGGATGTGCCGATGAGCTGCTTCGCACGGCGGAAGTCGTCGCCGCCGGAACTCTGGGCGCCGCCGAGGTAGCCCCACATCCACGCCTCCCCCACGATGCCGCCGACGCCGAGAACGAGCACGGAGGCCATGGGTTCAGTCTGGCAGCCGTTGCCACCGCGGCCGCGCGGTGGGAGGATAGGCGGTGGAGGAGCTGATGGACGAAGCCGCGCTTCGGCGCATCGAGTTGTTCTCGACTCTCTCGCGCAAGCAGCGCCGGCTCCTCGCGATGCGCGGCGACGAGATCGACGTGCCGGCCGGGAAGGTGCTCTGCTGCGAGGGCAAGACCGCACACGAGTTCTTCGTGATCGAGGAGGGCACGGCGAGGGTGGTCTCGGACGGCCAGTACCTCGACGAGCTGGGCCCCGGCGACTTCTTCGGCGAGATGGGTCTGCTCGACGGCTCTGGACGCAACGCCGATGTGATCGCGGAGACGCCGCTGAGGTTGATCGTCCTCAGCGGACCGGTGCTGAAGGATCTCGAGCGCGAGTCCCCGGCACTGGCGCGCCGGATCAGCGAGGCGATCGAGAAGCGGAGGGCGTGGCTTCAGCCGGTGCCCTGAGCGTCCGCCCCGAACGACACGCGCACGACCGCCCCTCCGTCCGGCGCGTTCCTCGCCTCCACCTCGCCGCCGTGCGCCTCGGCGGCCTGGCGCACGATCGCCAGACCGAGCCCTGAGCCGGGCAGCGACCGCGCGTTGTCCGCCCGGTAGAAGCGGTCGAACACGTGTGGCAGGTCGGCCTCCTTGAAGCCCGGGCCGTGATCGCGCACGCTCAGGCGGCCGCCCGCGAGGTCGATCTCCACACGGCCGTCGCCGGGGCTCCACTTGAGCGCGTTGTCCACCAGGTTCGAAACGGCGCGCTGGATCCGGTCGGGCGCGCCCCGGACCACCGTCGGCTCGGTGGACACGTCGATCGCGATCCCGTTTGCCCTGCCGCGCGCCCGGTGGGCCACGCTCTCGACGATCTCGTCGAGCCGCACCTCGTCCTCGGCCTCGCCCGGCTTCGCGCCGCGCGCCAGCTCGACGATGTCCGCCACGAGCGCGGTCAGCTCGTCCAGCTCGCCCACGATGTCGGCCCGGAGCGACATGAGCTCGGCCGCCGGCAGCCGCTCCGCGTGCTCGAGCGTCTGGATGTTCGCGCGCAGGCTCGCGATCGGCGTGCGCAGCTCGTGGCTCGCGTCCGCCACGAGCTGGCGCTGCGCCTCGACGGAGCGCTCGAGCGCGTCGAGCGTGGTGTTGAAGCTGCGGGCGAGGCGGCCGAGCTCGTCCTTCGAGGTCACGTCGATCCGGTGCGAGGGGTCCGGATCGCCCGCGATCTCCTCGGTGCGGCGCGTGAAGCGGTCGATCGGCGCGAGCGCGGTCCGGGCCACCACCGCCGCGAGGGCGGCCCCGAGCGCCACGCCCGCCGCGCCCACCAGCAGCAGGACCAGCAGCACGCGGTCAAGCTGGCGGTCAACCTCGTCGAGCGGGCGGGCCACCTGGATCGCCCCTCGGCTCCCGGTGCCGCGGGTGAGGACGCGCACGTGCGTGCCCGACACCCGCTCGTCCCTCAGGAACTCGCCGGAGCCGCTCCGCGCGAGCGCGCGCGTCGTGGCATCCACCGGGAGCGCGTCGCGCGACTGGGGCGGGCGCACCACCTGGCCCGACGGAAGCACGAGCTGCGCGAAGCCCTCCGGGCCGCCGAAGGGCTCCGGCGGCAGGATCGGGAAGGCGCCGCCCGGCCGGGGCCGCCCTCCGCCGCCGTTCGGCTCGCCGGGTCCGCGCTCGCGGTCGCCGCCGCGCATCGTGAGCGCGCTCGCGCGGTCCCGCAGGGAGCTGTCCACCTCCCCGCGCAGCTCGGCGCGCACGCCGAGGTAGATCGCCACCGCGGCGATCACCACCACGAGCGCCACGGCGATCCCCGCCGCGGCCGCTATGCGGGTGCGCAGGCTCACGGCTCGCGCAGCACGTATCCCACGCCGCGCACGGTGTGGAGGAGCGGCCGCGCGCCCGCCTGCTCGAGCTTGCGGCGCAGGTACCCGATGTACACGCGCAGCGCGTTCGAGGCCGGGCCGAAGTCGTAGCCCCACACGCGTTCGTAGATCAGGGAGTGCGGAAGGATGCGGCCGGCGTTCGTGATCAAGAGCTCGAGCAGCTGGTACTCGGTGCGGGTCAGCTCCACGAAGCTGTCGCCCACGCTCACGCCGTGCCGGTCGCCGTCGAGGCGGAGCTCCTTGTAGGTCACGCCCGTGGCATCGCCGTTCAGGCCGCTCCGCCGCAGGAGGGCGCGCAGGCGCGCCTGGAGCTCGCCCACGTCGAACGGCTTCACGAGATAGTCGTCGGCGCCCGCGTCGAGGCCGTCGATGCGGTCGGCCACGGCGTCGCGTGCGGTGAGCATCAGCACCGGCACGCGGTTGCCCGCGCCGCGCAGGCGCCGGCACACCTCGAGGCCGTCGATGTCCGGCAGCCCGATGTCGAGCACGACCGCGTCCGGCTCGCTCCGCGCCACCTCGGCCAGGGCGCTCTCGCCGTCCTCGACCGGCACGGTGTCGTACCCGCCAAGCACGAGCGCGCGGCGCAGGGCGTCGCGGAGTGCACGGTCGTCGTCGACGATCAGGATGCGCATCCGGTCCATTGTGGCTGCCACCGGCGCTTTCTTCTGCGATTCCTACGCCGTTCTTACGCTGCTCCTACACACGCGCGGGAGTCTCTCGGCATGCGACGACAGCGACGTACCACGATCATCGTCGTCGGAGGCGCGCTGGCGATCGCCTCCGTCGGCTACGGCCTGGGGACCCAGGCGGGCGACGGCACCGCCATCGCCGACAACAACACGACCGAGCAGGATGGAAGTGGCGCGGAGCGCGGCGGCGCGCCGCCGCTGCCGTTCGAGCGCGGCGCGCCGCCGGGCCTCAGCCAGCTTGCCGACAAGCTCGGCGTGGGCTCCACCGAGCTCATGAACGCCCTGCGCGACTACCACGACCAGCACGAGTCGGACCGGCGCGACGAGTTCGCGGCGAGGCTGGCGAAGGCGCTCGGGATCTCGAGCGCGAAGGTGAAGAGCGCGTTCGAGGGGCTGCACGCCGACCGCGAGGGCCGCTTCGCCGCGAGGCTCGCGGGCGCGCTGGGCGTGGACACCGCGAAGGTGAAGGCGGCGCTCGACAAGCTGCGGGGCGACGAGCCGCACTCTCCGGGCGACTTCGCCCAGAAGCTCGCCGGCGAGCTCGGGCTCCAGGCATCCGACGTGCAGAGCGCGCTGGCCAAGATCATGCCGCCATTCGGCGCGCCCGGTCCCGACGGCCCCGGCCATCCCGGGCCCGGCCCCGGGCACCGCGACCGTGCGCTGCCGCTCCGGCAGCTCGCACGAAAGCTCGGCGTGAGCCGCGCGGATCTGCGTGACGCGTTCCGCTCGCTGCGCGCCGATGTCGAGAACGACTGGAAGCAGGAGCAGCAGGCGCTCGCCAAGTTCCTGGCGGACCGCTTCAACCTCGACCTGACCAAGGTGCAGGACGCGCTGACCGCCACGGCGCCGCCACTAAGGTCACCGCATCCGCCGGGACCACGCGACCATCCCACAGCTCTTTGAGGAGGCTGCCACCGCCGTCCCGGACAGGCGCTGGCTCCTCTTCGAGGACGAGTCGTACACCTACGGCGACGCTCGGGCACGGATCGCCCGGGCCGCCGCGGGGCTGAGCCGGCACGGGGTCGCGAAGAGCGACCTCGTGCTGGCCACCGCCCGGAACGATCCGCGGTACCTGTTCCTCTGGCTGGCCACCGCCTACCTCGGCGCCATCTACGTGGGCGTCGACCCGCGCCAGACCGAGGCGGAGCTGAACGGACTGACCGGGCAGGTGGAGCCCGCGCTCGTCGTGACGGACGAGAACCTCGACGAGCTGTTCTCGGAGCCCGGCGAGCTCGACGGACCGGGGCCCGCCACCCACGACGATCCCGCCGTCCTCATCCCCACCTCGGGCACGACCGGGCGCTCGAAGCTCGTGACGCAGACGCATCGCGCCTACACGATGGCGGGCGAGGGCTTCCCGTGGTGGCTGGGGCTGACTGAGGAGGACCGGCTGATGACCGCGCTGCCGCTCTTCCACATCAACGCGCCCGCCTACTCCGTCCTCGGATCGGTGGCCGCGCGCGCGAGCCTGGTGCTCCTCCCCCGCTTCTCGGCCAGCGGCTTCTTCGACTCCGCACGCCGGTACGGCGCCACCCAGTTCAACGCGATCGGGGCGATGCTCGAGATGCTGATGCGCCAGCCGGAGCGCGCGGACGATCCGGACAACCCGGTGCGGCTCGCCTACGCCGGGCCGACACCGCCCGAGGCGCGCCACCTCGAGTTCGAGCGCCGCTTCGGGCTCCGGCTGATGTCCGGCTACGCGATGTCGGAGACGCCCTACGGCACCGTGTGGCCGCACGGGACGCGGCCGTACGGCACGCTCGGCGTCCCGCGCCAGCACCCGACGCTCGGCGAGGTGAACGAGGCGCGAATGAACGCGGACGGGGAGCTCGAGCTGCGGAACCCAGCCGTCATGAAGGGCTACTGGAAGATGCCGGAGGAGACGGCCGCCGTGCTGGCCGAGGACGGCTGGCTGAAGACCGGCGATCTCGTGCGGCTGAACGCGGACGGCACGTACACCTTCCTGGGCCGGAAGAAGGAGGTGATCAGGCGGCGCGGCGAGAACGTGGCGCCGGCCGAGATCGAGGAGGCGCTGGCATCGCATCCTGACGTGGTCGAGGCGGCGGTGGTGGGCGTGCCCTCCGAGCTGTCCGAGGAGGACATCAAGGCGTTCGTGGTCATGCGCGAGGGCGCCGAGGCGGACTTCGATGCCCTGCGCGAGTGGGCGTCGGGCCGGTTGACGAAGTTCAAGGTCCCGAGCCAATACGAGGCGCTCGACGAGCTGCCCCACACGGCCACGGGGCGGGTCGCGAAACATAGGCTCCCCACATGAGCTTCGAGACCTCGGTCGGAACCTCCGACGCGGACAGCATCACGGTGATGGGCCGCGACCTGGCGCGCGACCTGATGGGCAGGGCCACGCTGTCCGAGCTCGCCTTCCTGGTGGTGCGGGGACGTATGCCAACGCCGGAGGAGACGCGTCTGTTCGACGCGGTGCTCGTCTCGCTGGCCGATCACGGCCTCACCCCCACCGTCCTCGCCGCACGGCTAACCCATACGGGCGCGCCGGAGTCCCTGCAGGGGGCAGTCGCGGCCGGCCTGTTGGGTGCCGGGAGCGTGTTCCTGGGTGTCGTGGAGGACACGGTGAAGTTCCTCGACGCCGCCGGCGACGACGTGGAGGGCGCGGTGGCGCGCGAGCTCGAGGCGGGCCGGCGGATCCCGGGGCTCGGCCACCCGATCCACAAGGTCGAGGACCCGCGCACGCCCCGGATCTACGAGATCGCCGAGGAGACCGGCCTGACCGGGTCGTATCTCGTGCGCCTACGCGAGCTGGCGGCGGCGCACGCGCGCCAGACCGGCCGTGAGCTGCCGATCAACGGTGCCGGCGTGGCCGGGGCGGCGCTGGCCGACCTCGGCTTCCCGTGCCCGCTCCTGCGCGGATTCGCGCTCCTGGCGCGGACCGCGGGGTTGCTCGGTCACCTCGCGGAAGAGATGCAGAGCCCTATTGGGATGCGTCTCTACCGCGAGGTGGATGAGCGTGCGAAGTATGCCCCGCCAACCGGGGAGTAGCGGCGGGGTGCAACCGACGAGCGGAGGGTGGCGATGAGCGTCCGCCGGGCATGGCGGGGCCGCGCACGCCGGTAGTCCAGGAGCGTTAGGCCCGCCGGAATATCCGTGTGCTCGTACATGAATTCCATGCCGCCATCTTCCGCTCATGCACCCACGCGCGCATCGGGGTTTCCCCCTGAACGTAGCCCTGATATTTGAGTGGACCCCTAGGCGTAGGGGTCGGAATTCGGCGGCGCGGCGCCAAATCGCGCCGCGCCACCGGTTACCGCTAAAGCGGCGTTACGTTGACGGCCTTGGGCCCCTTGTCGCTGGGCTCGGCGTCGTAGGACACCTGGGAGCCCTCGGCAAGCGACTTGAAGCCGTCGCCGACGATCCCGGTGTAGTGAACGAAAAGGTCCTTACCCGGCTCATCGGGTGTGATGAAGCCGAAGCCCTTGTCGTCGTTGAACCACTTGACGGTTCCGGTGGCCATGTATTGACACTCCAACTGCGTTGTTCTCGACCGGGCGGCCGCCCGGCCATTACGCCGAAAAGGCTAGTCCAGATCGCCGCCGTGCGTCCATTCGAATAGCGTCCCCCCAATCGGGTACCCCGAGCGTGTAGGTTGCCCGGCTCGTGGGATTCGCGGATTCGCTGTGGCATCACACGGCCGGCGTCGACCTGACGCCGCGGCCGCCGCTGCCCGGCGACATCGAGGCCGACGTCGCGATCGCGGGTGCCGGCTACACCGGCCTGTGGGCCGCGTACTACCTGCACGAGATCGACCCCGCGCTGCGGATCGCGATCGTGGAACGCGAGATCGCCGGCTTCGGGGCGTCGGGGCGAAACGGCGGATGGTGCTCGGCGCTGTTCCCGCCCGCGTCGAGCGGGATCGCCCGCCGGCACGGGCTGCAGGCCGCGGTCGCGGTGCGGCGCGCGATGCACGAGTCGATCGCCGAGGTGGGACGGGTGGCCGAGCGCGAGGGGATCGACGCCGACTACGCGCGCGGCGGCACGATCTCGCTGGCCCGCAACGAGGCGCAGCTCACCCGCGCGCGCGAGCTGGTGGAGGAGGAGCGGCGGCTGACCGGGCCCGTGGAGGGGCTCGAGCTGCTGTCGAAGGCGGAGGCCGAGGACATCGCGCGGGCCACGCGGGTCCTCGGCGCCACCTACACACCGAACTGCGCCGTGGTGCATCCGCTGAAGCTGGTGCGCGGGCTGGCGGAGCGGGTGGAGGCGCGCGGCGTCTCCCTGTTCGAGCGCACCCGCGCGACCGGCCTGCGGCGCGGCGAGCTCATGACGGAGCACGGCTCGGTCCGGGCGGAGACGGTGGTGCGCGCCACCGAGGGCTACACCGCGAGCCTGCGCGACGAGCGGCGCCGGTTCGTGCCGCTGTACTCGCTGATGATCGCGACGGAGCCGCTCCCCTCGGCCGTATGGGACGAGATCGGCCTGCGGCGCCGCGAGACGTTCGCCGACCTGCGCCACATGCGCATCTACGGCCAGCGAACGGCGGACGACCGGTTCGCGTTCGGCGGCCGCGGGGCGCCGTACCACTTCGGATCGCGGACACGGCCGGACTTCGACCGCGACGAGCGCGTGCACTCGCTGCTGCGTGAGGTGCTCGTGGACCTCTTCCCCGCGGTGGCCCCGTACGAGGTGACCCACCGCTGGGGCGGCGCGCTCGGCGTGCCGCGCGACTGGCACGCGTCCGTGGGATTCGACCGCCTCCGCGGGGTGGCCTGGGCGGGCGGCTACGTGGGCGACGGGGTGGCCACCGCGAACCTCGCCGGGCGCACACTCGCCCAGCTGATCACCGGTCGCGAGAGCGACCTGACGCACCTGCCGTGGGTGGGCCACCGCTCGCGCGACTGGGAGCCCGAGCCGCTCCGCTGGCTCGGCGTGAATGGCGGCCGCCTGCTCCTGACCTACGCGGACCGCGCCGAGGCGCGGTCCGGCAGGCCGGCGCGGAGCGCGAAGGCCTTCGCGAGGCTGATCGGTTACTGAGCCCGGCGGCCGCCGCGACAGCCGCGGCCGCCGCGTGGGGCAGTGGTTGCGGAGGGCGTCGATCAGCTCGTCCTTCGACATCTCCGAACGCCCCTCGATGCCGATCTCCCGGGCCCGCTCCTCGAGCTCCTCCTTAGTGCGGTCCTCGTAGCTCTCGGCCTCGCCGCCCTTCTCGCTCACGTTCTCGCCGCCGGCCTTGGCGTTCGCGATGCGGGCCGCCTTCTCCTTGCTGGCGCCGTCCTCGCGCAGCTCCTCGTACAGCTTGTCGTCCTTGATGGTCGGTCCGTGGTCCTTGGCCATGTCGTTCACTCCCTTCGGTGCTTCGACCTTCGTCTTCCGCTGTACCCGGAACTTGGAAGACTCTGCACGTGGCGGACAGCGAGCTGGTTGAGCGGGCGACGGAGGAGCTGGTCGAGCGGGCGACGGAGGAGCTGTACGGGCTGCCGCCGGGCGAGTTCACACGCGCGCGCGACGCGCGCGCGAAGGAGCTGCGACGCGACGGGGACCGAGACGCGGCGAACGCGGTCAAGGCCCTGCGGCGGCCGACCGTGGCGGCGTGGGCGATCAACCAGCTGACGCGACGGCGGAGAAAGGACCTCGACGCGCTGCTGTCCGCCGGCGCCGACCTCCGCGCGGCCCAGGAGGAGCTGCTCGCCGGCGGCGACCGCTCGGGGTTCCAGAACGCGGCCGCCCACGAGCGCGCACTGGTGGCAAGGCTGGCGGCGGACGCGACCACGATGGCGACCGAGGCGGGCGAGCGCAGCGGCGGCCTGCTGGAGAAGGTGGCCGAGACCCTGCACGCGGCGGCACTGGACGAGGACAC
>DASUYU010000214.1:0-10417 GCA_036377235.1 Thermoleophilaceae bacterium
CGCGCCGTACACGAATCGCTTGCCCGGCCCGGCGGACCGCACGAACAGCCCGCCCCCGAGCGAGCGCGCGTGGCCGCTCAACCGTGAGGCGGGATCGCCCACCCTGATCCGCTTGGCGTCGGCGTTCACGGCGTTGGTGCCCACGAACGCCACCTTCCCGCCGCGGGTGAGCGCCGCCGCGAGCTTCCGGTGGCGGTTCTTCTTGCCGCGCACGCACCAGCTCCAGCCGTAGTTGCCGCGCACCTTCGGCTGCCCGGAGCGGCGCAGCAGCTGCGCCGCCGTGTCGCGGAGCCGGACGTGCGCCACACCGAGGCGCGTGATCCGCTTGAGCCGGGACTTGCAGCCGTGCCGGATCCCGTACACGCGCTCCCACTCCTGCAGGTACGCCTCCGCGCCGCGCGCCATGTCGCGCACCGTGGCCGCGCCGCCGGCGCTCCTGATGTCCTCCCACCAGTCCGCGAACATGCCGTAGTGGGCCACGCCGTCCTTCGTGAAGTCGAACACCCGCTCGCCGCTCCGCTGGCGCCCGAAGGTGACCTTCCCGTCGAACGACTTGAACGGGTAGTGCACCCCGCCCTCGCGTGGCGGTATCTGCGACGCCAGCCCGTTCTGATCCGCGCCGTACCCGAAGCCGAAGTAGAAGCGCCTGTCGCGCTGCGCCTTCGTCTTCTTCCACGTCTTGATCCACTCCGGCGCGGCGTCCTGCATCGGCGTGACCACGCCGCCCAGCCTGTAGATCCGCGGGATCACGTCGAAGGTGCTCCAGCTGTGGCTCGACACGGCGCCCGAGTAGCGCGCAGCCTCGAGCAGGTCCATCACGCTCTTCCGCGCCTTCACGCTGAGGTGGTCCGGGTCGATGATGATCCGGTTCTGCATCAGCTTGCGGACCGCGTGGTCACCGAGGTCGGTGAGGCCGCGCGCGTTGCAGTTCGAATCGGTCGGGTAGACCGGCGCCACGCCCAGCGGCAGGAACTGCTCGATCACGTGGCTGAGGATGTCGTTCTCGTCGTGGTCGTACACGCCGGGCTGCTGCTTGTCGTGCTCGTCCGGCGGCCCGGTGCAGTGCTGCATCTGCCAGAACTTGCCGGTGGCGAGCCGGTTGCCGCCGTTCACCACGACGCCGGTCGAGCCCGAGTCGCCCGCCACGCCGGCGAGCGCGTTGTCGAACTTGTTGATCAGCTCCATCTGGCGCACGCCCATGCGCTGGACGTCGGCGATCTCGCTGTCGAGCTTGGCGCGGTCGCACTGCGGCGCGTCGTTGTAGACGCGGCAGCCGAACGGCTCTGACACCTCGATGCCCTTGATCACGGCGAGCTTGCCCTGCGCGATCACCTGCCGGGCCTGGAACGGGTCGGTCACGATGCGGAACCAGCCGCGGCCCGGGCCGCCGTTCTGGGCGTCGATGTAGTCCTGGAGCGCGTCGATGTCCTTGTTCTGGAGGCGCACCGAGGCCATCTCGTCGCAGTTGTTCTGCTTGAACGGATAGAGCTCGCAGAGCTGCCTGTTCTCCACGAACAGGTTGACCATGACGCGGAGCCCGCCCATGTACGCCCGCTCGATCCACTTGTAATAGGTCTGCTCGTGCGTGAGCGAGTCGTGGTTCGGCCAGTCCTTGAACGTCGGCCAGCCGACCGGGTCGTGGCAGCGCGCCGGGTTGCCGTAGAGGGCGTTCTCGAGGACGGCGCCGCAGCCGTTGCCCACCTGGTGGTCGGGGCAGTCCACGAGCGCGTAGGGCGCGCCGTATGGAGACCACGGCTTGCCGCAGTGGGCCCTGCCGCCGAGGAACTCGAACGCCATGGCGTGGAGGTGAAGGTCGATCATGCCCTTGACCTCGCCCCACGGGGTGCGGCTGGTGAAGGGCCTTCCGGTCGCAGAGGTCTCGACCTCCGGATAGACCGCGCAGCCCTGGGCCGGCTCGAACGTGAACGTGCCCGCATTCGGCGGGTCGGTGAGCACGAGCCGCCCGGCCGTGACGGCGAGCGCCTTGTTCCGCGACGGCAGCGTGATCGTGAAGGCGTTCGCGGGCGCGGTGTTCACCTGCCAGTCGGCATCCGGACTGGCGCCGGCGGCCGGCGCGACCGCTCCGAGCGTATTGGCCGCCATGAAGTCGCGGTCGCGGCCGTAGAAGAGATAGGAGCCGAGCCGCGCGGCCTGCATCCGAAAGGCCTCCGGAGTCCCGGGCGCCACGAGGGCGGCGCCATACCCGGCCGAGTCCTTGACGACCAGCCCGCCACCCTGCTGCGCCCGCAGCGAGTAGCAGCCATTGGCGAGCGCATAGCGCCGGTCGTCCCCGGTGGCCGACGCGAGCGACCGAGCCGGTGGCGCCTTCGCGGGCGCACCCAGCCGGGCGTTCTCGACGACCCCCCGCCGCACGTCGTCCCGCGCGGCGGAGCTCGACGACGTGTCATGCGCGTACGCGGCAGAGCCGAGCGCGCCCAGCACGAGGACTGGGGCAAGGAGAAGCCGCACCCGCATGACCGGCGATCGTAATCAGCCGATGCGCGCGATGCGCCGCATGACGATGCCTACGGCTGCTGGGCGGCTCGCGCCTCCCACACATCCATGCCGAGCGCGCGGTAGGTGTCCTTCGCCTCGCCGCCGAGCACGCGTGCTCGCTCGGAGTCGCGGCTATCGCCGCGAGCGACAAGCATCCGGGCCAGCTCGTGCTGAGCATGCGCAAGCCAAGGGCGCGCACGCATTCCCCGCTCCAACTCGATCGCCAGCTCGAGGTGCCGCTGCGCCTCATCGAAGCTCCGAATTGCGGTGGCGAGGACACCCAGGGCCAGCGCACCTGAGCCGAACGTGGCCTCGACCGGGGCGACCGCATAGAGACGCTCGTATGGAAGCAGCGACTCGTACAGCCGGCGCGACGCGTCCTCCTCAGCCAGCCGGGCACAGGGGTAGGCCAGCAGGCACATCGTGAAATGCCACTCGGCGTCCATGTGCTCGGGGTTCAGCTCCTCCCTGAGCAGGGTGTCCACGAGTACGCGCGCGGCCGGCTCGCGGCCAAGTTCGGCGTACAGATGCGCCAGTGCCGCTCTGAACCGTGGGAGCGACGGATATTCGCGTACTGATCTGTCGATCGTCTCCTCGAGCTCGCCAAGTCGTCCCTGCGCACGGCGCAGGACGAACAGGGCCAGTCGCTGGGACACGAGAGCGTTCCAGCTCTCGGCCCGCTCGCCGATCGCCAGGGTCTCGGCCACGAGCCGCTCCGCCTCGTCGAAGCGGCCCTCCATCAGCGCGAGCATCGTCTGGCCCGTCCCGAGCGCCCAATGTTGGGGTGGCTGCCGGAGCTCGGCGGCCAGCGCACTCAGGGTCTCGAGCCCGGCATCGATCCCCGGACGGTCGCTGAGCACCCACAGACAGTGCAGACGGTGATCGTGGCCGGCAAACACCCGCTCCCTGTCGCCAACCCGCTCGCCAAGGGCGATGAGCTCGTCGCCCACGGCCACTCCGTCGCCGCGGACGTATCGATCGGGACCCTCGACGGCGATCCAGTGTCCCTCGACCGCCGCGGCAAGCGTCGCCGGGTCTGCCTGGTCGCGCGCGAGCCGAAGCGCCTCCTCCCCGAGCCGCACCCTTCGCTCACGTGACGGTTGGTCGCGGATCGACGCCGCGAGGCGCGCCAGCAGCCTGATCCGCAAGCCGCTGTCTCGCTCGCCTATCGCAGAGAGCGCGCGCTCGAGGAGCGGCACGAGAGCGGGGTCGGCGCCCCCTCGTGCCCACGCGAACCTGCCCCCGTAGGCAACGGCCGCACGGGCAAGCTGGTGCGCGAGGCCGCCGGCCTCCGCCAGATCCGCGGCCTCTCGAAAGGCCTCCTTGGCGGCGGCAGAGTTACCGGCGCGTGCTTGCGCGTCGCCCAGAGAAAGCAGCAGCTCGCACCTCGCCGCAGGCGGCGCGACGAGCGTCAGCGCGATCTCATAGTGGCGAGCAGCCTCCTCGAACGCCAGCTGGGCGGCCGCCCGATCGCCCGCCCGGCGGCTGTATTCGACGGCCTTCTCCGCCAGGCCGAGCGGAGCGGCTGCCACGAAGTGCTGCGCCAGCTCGGCGAGGTGAGGTTCCCGGTCGGCCGCGTACGTGACCTCCAGCGCCTCGCCAACCTCCCGGTGGAGCTGCATGCGGCTCGCGGCCGTCAGACCGTCGTACAGGGTGTCCCTGATCAGCGCGTGGCCGAACCGAAGCCGTCCGATCGCGCCGGGCGCATCGTCGAGCACGCGCTCGGTCATCGCCTCGTTCAACACGTCGAGCACCTCCCCGGGAGTGAGCCGGCTGAGCTCGGTGAGCGCATCGAGTCCGAACTCGCGCCCGAACACAGAGGCGGGCACGAGCAACTCGCGGCAGCGTTCGGACAGCCGGGCCAAGCGCCTCTCGATCACGGCGCGGATCCCAGGCGGGATGCGGAGCTCGGTATCCGCCTGATCGACCCGCCCCTCCGCCGCGAGCAGGTGCACGACCTCGGCGACGAAGAGTGGGTTTCCCTCGGTCTCCTGGTGGATCGCCTCGATGAGACCCTGCGGAGCCTCGACTCCGGTCGACAACTCGACGTATTCCCCGACGTTCGAGGGGCTCAGCCCCGTGAGCGCGATATGACTCGTGTGCGGCTCGCGTACGAGCTCTCCCAGCGCCGATGTAAGCGGATCGCTGAGCGCGGGGGCGACGTCGCGGTAGGCGGCGAGGACAAGAACGCGGCTGTCGCGGAGGCCGCGCGCGATGTACTGAAGGAGGAGCAGGGACGGTTCGTCGGCGGCATGCAGGTCGTCCAGGATGATCACAAGCGGACGAGCCCTCGCCGCTTCGCGGAGGAAGGAGCTCACGGCGTCGAAGAGGCGAAAGCGCGCGCCCTCTCCTTCGAGGAGCCGGGACGGCGGCAGATCCGGGAAGCGCTCGCGCAGCTCCGGAAGCAGCTGCGCGAGATCCGCCGCGCCGTCGCCGAGCTGCGCCAGCAGCACGTCGGATGCGGTATCGCGCACGTGGCCGCGGAGCGCATCGATCCACGGCCAGTACGCCGGAGCGCCGCCGGCCTCCCAGCAGCGCCCGACGAGCACGGCCGCGTCACGGGCACGGGCGCGCCGCAGGAGCGTGTCGGCAAGCCGGCTCTTGCCGATTCCGGGCTCGCCCGAGAGCAGGATCACCTGCCCGTGCTCCGCCAGCGCACTGTCGAGGCCGGCGGCGAGCTCGGCGACCTCTCGATCGCGCCCGACGAACGCGCGGTGCGGCCTGCCGGGCGCCGGCTCCGCCGCCGCGGGCGCCGCGGACGGTGGGCGCAGGCCGGGGTCCTGCGCGAGGATCGCGCGCTCGAGCTCACGCAGACGGTGACCGGGCTCTATGCCGAGCTCGTCGACCAGCGTCCTGCGGGCATCCTGGTAGGCCTGGAGCGCCTCCGCCTGGCGGTCGCAGCGGTACAGCGCGAGCATGAGCTGGAAGCGCATGCGCTCCCTGTACGGGTGCTCCCGGATGAGCACGTCAAGCTCGCCCACCACCTCCGCGTGCCGGCCTAGAGCGAGCTTCGCCTCGATCAGCTGCTCGAGCGCTGCCACTCGCAGGTCCTCGAGGCGCGCGATCTCCTGCTGGGCGAAGGGCTCGTAGGCGAGATCCGCCAGCGGCGGCCCACGCCACAGGGCGAGCGCCTCCTCGAACATCGCGAGCGCCGGTCCCGGCCGCTCGCCCGCGAGCTCCGCGCGGCCCTCGGCGAGGAGCCGCTCGAAGCGGTTCGAATCGAGCGAGTCGGCGGCGACAGTGAGCTCGTAGCCGCCCTCCCGCGTGACGATCACGCTGCCCCGTCCGCTTCCTTGATCATCGGCCAGCGCCCTGCGGAGGCGGTGGATCTGCATCTGCAGGCTCTTCGCCGCGCCGGCCGGGGTGTCCTCACCCCACAGCTCGTCGACGATGCGATCCCTCGTGAGGGTCTCGTTCGCGTGAAGCAGGAAGAGCGCGAGCAGCGCTCGTGGTCTGGTGCCCGCGAGCTCCAGCCTGCGGCCGTCGTGGAGCACTTCGAGCGGTCCGAGGATGCGGAAGTCCATGGCCGGCGCGTTACCACCGTGTGGTCGAGCGGTTACCGGGTCGTCGAATGATCGTCGCCGATGTCCAACCCCCACACAAGGAGGCCCTCATGAGCGAGGCCATCTCGACGCATCACCCCGCCGTCGTGCTGCGTTCCCGGTACCAGCAGCTTCGGGCGCTGCTGGCGGTCGCAATGATCGCCGTCGTGGGTCTCACGACGGCCGTTGTGGTGCTCGCCATCGACGACGGTGGCACCGCGACACCAGCGCAGGCGGTCCAGACGAGCGCTCCGGGCTCGACGGTTGCGAGCCGATCCGATGGCGGACCCGAGGAGAGCGCGGTCGCCGCTTCGCTCACGCGCCCCGCGGCGACACCTGGTCCCGACGAGAGCGTGGTCGCGAGAGCCATCGCGGGCCACTAGGACCCACGGCGACACCCCCGTGTCGAAAGGCCCGCACCAGCGGGCCTTTCGGCATCGCGCTACGGGCAGGCGGGCAGCGGCGAGGGGAAGATCGTTCCGGCCTTGTTGTTCGACCAGCAGTTGTCGGTGCCGCCCAGGTCCCAGGCGAGGTCCACCGTGAAGACGTCCGGCACCGAGGGGTCGGGGTTGTTCCCGTTCTTCTTCGCCGTGTTGCCGATCACCCGGTTACCGTCCGGGTTCGGGTCGATGTCGAGGGCGTCGCAGTCCGCCTTCGGGATGTTCAGCGCCACGCAGTAGTTCGCCACCGCGATCCCGTATGAGCGGTTGCCGGTCACCTTGTTCGCCGCGACACGGTTCCGGTCGATCGCCAGCATCAGTATCCCGGTGCCCGCCGGCACGGCGCAGACCGTGTCCTCGGGCTCTACGCACGTGTTCTTCCTGTTGTTGCGGAGCACGCGGTTGTGGTCGATCCGGTTGTCCGAGTTCGACTTCACGTCGAGGTTCGGCAACGTGAACGACAGGATGCCTCCGGTGTTGCCGACCGCCAGGTTGTGGTCGGCGCGGATCCGCGAGCTGTTCTCGAGCTCGAAGCCGCTCACGTTGTCCTTCGCGACGTTGTGGTCCACCCGCGCGTGCGAGGACTGCCCGATGTAGTGGCCGGTGTCGTTCGCGCCACTCGCGAACGAGTGGTCGAGTCTCCCGATCGTCGTGTGCGACGGGAACGTGCCGTACTCGCCATTGTCGATCGCGCGCACGCGTGTGATCCGCCAGTGGTCCACGCACAGGAGGAAGACGCCGAAGTCGTCGAAGCCGCGCACGGTGAGCCCGCGAATCAGCGACCCGTGCAGCCGCTGAGACGGGTCCGACAGGCAGTCGGCGGAGTGGGACTCCCTCGCCACCTCGATCCCGGCGCCCTGTCCGTCGCGTGCGCGCAGGACGACCGGATGCTTCCTGCTCCCCACGCCGATCAGCTTGATCCCGTCCTTCTCGATCGCGACGGCACAGGTCTGCGCCGATATCGCGGGACAGGGCTTCCCCTCCTCGCGATAGACGCCGGGCCCTACCAGGATCCGGTCGCCGGGCTTGGCGCGGTCGACCGCGGCCTGGATCGACTGACCCTTGTGGACATGAATCGTCTTGGCCTCGGCCGGAACGGCGAATGCGAGCACGAGCGCGAAAACGAGCAGCGCGGTCTTCCTAACCATTGTGAGACGGTATGGCCCACGGAGCTTTGCTGTCAACCGTCGAGCAAAGGAGGCTCATGTACGCGCGAGTGGCAACCTTCGAGAGCGACCCCGGCACGGTCGACGACGCGATCAAGTTGGTCCGCGAGGAGGTGCAGGGCGATACGCCGGAGGGGCTCGAGGGCGCCAGGATGCTCATGCTCGTCGACCGCGAGAGCGGCAAGGGCCTCGGCATCACGCTGTTCGACAGCGAGGACGCGATGCGCCGAGGCGACGAGGCGCTGAACGCCATGAGCCCCGGCGCAAGTGAGCGGAGGACCTCGGTGGAGTTCTTCGAGGTGCCGGTCGAGACCGTCACGAGCTGAGATACGCGCCGCTTGACAGCGGCGTATGAGTCTGGTCAAACTTAGTCATATGACTAAGACAGTTGACTCGACCGACCTCGAGCTCATCACCCAGACAGCCCGGGACTACTTCGAGGCCTGGTACGACGGCGATGTCGAGCGGATGGACCACGTGCTCCATGCCGACCTCGTCAAGCGCGGTGCCGGTCAGGACGGCCCCAACTCGCTCCGGATCACGACGAAGGAGCGGATGCTCGAGCTCACCTCGCTCGGCGAGGGCCGGGAGGACGGCGCCGACCGCTCACTCGACATCCGGGTCGAGGACGCGACCGAGGACACGGCGAGCGTCACCGTGCGGTCGGCCGTGTACCACGAGTACGTCCACCTCGTCCGAACGCCGGCCGGGTGGAAGGTCGCCA
Organism: Thermoleophilaceae bacterium; assembly: GCA_036377235.1. Classification (GTDB taxonomy): domain Bacteria; phylum Actinomycetota; class Thermoleophilia; order Solirubrobacterales; family Thermoleophilaceae; genus JACVRW01. The sequence goes on from DASUYU010000214.1 coordinate 8,369, forward strand.
ACGCGCTGTGGCGATACACGTGAGCGCAGTCGCGCCGAAGACCACCGCCCGGAGCATCGCCGAGGACGCGCTTCTCGACGCTGCGGAGCGGCTGCTCGTGGACGTGGGCCACGCCGGCATCACCACCCGCAGGCTCGCCGAGGAGGCGGGTGTCAATCACGGGCTCGTGCACTACTACTTCAGCTCGAACGAGAACCTGCTGGTGCGCGCGCTCGAGCGCTTCACCGAGCGCATGATCGACCGCCAGCGTGCGATGTACGCGTCCGACGAGCCATTCATCGAGAAGTGGCGCACCGCGATGCGCTTCCTCGTCAGCGAGGACCTCCGCTACGAGAAGATCTGGCTCGAGCTGCAGGCGCTCGCGTGGAACGACCCGCCGTTGCGCACGCGCCTCGCGCGCGTGAACGACGAGTGGCGGTCGGTGCTCACCGAGGCGTTCGCGGACCCGCACCGGGAGCTCGCCATCGAGATGCCGCTCGACGCGCTCGTCTCGCTCGTCATGACCTTCAACACCGGACTCATCGTGGAGCGCCTCGGAGGCGTCGAGACCGGCCACCGCGAGCTCCTGGACTGGATCGACGGATGGCTGTCGACCTGAGCGCGCCCGCGCGCGCCGAGCAGACCCGCGCGCTCTACCCGGACGACTCGGGGTACGTCGAGCGCGACGGCGTGCGGCTCCACTGGGAGGTGTACGGATCCGGCCCGCAGACGCTCCTGCTCCTCCCCACGTGGTCGATCATCCACTCGCGCCACTGGAAGATGCAGATCCCGTACCTCGCCCGCCACTGCCGCGTCGTCACGTTCGACGGCCGCGGCAACGGCCGGTCCGACCGCCCGGAGACCGGCTACGGGCAGGACGAGTTCGCCGCCGACACCATCGCGGTCATGGACGCCACCGCCACGGAGCGCGCCACGCTCGTATCGCTGTCGCAGGGGGCGCAGTGGGCGCTCGTAGTCGCCGCCGAGCATCCGGATCGCGTCGAGGCGGCCGTGTTCGTGTGCCCGGCGGTGCCGCTCGGCGAGGCCCTGCCGGACCGGGACTATTCCTGGGCGGACGAGCTCGACACCGACGAGGGCTGGGCGAAGTACAACCGCCACCACTGGCTGAAGGACTACCGCGGCTTCCTGGAGTTCTTCTTCTCCCGGATGTTCACCGAGCCGCACTCGACCAAGCCGATCGAGGACTGCGTCGGCTGGGGGCTCGACACCACCCCCGAGACGCTCATCGCCACGGAGGAGGGCGGCCTCACCCCCGACGAGACTCGCGACCTCGCCTCGCGCGTGAACTGTCCGGTGCTCGTGATCCAGGGCTCCGAGGACGCGATCACCGGTCCGAGCCGGGGAGCCGCGCTCGCCGAGGCCACGGGGGGCGATCTCGCCATGCTCGGGGGCTCCGGCCACGGGCCGCACGTGCGCGACCCGGTGAAGGTGAACCTGCTGCTCCGCGACTTCGCGCTGCCGCCGCCACGCCCCTCGGCGCGCTGGGTGCGCGGGCGCTCGCGCCGCAGGCGTGCGCTCTACATCTCGTCTCCGATCGGGCTGGGCCACGCGCGCCGCGACGTGGCCATCGCGGACGAGCTGCGCCGCGTCCACCCCGACCTCGAGATCGACTGGCTGGCGCAGGACCCCGTCACGAGAGTGCTACAGGGACACGGCGAGCGGATCCACCCCGCGAGCGCAGACCTCGCCAACGAGTCGAGCCACATCGAAAGCGAGTCGGCCGAGCATGACCTCCACTGCTTCCAGGCGATCCGGCGCATGGACGAGATCCTGCTCGCGAACTTCATGGTCTTCCACGACCTGGTGCGTGAGGAGGACTACGACCTCTGGATCGGCGACGAGGCGTGGGAGCTCGACTACTACCTGCACGAGAACCCAGACCAGAAGCGTGCCGCCTACGTCTGGCTCACGGACTTCGTCGGCTGGCTGCCGATGGAGGACGGCGGCGACCGCGAGAGCTTCCTCACCGCGGACTACAACGCCGAGATGATCGAGCACATCGCGCGCTTCCCGCGGGTGCGCGACCGGGCCGTGTTCGTCGGCAACCTG
>DASUYU010000215.1:0-2138 GCA_036377235.1 Thermoleophilaceae bacterium
GCGGGCTGCGACGACGCACAGATCGTCGGCCAAGCCGGTGCTCGCGAACTCCTGGACCTCTGTCGTGACCGCCGCGACAACTTCCGACGGGGGCAGCCCTTCGAGTGTCTGGATGCTTTTGACGAGCCGTGCCTGGCCGAACTGCTCTCCGTTGTGTCGGGCCTCGGTCACCCCGTCCGTGTAGAGCAGAACGCCGGTGCCAGGCGTGAGGTCGTGACCCACAGTTGGGCATGCCCACTCTTCTGGCAGCCCTAGGGGACGCGAACGCCCGCCGCTCAGCTCCTCGCCGGTGTCGAGCCAGAGCATCGGCGGGTGCCCCGCGTATGCGTGGCGCAGGATGCGGTCCCGTGGCGAGACGGTGACGCATCCGACGGTGACGAATTCGAGGGCGTCCTCTGCGCGTTCGGCGAGGGCGGTGTTTGCCCAGCTGAGCAGCCGTGCTGGATCGTCCGAGAACGGCGCCGTGGTCGCGAACACCGTGCGGATGAACGCCGCCCGGCGTGCCGCGCCCAGACCCTTGCCGACCACGTCTCCCACAAGCAGCGTCGTAGTTTCGTGTGGTCCGTCCGAGACGAGGTAGAAGTCCCCGCTCACACCTTCCGTTGCCGGAAGGAACGACGCGGCGAGCTCGACACCAGGCCGGCTGGCCGGCACCGGCGGCGTCAGCGCATCGCGGATCGCGCGCAAGTCATCGAGCTCACGCTCGTCGGCGAGCAGCCGCTCGAGCAGCCGGCCAACCACGTCGTCGTGAACCCGCGCTTCCCTTTGAAGCCGCTCGACGAGAGCGCTCAGATCCCGCTCGCGGCGGTCATGCTCCTGCGCCTCAACTCCAAGCTCGGCGAGCTCACCGCTCGCCTCGGCGGCCTCGCCGCGAAGTCGCGCGATTTCCAGCTCCTGCTCACCGGCCCTGGCACGAAGCCGGGCGAGCTCCCGGTCGGCTGCGGACCGGTTCTCGGTCACGGGCCCAAGGGTACGCTCCTGCAACGGACGAAGCGGAGTGGAGCTACATTCATCTGGCGTGCGCCTAATCCCTCGTGTGAGAGGGTCGGTCCGTGTTGCTGCTCAGCCGGAGGGAGGTCGAGGAACTCCTCGACTTAGATGAGCTGATCGACGCGCAGGCGGACGCAATCAGCGGAAGACGGGGGTGCCCGCCACCTGGGCGATGAGCGGCTGGGAACCCGCCACTCCGAGCCGGGAGTAGTACAGCCGGTCGCCGCTCACGGCGTAGCTCCCGAGCAGGTCGCCCGTCTGTTCGACCCAGAGCCGGCCGGTGCGTTCGAGCTGCGCCTCGGGCGCGCTCGCATCGATCGGGCGACGGACGATGTCCTGCCGGAACGGGTCGACGGGCGGGTAGCCCGTGCTGTAGTCCTGCCGCTCCCAGTAGGCGAACCCCGAGTCGAGGTGCACGTCCTGGAGGTAGGTCCCCGAGGGGAGCGGGGCGTCGAGCTTGTGCTCACGCGCGAGGAGCCGGCTGCGCCGCTGCCCCAGCTCGAGCAGTCGGACCTCGGTCGTCACACGGAAGGTGGACTCCTCGGGCCCATCGCTCGTCCGTCGTTCGACGAACGCGAACGTGTTGCCGGCGAGGTCGAACGATCCGAGCGTCCGCCCGAGTAACGATTCGGACGTCCGCGGCAAGCCGCGCACGCGGCGAACCGGTCTGCCCGGACGGTGGAGATAGATGCCGTCGAGGTGGCGACCGGCCGAGCCCCTGCAGTCGCGCGCGAAGACGATCGCGCCGCGTGAGACCCGCGCGCCCCGGTCGCTGCACCCCGGCCGCGAGAGACCGGAGAGGCGGCGGTGACGGCCGCCGGCGAAGTCGTAGAGACCGAGGTCGCAGTGGCGCGGACGGCGGATCTGGCACGCGGAGTACACGAGCACCGCCCGTCCGCGGACGTCGGTCCCAAGGTCCACGCTAGCGAAGCGCGCTCGCGGGATGGGCAGCGGCGAGGCGGCGGCGCCGAAGCCCGACATCAGCCGCCCCGGGCCGGTCCAGGGACTCCACACCAGCAGATCCCCACGGGCGGTCATGCGGCCGGCGGCGGCGGGGAACGATGTGTCCGCCGCGGCGATCGAGGGGACGGCAGCGACCACGCCGAGGGCTAGGGCGAGCATGTGGACCGGGTGTCTGCGCTTCACGG
>DASUYU010000216.1:0-11675 GCA_036377235.1 Thermoleophilaceae bacterium
CGGCGAACACCTTCAGCTCGTCGCCGTCGACGATGATGCTGTCGTCGGTGTGGTCGATCTCGCCCTCGAACGGGCCCAGGATCGAGTCGTACTTCAGGAGATGGGCGAGCGTCTTCGGGTCGGTGAGGTCGTTCACACCCACCCAGTCGATGTCGGCGCCTCGGGCGTGCGCCGCGCGGAACACGTTGCGCCCGATGCGGCCGAAGCCGTTGATTCCGGCCTTCAAGGCCATGTCGTGTCGTCCTTCCTTCGCGTTCGGTGCGGTGGGGCTGAATCTATCGGCCCGCTAGGGACGGTGTGGAGGCTTTTCCACGTCGCGGTGGACGATCTCCACCATGTAGTCGTCCCTCGCGGCGTATTCCCGCGCCAGGTGCTCGGCTATCACGACGGAGCGGTGGCGGCCGCCGGTGCAGCCGATCGCCACCGTCAGGTGGGCCTTGCCCTCCTGCTCGTAGTTCGGCAGGAGGTAGTCGAGCAGCGGCGTGAGGCGCGCGTAGAACTCGCCGATCCCGTCCGAGTTCTCGACGTAATGGATCACATCCGCGTCCTGCCCCGTCTGGTCGCGGAGGTCGGCCTCGTAGTGCGGGTTCGGCAGGAAGCGGACGTCGAAGGTGAGGTCGGCGTCGCGCGGGGTGCCGTGCTTGAACCCGAACGTCATGAACGTCACGGCGAGCCTGCCGGGACGGCCGTGCGGGAGCATCTTGTCGGCCACGACCTTGCGCAGCCGGGCCGCCGAGAGGTCGCTCGTGTCGATCGAGACGTCGGCGCGCTCCTTCAGCGGGCCGAGCAGCGTGCGCTCGCGGGCGAGGGCCGCCTCCACCGAGCCGCCGTTCGCCAGCGGGTGGCGCCGGCGCGTCTCCTTGAAGCGGTTGATCAGCACCGGGTCGTCGGCCTCGAGGTAGAGGATCCGGTACGGCAGCCCGGCGGCGTCGAGGTCGTCGAGCACCTGGACGAGCGTGTCGAAGTAGTCGCCGCCGCGCACGTCCGACGCCACCGCCGCGCGCTCGACCTTGCTCCCCTCGTGGCCGAACAGCTCGGCCAGCGAGCGGATCATCTCGGGCGGCAGGTTGTCCACGCAGAAGTACCCCGCATCCTCGAAGGTGGCCATCGCCTGCGACTTCCCGGCGCCTGAGATGCCGGTGATCAAGACGAAGTCCTGCATGCCGTGGGGGGTCATCTCACCCTGTTCACCTGCGCGTAGATGTCGCGGGCCACCTTGCCGGGCAGTCCCGGCACGGCCTCGAGCTCCTCGCGGCTCGCGCGCAGGAACCTCTCCGGCGAGCCGAAGTGCTGGAGGATGCTGCGCTTGCGCGCCGGCCCGACGCCCGGCAGCTCGTCCAGCACCGAGTGCGTCATGGCCCTGTCGCGCTTCCCGCGGTGGAACTCGACCGCGAACCGGTGCGCCTCGTCGCGGACGCGCTGCAGCAGCTGCAGCTCGACCGTGTCGTGCGGCAGCCGGAGCGGGGCGCGCCGGCCCGGGATGAACACCTCCTCGATTCGCTTGGCGAGGCTCACGACCGTCACCCCGAGCGCCCGGAACTCCTCCAACACCGACAGGCCGGCGGAGAGCTGCCCCTTCCCGCCGTCTATCACGATCAGCGCGGGCAGCGACGCGAAGCTCTCGTCGTACTCCTTGTCGTGCGGGCTGCGCTCGCGCTGCTTCACGTATTGGGCCATCCGTCGTGAGAGCACCTCGGCCATGGCTGCGAAGTCATCCTGAACGGAGTCCCGGATGGCGAAGCGCCTGTAGTCCGACTTCTTCGGTGCTCCGCCCTCGAACACGACCATCGACGCGCCGGTGTGGTGCCCCATCAGGTTCGAGATGTCGAAGCACTCGATCCGCATCGGGATCTGCTCCATGCCGAGGTCGCGCTGGAGCCCGTCGAGTGCCTCGATCCGCTGCGAGCGGCGGCGCTCGGAGCGGAGCCGGTCCTGGTCGAGCGCCAGCCGCGCGTTGCGCTCGGCGAGCTCGAGGATGCGGCGCTTGTCGCCGCGCTCGGCGTGGCGCACGTCGACCGGCGCGCCGCGGCGCTCGGTGAGCGCCTCGGCCAGCGCGCGGAGGGCCTTCACCGAACGCTGCACCACCACCTGCGGGGGCACGGCGATCGCGCTTGCGTAGTACTGGAGCACGAACTCCTCGGCCACCTCGCCCTCCTCGCGCTCGCCGGCGTTCTCGAGGTAGAAGCTCTGGCGGTCCTGCAGGACGCCGTCGCGGATCTGGAAGACCTGGGCGTTCGCGTCGGTGCCGTCGGCCGCTACGGCGATCGAGTCGAGGCTCCCCACGGGCGCGTTCGAGATGCGCTGCCGCTCGAGCAGCGACCGGACCGCCTTCAGCTTGTTCCGGTACTGCGCCGCCTGCTCGAACTCCTGCGCCTCGGAGGCCTTCTTCATCCCCTGGTCGAGCGCCTTCTCGATGTGGCGGTAGCGGCCCGAGAGGAAGTCGATGATGGTCTCGACGTTCTCGCGGTACTCCTCCTTCGACACGTAGCCCACGCAGGGCGCCTGGCAGCGCTTGATGTAGTAGTCGAGGCAGGGGCTTCCGCTCGCCCGGCCGGGCTGCGGGCCGTCGCAGGTGCGGTACATGAACACCTTGCCGAGCAGGTCGAGCGTCTCGCGGACGCGCTTCGCGTTGCTGAACGGGCCGAAGTAGACGCGGTTCTTCCGGTGCTTCTCGCGGGTGAAGTAGATGCGCGGGAAGTCCTCGTCCATGGAGATCCCGATGTACGGGTAGGACTTGTCGTCGCGCAGGCGGACGTTGAACACGGGCCGGTAGCGCTTGATGAACTCCTGCTCAGCGAGCAGCGCCTCGGCCTCCGTCTCCGTGGCGATGAACTCGATGTCGGCGACCTGGGCGACCATGTCGGCCGCGCCGCGCCCGCCCGGCTTCGAGAAGTGGCTGGCCACGCGCTTCCGGATCGAGCGCGCCTTCCCGACGTAGAGCACCTTGCCCTTCGCGTCGCGGAAGATGTAGACGCCAGGGCCGTTCGGCAGCGCCCTGCGCTGCTCGGTTACCCGATCCGGTGCCTCGGTGGCCACTACCACCGAGGATAGGTACGCGCTAGGCCAGCAGCCTGACGACGGACTCGGCGAACAGCGCCGGCTTCTCCTGACCCTCGATCTCGACGGTCCACTTCTGGACGAGCTGGTACCAGCCGCCGCCCTTGTCCTCGACCTCGAGCGTCTCCAGCGTGGCGCGGATCTTTGCGCCGGCGGGGACGGGAGAGGTGTAGCGCACCTTGTTCCAGCCGTAGTTGATGCCCATCTTGAAGCCGGACTCGGCCTTGAAGAGCTGGTCGCGGAAGCTGTCGCACAGGCACAGCGTGAGGTTGCCGTGGGCGATCGTGGTGCCGAACGGGCTCTCCTTCTTCGCGCGCTCCACGTCCACGTGGATCCACTGGTGGTCCCCGGAGACGTCGGCGAACTTGTCGATGTCCTCCTGGGTGACCTCGCGCCACTCGCTGGGGCCGATCTGCTGCCCGATCAGCGCCCTGAGCTCGTCGATGCCGTTCACGGTGGTGGGTGTGCTCATGGCCGGGAGCCTATCCGTGGTGGTACCAGGGCTTCGCCTTCAGGGCCTTCCGGAGTGACTCGGTCCCGCCGCCCATGACGGGCTGACCGTGGGTGACGAGCACGTTCTCCGCCCCCAGCCCCAGGAGCGGCTCGAGGGTCGGGTTGAAGCGCTCGCGGTAGAAGCGCTCGACCCTTGCGTCGACCTTGTCCGCGGCCCAGACGACGAGCTTCCCCTTCCACTCGGCCACGGCGTCACCGAAGACGAGCGCGCTGTGGCTCGGGAGGTGGAGCGGCGTCTCGTAGCGGCGCGGCTTGCCGATCGGGTGAGCGGTCACGCCGCCGGGGAGCTCCTCGTCCGTGTCGATCGGGCGGAAGGCGGACTCGTCGTCCAGGCGCTTGGCGCACGCGGGATGGCCGTGGATGGTGGTCTCGGCCCGCTTCCGGTACCGCTTCCACAGCTCCTCCGAGCTCCGCACGTGGTACGGGATCGTGATGAGGATGGCGAGGCGGTCGCGCAGCGCGCCGTCGATTGCATCGGGGACCGAGCGGGCATCGCCGTCCTCCGCGGGCAGCAGCGGATCGATCAGCAGCGTGGTGTCGCCCGCCTGCGCGGCGAAGCACGCAACCTCGGCGCCGAAGTCGCCCGGGTGCCACTCCGGATGCCGCGCCGTCCACCGCCACAGTCCGTCCGTAAGCTTCTCCATGACGGCAGCTTAACCGTTCAACTGATTTAGATGGTTACAGAAGAAGAAGACACCGCCGGAGTCGTCGCGCCGCCGCCGCTGATCTTCCTGGCGGGACTCATCGTGGGGTTCGCGCTGGAGGCGCTGCTGCCGGGCGTGGATCTGCCGGGGCTGGTCGAGTGGGCGGTCGGCGCCCTGCTGGTGCTGGCCGGCCTCGGCCTGCTCCTCACCTTCAATGCTTCGTTCAGCCGGAAGGGCACGGCTGTCGAGCCCTGGAAGCCCACCACCGCAATCGTCACGACCGGGCCGTATCGCTTCACGCGCAATCCGGCGTATCTCGGGATGGCGCTCACCTACGTGGGCATCGCCGTGTTGAACTCCGCGGTGTGGGTGCTCCTGCCGCTGCCGGTCGTGCTCGCCGTGATCGACCGCGGCGTGATCGCGCGCGAGGAGCGCTACCTGGAGCGCAGGTTCGGCGAGGAGTACCTCGCCTACAAGCGGACCGTGCGGCGCTGGATCTGAGTCACTCGACCAGGCGAACCTCGAGCGCGCCGGCGGCCGGGTCGCCCGCGCCGCCGAGGAGGCCGAGGATGCGGGCCACGTAGGCGGTCGTCTCCGGGATCGGGGGCACGCAGCCGCACGCGGCCACAGCGCCCGGGCCGGCGTTGTAGGCGGCAAGGGCGAGCGGGACGGCTCCGAAGCGGCCGAGCAGGTCGCGCATCAGATGCGCCTGGGCGTTGATGGCGGCGTCGGGGTCGAACGGGTCGGCGAGCCCCATCGCCGCGGCGGTGCCGGGCATGAACTGCGCGATGCCCTCGGCGCCGGCCGGCGAGCGCGCGAACGGGTTGAAGCCGGACTCGGCGTAGAGCTGAGCGGCGAGCAGCTGGGCGGAGACGCTCCAGCGCTGGGCGGCGCGAACGAGCAGCGGCGCGTACCTCGCCGGCACGAACGACTGGACCGCGCGGGTGGCGCCGCCGTCACCGCCGCGAGCGCCGAAGCCGACCGACGAGCTGCCGATGCCCCTCGTCCACCCCCAGTGCCAGGGCTCCCACGAGTACCTCTGCACGAACCCGAACCGCGGCGCGTTCGCCGCCAGCCATCGGTATGCGACGGGCGGGCCGAGGTCGAGCTCGGTTGCGTACCGGTGCAGGCTCTCGCCCGGCGGCGCCACCCACTTCGGGTCCGGATGGGCGGCGAACAGCCGCGCCTGCTCGGCGTCCGACCGGAAGCCGCTGGTCACGGCAAGGAACACGCCGGCCTCGCGCGCGGCCGCCGCCATGCGGTCGAAGGCCAGAGCGACGTCCGGCCGCATCGGCTCGCCCTGCCGGTAGGCGAGCGGCCCGCTGTAGCCGCCACCGGCCGCCTGCCCGGGAAACGCCGCGCCCGCAGCCGGGGAGAGCTCGGCGGTCGCGTGCGCGCGGATTGGGATCGCCGCCCGGCGAGCGCGTGCAGCGCGCCCGCGCTCGCCGATCGCGACGCGTGTCTCTCCGCGCACCCGAACCGTCACGCGGGTCGCGCCGAAGGTGCTTCCGGCGAGGGTCACGTCTTCCGGGCGGACTGCCACGCCGTTTCGTCGGCCTCCCCTGACGGCGGCGGCCACGGCGGCGGCGCGGTACTCGACCTCGTCCAGATGGCGAGGGTTCGGCACCCCTGGCTCGACGAAGGGCGGCTCGAAGAGCTGGGGATAGAGGTCGCGCATGACCTGAGCGGCGCTGATCGCCGCAAGGTCCGCGGCGCGCTGATAGCGCCCCTTCGCCCCGAGCGCGTTGCCGAGCCCGAACAGGACGAGCGCGCCGACGAGCACCGCGCCGACCACGGCCAGCATCATCAGGGAGGCCTGGCCGCGCTCGTTCGCCATGGCCCCGCACCCTGGCCTGGGTCGCGTGACAGCTCAACGCAGGTGCGTCAAGACGTCTTGTAGGGCGTCCTACTTCTTGAACTGCATCTTGGCGCTGCGAGCGCCGCTGTGCGGCGTCGTGATCGTGACCGTGCCGCACTTGCCCGCCCACGCCTTCGACGTCTTGAAGTCGTACTGGTAACAGCCGTCGCCCGGTTCGTCCTCCTGAACGTCGACGGTGTCCCCGCTGTCCACCGGTGCGGAGAAGGCGGTGACGGTGAACGTCTGCGGCGGCTCCGTCACGGTGATCGTGACTTCCTCGAGGTTGAGTATGGGCGAATCCGCGAAAGCGAAGACTTGACTTCGATCCTGGTACGTGGGAGGTTCGTAAACCGATCAGCGTTTATCCGAGAACGCTGACAACGCAAGGAGCCGAGGACATGTCGTTCGAGTCCAAAAGGCTGCGCGTCCAGCTCCCCTGCTCCGAGGGAGAGAGCGTGAAGGAGGTGGCGGCGGACTTCCTCTGCCCCTTCGAGACCCGCTGCAGGGGGGCGAGCTTCTTCTGCGCTCCGGATACCTGCTCCTTCGGCGAGCACTCGCGGATAGGCGCCGGAGGCCTGTGCCAGGTGCCCTCACGTCCACCCTGGTGCCAATGGAGCGAGGAGCCGTTCGATCGCGGAGCCGTCTTGATCGACCCGGAGCAGTTGCCGGTGGTCAAGGAGCAGCTGATGGCGCAGCTCAAGGAAATCGACATAGCGGAGGAGGAGCTTCGGAAGCGGGAATCGGGCGACCAGTAGGCGAACGCATCACGAGGAGATTGCGATGTCATTCGAGGCGAAGCGGCTCAGAGTTCAGCTTCCCTGCGGCTCACACACGGCGCGCGAGGTCGACGTCGGCCGCGTCGGCTGCCAATTCCCGACCAACCCCTGCGAGGGCGGCACCTGCTGGTTCCAGAGCCCACCGCCGGGATGCGACCCACCGACGATCTTCTGCGGCTGGCCGACGGTCACCGCGTGTGCCCGCTTTGCCACTCCGTGCCCCTTCGGAAGCGTCACGTGCCCCTTCGATACGTGCGGCTTCGTCACGCCGACGTGCCGCTGGTGCTCGGAGACGTGCCCCTGGGGCTCGGACCCGTGCGGCTGGCGTTCGGACCCGTGCGGCATCCGCTCGCCCGTCGCGTGCGGCCCCGGCACCGGGCCGCTCGAGGTGGATCCCGGAAAGATCCTTGTCGATCCCGAGCACCTGCCGGTGCTCCGGGAGCAGCTCGAGGCCCAGCTGAAGGAGATCGAGAAGGCCGAGGAGGAGGTAAAGAAGCACCGGGAGGCGAATGAGTAGCGGGCTCGCGGCACGGACCTTCCGAGCCAACCCGCACTACGAGCTGACCCTGCTGGACCGGCTGGGGCCCGCGGATCGCGCGGCCCTCGGGGAGCTCGAGAGCCGTAGCGACACATACGGCCTCCTTCGACCCCGTCCCGAGTCGGGACTCGAGCTGCGGCCCGCTTCGATGGAGGTCGCGCTTCTCTTCCTCACGCTCGAGCGGCCCCAGCCGCTGCCCGCCTACGTGCGCGCTCAGCTCGGTGACGACCTGGATCGGAGCATCGGCCGGCTGGTGCTCGACGGTGTTCTCGAGATCGAGGACGAGGGCGCGTACGTGTGCGGCGCGAGGGCCGGCGAGCTCGTTCTCTCGAGTCGCTCCGAGGGCGGCCGCGGGCGGATCGGGGAGGTGTCCGTCGCGGCGCTGCGCTACGCCCAGGAGCTGGCGGACCTTCCCGCCCCGCTGCTCGCTCTGCGGCTGTATTTCTACGGTCGCAGGCCCGTCTCCCCGGGGCTCCAGCGTCAGCTGCCTGACGAGTCGGCACTGGCTTCGTACCTCGGGATCGCGCCGGGGGGAACGGCTCGAGCGGCGCTCGATGCCGGCTGGCGCGCCGTGCCGTCCGGGGGCGAACCGCGCTACTGGCGCACATGGCGACGACGGAGCGTGGGCCGTGCGATGGACGGCGCATGGATCACGCCCTACAAGCTCTACGTGAGCCCCGCGATCGACGCGCTCGCCGGCGCGCTGGGCGCGGTCGCCGAGTCGCTCGCGGAGGTGCCCGGTGTGACCGCCTTCAAGGTCGGTGCCGACCTCCCCGGGATCTGCCGTCCGGACAAGCTCGTCGTCTACTTCAACCGCCTCGACGACCTGCAGCGGGGCGCGGCGCAGCTCGAGCACCCGCTGAAGGGCTGTCCCGCGCACGGCGTTCCCTTCACCGCGCCGGTCACGGCGGACGGGCTGCTTTCGTGGGGCGCCGATCCCCCGGCGCCGTCCGCCCTGGAGGGAGAGACACTCACCAGCTGGCGGATGTGGGTGACCGAGCGCCTCGCGGAGTACCTCGTGGTCGCGCGGGACGGGAGCGCGGGGACGCTCGAGCCGTGGGAGTTCGCGCTCGAGCGCCTCCGCCTCAGCGGCATCGACACCGATACCTGGGCGCCGGGCAGCGACATGTGGCCGGAGGCCCTGGCGAGCGCATGACGGCGGCCGCTCTCGACCAGCTCGTGCTTCCGTCCGACGTGGTGATCGCGCCGGTCGCCGAGCTCCCGCCCGAGCTGCGCGACCAGTTCGAGCACAGAACCGGCGACTACTCCGTGACTCGCCCGCGTGCGCGCACCATGTCGAGCATCGTCGACGGGCAAACCGCTGCGCTGCTCGACAGGTTCCGCGAGCCGACGACGATCGTCGACGCCGTGATCGCGTTCAGCCGGGCGGAGGGCCTCGACCCGCGCGAAACGCTCGACGACGCGTTCGCAGTCCTGGGCGGGTTCGTGAACGAGGGGCTGCTCGTGGCGGCGGGCTCGGAGCTCGCCGAGCCGATCGCCACCACGCTCGTACCCGGCGACAGCGTCGGCGGCTTCGAGGTCGTGGCGCCGGTCCACGTGCTGGTCGACACCGAGGTCTACATCGCCCACGCCTCCGACGGATCGCCCGCTGCCCTCAAGATCGCCCGTGCGGGGGCGGGAAACGGCATGCATGCGGCCCTCCGCCACGAGGCGGCGGTCCTGGAGGCGCTCGACGGGCGGGTGAGCCCGAGGCTCCTCGAGCTGGGGGCGGTCGACGACCGGCCATTCCTCGCGACCTCCTGGTGCCTGGGGATCGATGTCTTCCAAGCGGCGGGTGACGCACGGTCGCTCGACGGGTCCGATGGCCGCACGGAGCTGCTCGCGCTCGCCCAGAGCGTGGTCGCCGCCTACGCGCATCTCCACGCGCAGGGCGTTCTCCACGGGGACGTGCACCCGCGAAACGTGCTCGTGGACGGCGACGGCGGCGTCGCCCTCATCGACTTCGGACTCGCCGCAGGGCCGCCCGGTTCGGCGGCTCCGGCCGCCGGCTGGCGTGGCGGCATCGACTTCTTCATGGAGCCGGAGCTGGCCGCCGCGCGGCTCGATGGCCGCCCGTCCGCGGCGCTGTCCGCCGAGGGCGAGCAGTACTCGGTCGGGTCGCTGCTCTACCTCCTCCTGACAGGCGCGCACACCCGCGAGTTCTCGCTCGAGCAGGAGGAGATGCTGCATCAGCTGCTCGAGCAGCCACCGGTGCCCTTCCGGGACCGGGGGGTGCATGACCTGCACGCCGTGGAGCGGGTGCTGGCGCGGGCGCTCGACAGGGAGCCGGGCGCCCGTTTCCCGACGATGCTCGACTTCTCGGAGGCCCTGCGCGGGGCCGCGGCCAGCGACCTCGACGGGGGCGAGCGAGCCGCCTCCACCCCCCACGGGCCGGATCACGCGCAGCGGCTCCTCGACGAGGTGCTCGAGCGGCTGGCGGTACCGGGAGAGCTGTTCGCCGGCGGCCTGGCGGCCCCCACCGCCTCGGCCATGAACGGCGGAGCGGGCTTCGCCTACGCGTTGCTCCGGATCGCGAGAGCGCGTGGCGACGAGTCGCTGCTCGCTCTCGCCGACCTCTGGTCCACACGATCGGTTCGCGCCGTGGAATCGCCGGACGCCTTCTGGAGCGAGGAGCTCGAGATCGTCCCCGAGGTCTTCGGGCGGAATTCCTTCTACCACACCGCCGCCGGCGTCCATTGCGTACACGCGCTCGTCGCGCACGGGCGGGGTGACGAGCGCGCCCAGCAGCTCGCTCTGAGCCCGTTCGTCGCGGCCACCGGGCAGCCGTGCGAGCACGTGGACGTCGCCTTTGGACTGGCAGGCCATCTGCTCGGATGCTCCCTGCTGATCGAGGCCCCCCTGCGGGCGGCCGAAGAGGATGCGCTGCGGTCGCTCGGGGAGGGGTTGCGCGACCGCCTGTGGGCCCGGCTCGACCGCCAGCCGCGCCTCGCCGAGAGCACGGAGCTGAGACTGCTCGGCGCCGCCCACGGGTGGGCCGGGTACCTGTACGCGCTTCTACGGTGGAGCGACGCGGCGGGCGCTCCGCCCCCGGACGGCCTCCGGAACCGCCTCGACGAGCTCGGTGCGCTCGGGCAACCTGCGGGCCGCGGACTGCGCTGGCCTCATGAGATCGGGGCCCCCCTGCCGGACACCGCGCTCGCGGCGAGCTGGTGCAACGGCGCGGCCGGCTTCGTCCCCCTCTGGATCGCCGCACACCGGACGTTCGGCGACGAGACGTACGCGCGATGGGCCGAGATGGCGGCCTGGAGTGCATACGAGGGCCCGCCCGCCCCAGGCGATCTCTGTTGCGGATTCGCCGGACGCGCCTATGCGCTGATGGCCCTCCATAGAGAGGCCGGCGACCGCCACTGGCTCGCACGAGCGCGGTCGCTCGCGGACCGCGCGGTTACGAGCGTCCGCGCCGACTCGATGCGTCGCGACAGCCTCTACAAGGGCGAGGTCGGCGTGGCACTGCTCGCGGCGGACCTCGAGACGCCCGAGTACGCGTGCATGCCCATGTTCGAAGCCGAGGGGTGGCCGCGCTAGCCGACCGCCCGGCCGCATCACGGCTCGTCCTCGAGCAGGTCGGCCAGCTCGGCGATCGCCCGGCCCAGCTCGCCGCGCGGCTCGCGGCCGCCCAGGGCGAGCCGGGCTCCGAGCGCTGAATTCGGAAGGGCGAAGAGGCCGGGCTGGTCGTGCGGCGCGCGGTTCAGAACCACGACGGGAGGCGGGCCCACCCGGGCGATGCACTGCGAGGCGACCCGGGCCAGAGCCGGCTCGACGTCGCGACCCGTGACGATCACCGCTCGGTCGGCCAGGGCCGCGGGCGCGCCCCCGAGCTGCTCCGAGCCCGCGTCGATGACAACTGGAGCGTGATGACGGGCCGTCTGAACGAGCCGCTGCGGATCTCCACTGGCCAGACAGAGGCCGCCGAGCGCTCGCGGGTGCGCCGTCGGAATGTCCTCCAGATTCCGCGCGAGCCTCGACGCTGCGTGGGTGGCGAGCGGTAGCCCCGCGGGCCGGTCGTCCGAGCACACCACCGCGGTTCGCGCCGGGTCGCGGAGGGCGAGCTCGGCCGCCAGCGCGCGAGCGACCACCGTCACGCCGCAGCCGCGCGCCAGGCCGAAGACGCACACGACCGGACGTATCTCGACCGGTCCCGTGCCCTCCGCGGCGGCCTCCGGCTCCGCGGAGTCGAGGAAGAAGGACTCGACAGCGGCGGCGGCGCTCGCCAGGAATCCGCCGGAAGCCGCTTCCGCGGAAACACCTCGATCCGGACTCGAGGGTTG
>DASUYU010000217.1:0-9523 GCA_036377235.1 Thermoleophilaceae bacterium
ATGTTCACGCCGTGCTGACCCAGCGCAGGGCCGACCGGCGGGGCGGGGTTCGCCTGCCCGGCGGGGACCTGCAGCTTGATGAGGGTTAGGACTTTGCGCGCCATGGCTAGATCTTCTTCACCTGGTCGAACCCGACCTCGACCGGCGTCTCGCGGCCGAAGATCGAGACGAGAACCTTGAGCTTAGCTGCGTCCTCGTTGATCTCGGAGATCTCTCCGGAGAAGTCGGAGAGCGGACCGGAGACCACCTTCACGGACTCGCCGATCGAGAACTGAGCGCGCGTGCGCGGCCGCTCTGCGGTCTCGCGATGGAGCAGCCTGTCCACCTCGGGCTGGTTCAGCGGCACCGGGTTCTGGGCGGCGCCGACGAACCCCGTCACGCCCGGGGTGTTCTTGACGAGCTGCCAGGAGTCGTCGGTCAGGTTCATGTTGACGAGGAGGTAGCCAGGCATCGTGCGCTGCTCCTTCGTCTGCTTCTGACCGTCCTTCATCTCCTGCACCTGCTCGGTGGGGATGACGATCTGGCGAATGTTGTTCTCCTGGCCAAGCGAGATGCGTCGGTGCTCAAGGTTCTGCTTGACCTTGTTCTCGTGACCGGAGTAGGTGTTGACTGCGTACCAGCGGAACATCAGTAAGTGGGGTCCTTCTAGAGGATTGCCTGGATGAGCTTGGAGAAGATCGCGTCCAGCAGGCCGAGGTAGCCGCCCGCGATCAGAACGAAGCCGAGCACCACTCCTGTGAGGGTGACCAGGGCCTGGCGGTTCGGCCACTGGACGCGCTGGAGCTCGGCCCAGACTGCGATCAGGAACTGTATTACGCGCGGGCGATCCTTGTGTGCCTCGTGCGGATCGCGCCCGCGCCGGCCGCGTACGGCGTACCCGGACTCGCCCGCGCCCCGCTGGGCAACGGCCGCGTCGGGGTCGTCGATCAGGTCGTCCTCGGCGAAGTCGCCGGCGGGCTCCCACTCGGCCTGCTCCTCCTCGGCGAGACGAGCGGCCTCGTCATCGTCGAGTGCAGCCTCGTGCTCCTCGCGATCGACGAGGGCCTCGTCGTGCTCGAGCGTGAAGTCGCTTCGGCCCAGCTCCTCCGGAGGCGCCCCGGCCTCGAGGTGGTCGGCGTCGATTCCGGGCGGGCCGGGTCCCTCCAATGGCTCCATCGGCTCGACCGGCTCAGGCGTCACGCCGGGGATGTCCGCGCGGGCCTCCCGGTGCTGGCCGTCGCCGCCCTGCTGCTGGAGCCGGCGCGCGCGACGCTCAGCCTGGCGCTGCTTCGAGCGCTGGCGGTCACGAGCCATGCGTCAGCGTGTCTCTTTGTGCGGGGTGTGCTTCCCGCACCAACGGCAGTACTTACGGAACTCAACCCGATCCGGGTTGTTCCGCTTCGACTTCTCGGTTTGATAGTTACGCCGCTTGCACTCCTCGCACGCGAGGGTGACGGCGATTCGGACGTCTCCGCGAGCCATGGCTCCTGGGAAGGTTGTGGGGATGGGCAGCCGGGGGCACGCGAACGATTCGCGGCCGGCCGCGAGGTCGAATCTGAGTCTAGCGGCGGCAACGCGATGAGGGCCCGCAACCGGCGGTGCAGTTCGTTGCAACGGATTTGGCCGCAAGGGGACCCTTTCGGTGCGGAAAGCTCCACCGGATTCGTGCGCCGCAGCGACACGCCTTCACAGACCCCCCAAGACTCTTCTTACTTCCCATGCGGGGTCCGTGGGCGACCAAGGACGGGGATCGATTTCTACTTTGCTGTACGTGCTGGGCGGCTGGTTCCTCCTCAGCCTGCTCGCCTATGCCCTGGTGCTGCCGCTGCTGCGGATCTCGAGGCGCAGCGACGCTCCCGAGCGCCCGCGCGGGCTCGCCGAGCCGGCCACCGGCGGCGTGCCCTCGCCCCAGCGGCTCGGCTATTCCGGGGTGATCCTCGAGCGCCTGGCCCAGCACACACGCACCGTGATCGGCGTGCACGAGGCCTGGATCGCGATCAGCCCGCCGGGGGACCAGCCGACCCACACGGTCGTGGCCGCGGCGGGCGCGGACCCGGACGTGATCGGAAGGCGGGTGGCCCGGCCGCGAGCCGAGCTGGACGGGCTGGCATCGGCGCCCGTGATCGTTCACGGCCACATGCGCGGGGCGCTGTGCGTGGGCGCGCACGTGAACGGCGGCGGCCTGAGCCGGCTCGACATGGACCTGCTCGAGGAGCTCGCAACGCTCACCGGGGAGGTGCTCACCCACCACGAGAGCCGCGAGCTCTTCCGCGGCGACTCGAAGGCTGAGATCGGCGCGCTGGTCCGGGCGATGGCGGATGTGGACGGCGACACGTACCGCCACTCGCTCGAGGTGGCGGCCACGGCACGCGCGGTCGCGGAGCGGCTCAAGCTGCAGGACGTGGACCTCGTGGAGGTCGAGCTGGGAGCGCTGCTGCACGACCTCGGCAAGCTGCGGATGCCGCCGCAGGTACTGCGCAAGCCCGGACCGCTCGACGCCGACGAGCTCGAGCTGATGCGGCTCCACCCCGAGTGGGGCAGCGAGATGGTCGCGCGCGTGCCGGGCCTCGAGGCCGTGGCGCTGATCGTGCGACTCCACCACGAGCGCCCCGACGGCAGCGGCTACCCGCACGGGCTCACCGACGAGCGCATCCCGATGGCGAGCAAGATCGTCTCGGCCTGCGACGCCTACGGAGCCATGACGCGCCGGCGCGACTACAGCGAGCCGCTCGACGTGGACGCCGCACTCGTCGAGCTCGAGCTGAACACGGGCACTCAGTTCGACCCGCTCGTGGTCGAGGTGCTGGCCGACTTCGTGCGCGAGCCGGTCGCCGCCGCCGCGGCCTAGCCGCCTACAGCGACTTCCTTATCTCACAGGTCCTCGCGCGGTCGCGCGCGGCGCCGCCGATGCAGGTGTCCCGCTGTGGGCCACCAGCCAGCTGATCGCGCCCGCGCCCGCCGCGCAGCGTGTCCTTGCCTCGGCCGCCGCAGACCACGTCGTTCCCGCCGAGCGCCGCGACGCGGTCGTTTCCGCCCAGCGCCGCGACCACGTCCCGGCCCGGTGTGCCGCGGAGCCGGTCTGCCCGCTTCGTGCCAACGATCGTCGCCCGCTTGCCGTTGCACGTCGCGGCCGGCGGCGTGCCGCCCGAGCCGCCCTGGCCACCCTGGCCGCCCGAACCCGTCGGGGTGTCTCCCGGCTGGTCGGCCAGCTCGCGATCGAATCGAGCGACCGAGTTGCTGATCTCGGACGCAACGTACACCGACCGGCCGTCGGGACTCACGGCGATGGACTGGGCGCCGCGCAGCGGCCTGTCCGGCAGGTCGGCGCAGCCCTGCTCGAAGGTGTCGGTGTCGGAGACGCAGCCCTCGAAGCTCAGCTTGCCGTCGCCGGCCGCGCGCGAGAACCAGGCGACGGACTCGCTCGTTGACCCGCTCACGTAGAGCGATCCGCCGTCCGGTGACAGCGCGAGCCCGCCGGCGCCGAGGGTCGGCGCGCCCGGAAGGTCGGTGCAGTAGTCGAGGGGCCGCTCGAGGGCGGCATAGCACTCGCCGAACTTGAGCTTGCCGTCGACGTCGTTGCGGCGGAAGTGGATGACCGCACCCGCCTCCGGGACCGCCACGTACACGGACGTCCCGTCGCGGCTGACGACCACGTCCTTCGCTCCGCTGAGCGGCCCGGCGTAGAAGGTGTCGCAGCCCAGGATGTATGGGCGAGACAGGCAGCTGCCGAAGCCGATCTGTCCCTCGGCCCCCGTGCGCTGGAAGCTCGAGATCGAGTTGCTGGATCGGGAGGCGACGTAGATCGACGTACCGTCGGGGCTGACCGCCACGCCGGTGGCGCCGTTGAGCGGGGTCCCGTCCAGATCGCCGCAGCCCTGCACGCCGGTGCTGCCGAGACAACCGTCGTAGACGACCTGGCCGTCGGTGCCGCTGCGGAAGAAGTGCGCAACCGAGTTGCTGCCGGCGGACGCGACGTACACGGACTTCCCGTCCGGACTCACGGTCACGCCGGAGGCGCTGTCGATCGGCAGGCCGGGCAGATCGCCGCAGTTGTAATCGGCCGTGTCGCCGAGGCAGCCGTCGTAGGTGAGCTTCTCGCCGGCCGCCAGGAAGTGCGCGAGGGTGTCGCTCGACGAGGAGACCACGTACACGGACTTGCCGTCGGGACTGACGGCCACGTCATTAGCGGAGTTCAGCGAGTCGTACGGAAGGTCCCCGCAGCCCACCGCCGGGCCGTCGTTGGCCAGGCAGCTGCCGAACGCGAGCTCGCCGGCGGCGCTCCGGGCGAACCGCGTGATCGAGTGGCTTCCGTACGAGGCCACGTAGACCGAGCCGCCGTCCGGGCTCACCGCCACGCCGTTCGCGCTGCCGAGAGGCGCGCCGGCGAGAGCGGTGCAGCCGGCCACGCCGTCGTCGTTCGCGAAGCAGCCGCGATAGGTGAGCTGGTCGGGCCCCGCGGCGGCGACTCCCTGGAATGCCAGCCAGGCCGCCGCGGTCACCAATAGGGCCATCAGGGTTCGCCTGCCGCTCACAGCGACCTCCTCGTCTCGCAGGCGCTCGCGCGATCCCGCGCGGCACCGCCGATGCAGGTGTCCCTCTGCGGGCCGCCGAGCAGCCGGTCACGGCCGCGGCCGCCCAGCAGCGTGTCCCGGCCCCGGCCGCCGCACACGACATCCGCGCGCCCCAGGGCCGACACGCGGTCGTTGCCGCCCAGCGCCGCGATCACGTCGCGGCCGCGGGTGCCGCGCAGCCGGTCCGCGTGCTTCGTGCCCACGATCGTCGCCCGCCTGCCGCCGCACATCACGGCCGGCGGCGGATTCTCTGAGCCGCCCGAGCCGCCCTGTCCGCCCGTCGGAGTGTCGCCGGGCCCCGGCTCCGGGTCGCCGACGAGCGAGCGGAACAGGTGGGTCACGGCATGACCGGCGGGCGCGGTCACATACAGCGAGGCGCCGTCCGGGCTGATCGCGATGTCCCAGGGCTGATTCAGTCCGCGCCCGGGCGCCTCGACGCACCGCTGCCCGTTGTCGTTCTCGCGCGCGAGGCAGCCGGCGTAGTCGAGCGCGCCGGTGTCGGCCGCGCGCCTGAAGTGCGCGATGGAGTCGCTCCCGAGCCCGGTCACATAGACGGAGCTCCCGTCTGGAGTCACGGCCACGCCGTGGGGGTTCTTCAGCGGAGTGCCGGGCACGTCGACGCAGCCGGGGGCGTCGTCGCTGGCCGCACAGCCGTAGTAGCTGAGCTGGCCCTTGGGACCGCTCACCACGAAGTGCGACACGGAGTCGCTTCCGAGCGACGTGACGTACACGGACTTGCCGTCGGGGCTCAGGTCGACACCGGCGGCGCCGTCGAGCGGGTGTCCCGGCAGGTCGGCGCAGCCGCTCTCGCCGCGGCTCGAGAAGCAGCCGTCGTAGTAGATCTGGCCCTGATTGCCGCTGGCGAAGAAGTGCGCGATCGAGTTGGTGCTCGGCGAGACGACGTAGACGGACTTCGAGTCCGGACTCACCGCCACGTCGGAGGGTCCGTCGATCGGGGCGTTCGGCAGGTCGCCGCAGCCCCAGTCCGCCGTGTTCCCAAGACAGCCGTCGAGAACGATGGAGCCGTCCAGCGGGTTGCGGAAGAGGTGCGTGACCGCGTCGATGGCGCTCGCGGTGGTGTACACCGAGCCGCCGTCGGGGCTCGCGGCGACGCCCGTGGCGCCGGCCAGGAAGAGCTGCATCGTGGGCGTGCACCCGGTCTGGGGCACGCGCGAGATGCATCCGGCGAAGGTCAGCGCGCCGTCCGGAGCGCGCGCGAAGTGAGCGATCGAGTCGCTCGCCGCGGCCGTGACGTACACGGCGCTGCCGTCGGCGCTCACCGCGACGCCCCAGGGATTGTCGATGGGGGCGCCGGGCAGGTCGGTGCAGTCGTCCACCGCCGTGTTCCCGAGACAGCCCTTGTAGGAGAGCTTTCCGTCTGGGCCGCCGCGGGAGAAGACCGCGAGCGCGTCGTTCCCGGCGGCGGCGTAGACCGACTTTCCGTCGGGGCTCACGGCCACGCCCCTGGGCGCCTGGATCGGCGCGATCTCACAGTCGTTGTCGATGGGGTAGCCGATACAGGCGCCGGCGGAGAGGTCGCCCACGGCGGCCGTCGCGCCGCCGGGAGCGAGCAGAGCTCCGCATGCTGCGACGACCAGGGCGGAGAGACAGGCGGCTCGTCGGACGATCACGCCGTGAGTGGATCGCGACCCGGTTAATCGTCCGGTATGGGATCGGTAAATCGTCCAGTCACCGATCGGGGTAGCCGGAGCTCGGGTTAGGGTGGCGCCATGCGGCTGAGCGGAGGGCGTATAGCGGGGTTGATCACGGCTGTCGTGCTCGGGGCGATGACCCCCGGCGCGAGCGCGGCGGTCACGTTCAACGCGGCCCAGCCGTACCCGGCCTCGGCGCCGTGGTGGATCACGACCGGGGACGTGAACGGTGACGGGAAGCTCGACGTGATCACGGCGAGCGTCAGCACCGACGTCATCTCGGTGCTCCTCGGGAACGGCGACGGCACGCTCCAACCCCCGCTCAACACGCCCGCGGCTCCGAGCTTCCTGGACGGGGTCGCCGCGGGAGACGTGAACGGCGACGGGCGCACGGACGTGGCGGTGGCTGTCAGCGGCACGCCGGGCTCCGCGCGTGTGTATCTCGCGAACGCGGACGGCACGCTGGACACCGGCACCCCGTACGCCGCCGGCAACTTCCCGCAGGACGTGGTGCTGGCGCGGCTCGACGGGAACGCCTCGCTCGACCTGGCTGTGGCGAACCAGACGAGCCACGACATCTCGGTCTTCCTGAACAACGGGTCGGGCGGCTTCTCCCCCGCCGCGGGCAGCCCGTTCGTGAACGCGAACGGCAACGACTTCCTCGGGATCGGATCGGGCGACTTCGACGGCGACGGGAAAACCGACCTGGTGGCCGGCGGGCAGAACGGCAGCTCGCCTGGGATCTACTTCCTCGCGGGAACCGGCACCGGGGGGTTCCCGACGCAGGCCCCGCTGGGCGGGGCCCTGTCGCAGAAGCCGGTGGCCGGTGACGTCAACGGCGACGGTCGGCTCGACATGGTGGCGGGCCGGTCCGCGGCCGGCGACGTGGCGATCGTGACCCGAACGGCGACCGGCTTCTCCACCGCCACCACCTTCGACCCCGATGGAGCGGCGGGCTCCTCCAACGGCCGGATCGCCCTCGGCGACCTCGACGGCGACGGCATACCGGACCTCGCGGTGCCGAATGTGACGGGAGCGCAGGCGAACAAGGTCTCGGTCGCTGTGGGGAACGGCGACGCGACCTTCACGACGCTCTCGCACGAGCCGATCGGCGGCACTCCGCGCCAGGTGGCCGTGGGCGACCTGAACGGCGACACCAACCCCGACCTGATCACGTCCAGCTCCGGCGGCGGGAACGTGGTTGTGCTGCTGGCGGTGCCGCCGGGCGTGAACATCCCGCCGGCACTCGGCTTCGGGCGGCAGCCGCGGGGCAGGCCCAGCTCGGTGCAGACGATCACGATCCGGAACGACGGGCCGCCGCGACTGCGTCCAGGCGCGGTCACGCTGGGCGGGGCGAACGCGGCCGACTTCGCCGTGGTGTCGAACACCTGCTCAGGGGCGAGCCTGGCCGCGAGCGCGACCTGCGCGATCGGCCTGCGATTCGCGCCCGGTGCCCTCGGCGCCCGCGCGGCGACGCTGTCGATGGCGAGCAACGGGGGCGGCTCCCCGCACGCCGTGCAGCTCACCGGAACCGGCACGCTGCTGCCGGGGCGGTGCGCGAATGTGCAGAACGGGACGCGGCGCCGGGACCGGCTCATCGGGACGAGCGCGGGCGACAAGCTGGTGGGCCGCGGCGGGAATGACCTGCTCTCCGGCCGCGGCGGCGCCGACTGCCTGTCGGGTGGCCGCGGCGCGGACCAGCTGACCGGCGGCGGAGGAGCGGATCGCCTCGCGGGCGGCCCGGGCCGGAACAGGTACAGCGCAGGCCCGGGCAACGACCGGGTGAACGCCCGGAACCACAAGGTCGAGCTGGTGAACTGCGGCGGCGGCCGCCGCGACCGCGCCACCGTGGACCGTCGCGATGTCGTCCGGGGCTGCGAGATCGTGCGGCGCCGCTAGTCCCGGCGCTCCTCTGAAGCATTTACCGAGCGCCTACCGGCGACCAACCGGAGCCGGGTCAACTTCCGATACGTCAATCCGACAGTCGGAGGAACCCGCCACATGGCTCGAATCACGCCGGACCCAACCTTCTACCCGACCGCGACTGACGCGGTGGCCGCGGCTCCCGAGAGGCTCGCCTACGTCGCCACGATCGGCGTGGGCAACAACGGCAGCACGCCGCCCGACGCCCTCGGAGTGCTCGACCTGGACGAGAGCTCGTCGACCTACGGCCAGATCGTGAACCGGGTCGAGATGCCCAACGTCGGCGACGAGCTCCACCATTTTGGTTGGAACGCCTGCTCGTCGGCGCTCTGTCCGTGGATGGCCCATCCGCACGTCGAGCGGCGCTACCTCGTGGTGCCCGGGCTTCGCTCCTCGCGCGTGTACGTGCTCGACACGAAGGACGACCCGCGCAGCCCGCGCATCGTCAAGACGATCGAGCCCGAGGAGATCGCGCGCAAGACCGGCTACAGCCGGTCGCACACAGTCCACTGCGGCCCCGACGGGATCTACCTGAACGCGCTCGGCGACCCTGACGGCGACGGCCCCGGGGGTATCTTCGTGCTCGACCACGACACGTTCGAGGTGAAGGGCGCGTGGGAGCACGACCGCGGCCCCCAGGAGCTCGCGTACGACTTCTGGTGGCACCTCGGGTACGACCGGGTGATCACGAGCGAATGGGGCACGCCGAACATGGTCGAGGCGGGCGTGAACCCTGAGCTCCTCCTCGGGCAGAAGTACGGCCACCGGCTCCACGTCTGGGACATGAAGCACCGCCGGCACCTGCAGGAGATCGACCTCGGCGCCGAGCACCAGATGGCGCTCGAGCTGCGGCCCGCGCACGACCCGGACAAGGCGTACGGCTTCGTGGGGACCGTGGTCTCGACCGCGGATCTGTCGGCCAACGTGTTCCTGTGGGAGCGGAAGCCCGACGGGACCTTCGCCGCCGAGAAGGTGATCTCGATCGACGCGGAGCCGGCCGAGGAGGACCGGCTGCCGGACGCGCTGAAGCCGTTCGGGGCCGTGCCTCCGCTCGTGACCGACATTTCGCTGTCGGTGGACGACCGCTCGCTGTACGTCTCCTGCTGGGGCACCGGCGAGCTGAAGCGCTACGACGTGACCGACCCTCGCAACCCGCGCGAGACGGGCTCCGTCCGCATCGGGGGCATCGTCGACCGTGCGTCGCACCCCGCATCCGGGCCTCTGAACGGCGGCCCGCAGATGGTCGAGGTGAGCCGTGACGGGCGGCGCGTCTACCTGACCAACTCGCTCTACCGCTCCTGGGACGAGCAGTTCTACCCCGACGGCATCAAGGGCTGGCTGGTCAAGCTGGACGCCGGCGAGGACGGCTCGCTCGAGCTCGACCCGAACGTGTTCGTC
>DASUYU010000218.1:0-21004 GCA_036377235.1 Thermoleophilaceae bacterium
GCCGAGCGCGAGCAGGGCATCACGATCGACGTGGCGTACCGCTACTTCCACACGCCGCGGCGCAAGTTCATCATCGCCGACACGCCGGGCCACGAGCAGTACACGCGCAACATGGTCACCGGGGCCTCGACGGCGGACCTCGCGCTCGTTCTGGTGGACGCCCGCAAGGGCGTGCTCGAGCAGTCGCACCGGCACGCGTTCATCGCGTCGCTCCTCCGCATCCCGCACCTGGTCGTGTGCGTGAACAAGATGGACCTGGTGGACTGGGACCAGGAGGTCTTCGACCGCATCACCGCCGACTTCACCGGGTGGGCCGCAAAGCTCGACATCCAGGACGTGACCTTCATCCCGGTCTCGGCGCTCCACGGCGACAACGTGGTCGATCGCTCCGAGAACATGCCGTGGTACCAGGGGCCGTCGCTGCTCTACCACCTCGAGCACGTGCACGTGGCGTCGGACCGGAACCTCCAGGATGCGCGCTTCCCGATCCAGTGGGTCACCCGCCCGATGTCGGACGAGCTCCACGACTACCGCGGCTATGCCGGCGAGGTGGCGTCGGGCGTGTTCCGCAAGGGCGACGAGGTGATCGTGCTGCCGTCCGGCCGCACGACCCGGATCGCGGGCATCGACACCTTCGACGGCGAGCTCGACGAGGCGTACCCGCCGCTGTCGGTGACGCTGCGGCTCGAGGACGACATCGACGTCTCGCGCGGCGACATGATCTGCCGCCCCAAGAACCGGCCCAAGGAGGCCAAGGACATCGACGCGATGGTCTGCTGGATGTCCGAGCGGCCGCTGTCGCCGTCCGGCCGCTACCGGATCAAGCACACGAGCCGCACCGCGCTGGCCAAGGTGGACCAGGTGATCTACCGGATCGACGTGAACTCGCTGCACCGCAACGAGGAGGCGAACGCGCTCGAGCTGAACGAGATCGGCAAGCTCCGGCTGCGGCTGTCCGCGCCGCTGCTCGTGGACGAGTACCGGCGCAACCGCGCCACCGGCAGCTTCATCCTCATCGACGAGTCGACGAACGACACCGTCGGTGCAGGGATGGTTCTCTAGGTAGCTCTAGGTCTAGGCTCACCCGGTGGATTTCGCCCTCGTAGCCTTCGGATTGGCGTGGGGACACTCGTCGGCCATCGGCACGGATCTCGCCCATGCGGCCGTGACCAAGACGGTCGGCGGCTACAAGCACTGGAAGCAGCGCACCGTCGATCTGACGCTGTCCACGTGGATGGCGATCGGCTCGGTGCCGGCCGCCGTCTTCGGCGTCTACGTGCTGACGCTGCTGGAGGACTGGCTGGGCGACGACTTCGACGACGGCGTGATCGTGCTCGGCTCCGTGCCCGGCGTGTGGCTCGGCAGCCACTGGTCCGTGCGGGTCGACCCGGCCGTGCTCCGTCTGACGCTCGCGGTCGTCCTGATCGGCGCAGGCCTGGCCCTCCTCATCAAGGCCGGCCTCGGCATTCCCATCGGCGTGATCATTCCGTTCCCGCTGGCGGTGATCGGCCTGCTCATCGTGACCATGATCCGCTCGCGGAAGGCGCGTGCCGAGGTGGGCACATGATGGTCGTGATGACGCCGGAGGCCACTCCGGCGCAGATCGAGGCGGTGGTGGAGCGCCTTCAGGCGGGCGGCGTGCACGCCAAGGTGATGCCGGGCGAGCTGACCACCGCCATCGGCGCCATCGGCGACCCGGAGGGCGTGCGCGAGATGGGCCTCGAGGGCCTGCCCGGCGTAGACCGGGTCATCCCGATCTCGCGCCCGTACAAGCTGGCGTCGAGCGAGCTGTCGCACCACGAGCCGACCGTCTTCGACATCGGCGGCCACAGCATCGGCTCCCCCACGACCTTCTCGCTGATCGCCGGCCCATGCACGGTGGAGTCGCGCGACCAGACGCTGACGGTGGCGCGCGCCGTGGCGGCCGCCGGCGCCTCGATGCTGCGCGGCGGCGCGTACAAGCCGCGCACGTCTCCCTTCGCGTTCCAGGGACTCGGCACCGAGGGGCTCGAGATCCTTCAGGAAGCGCGCGAGACGACCGGCCTGCCGGTCGTCAGCGAGATGACCTCGTCCAACCTCGCGGATCAGTTCGAGGCGGCCGTCGACGTGATCCAGGTCGGCGCCCGCAACATGCAGAACTACGGCCTGCTCGAGGTGGTCGGGAAGCTCGGCAAGCCGGTGCTCCTGAAGCGCGGCCTCTCCTCCACGCTCGACGAGCTGCTCCAGGCGGCCGACTACATCCTCAAGGAGGGCAACGAGCGCGTGATCCTGTGCGAGCGCGGGATCCGGACGTTCGACAACGCGATGCGATTCACGCTCGACCTGGGCGCGGTGCCGTGGCTGAAGCTGCACACGCACCTGCCGGTGATCGTGGACCCTTCTCACGCCTCGGGCGACCGCCGCCTGGTGGGCCCGCTGTCGCGCGCCGCGGCGGCGGTGGGTGCCGACGGCATCATCGTCGAGGTGGCCGACGACCCCGAGCAGGCGCTGTGCGACGGACCGCAGCAGCTGTACGCGGCGGACTTCGGGGAGTTCGCGGGCGACGTGGCCGCGCATGCGCGGCTGGCCGGACGTGAGCTCGCCTAGCCCGCCTCCCGGGCCTCGGACGCCGCGCGCGCTTCAGACGGCTCGCTGGATCGCCCGGCCCGCCGGGTTCATGGACGAGGCGCAGCGCCGCTACGGCGACATGTTCACGCTGCGGATCACCCACGAGGGCACGTGGGTCTTCCTCAGCCACCCGGACGCCGTGAAGCAGGTGTTCACCGGGGACCCGCGGCTGCTGCACGCGGGCGAGGCGAACGTCGTCCTGCTGCCGGTGCTCGGCAGCAACTCCGTGCTGCTGCTCGACGACGACGCGCACATGGCGCAGCGCAAGCTGATGCTCCCGCCGTTCCACGGTGAGCGCATGCGCGGCTACGAGGAGACGATGGCGGACGTGGCGGCGCGCGAGATCGAGCGCTGGCCGGCAGGAGAGCACGTGTCGTCGTGGCCCGTCATGCAGGCGATCACGCTCGAGGTGATCATCCGGACGGTCTTCGGCGTTCAGGAGCCGGCTCGCATCGAGCGGCTCGCCGAAGCTCTCAAGAGCAGCCTCGGGTTCGCGTCCGAGCCGCTCCGGATGGCGATCCTCGCGGCGTTCGGCCCGCGGCGCGTCGCGGAGCTCGACTGGGTGCGGAGGAGGCTCGAGCCCACCAACGAGCTGATCTACGAGGAGATCCGGGAACGCCGTCGCGCCGACGACCTGGCCGAGCGCGGCGACGTGCTGTCCATGCTGCTTGAGGCGCGCCACGACGACGGCAGCCCGATGTCGGACCGGGAGCTGCGCGACGAGCTGATGACGCTGCTCGTGGCCGGGCACGAGACCAGCGCGACCGCCCTGGCCTGGGCGCTCGAGGCGCTGACGCACCATCCCTCGGCGCTCGCCCGCCTTCGCGACGAGATCGACTCGGGCGACGACGCCTACCTCGACGCCGTGATCAAGGAGACGCTCCGGCTCCGTCCCGTGATCGCGCTCGTCCTCCGGCGGCTGATCGAGCCGATGGAGATCGGTGGCCGCATGCTGCCGGCCGGCGTGAACGTGGCGCCGTCGATCTACCTGCTGCACCGGCGCGCCGACGTGTACGACGAGCCGCGCGCCTTCCGCCCCGAGCGCTTCCTCGATCAGCCGCCGGGCACGTACACCTGGATCCCGTTCGGCGGCGGCGTGCGGCGCTGCCTCGGCGCGAGCTTCGCTCAGTTCGAGATGAAGGTGGTGCTGCGCGAGCTGGTGTCGCGGCTCGACCTCCGTGCGGCGCGGCCGCGGCAGGAGGCGCGCGTCAGAAGAGCCATAGTCTTCGCTCCCGCTCGTGGAGGCGAGGTAGTGGCGGCGCCCCGAGCCCCGCGCTCGACCCCACGACCGTCACCGGTGCCGTGAGGTCGCCGCGCACGCGCCGGCCGCCGAGGCGCCCCGCGAAGCGGAAGCGCCTGATGCGGATCGCGCCGTGCGGGGCCGCCCGGCCCCCGAGCCGCAGGCGGCCGGACTGGCGGCGCTCGAGGAACCGCTCGATCCGGCCCGTGACCGTCACGCCCGGCACGTAGGCCACCCCGTGCAGGTCGAGCGTGCCGTTCGATCCGATGCTGTAGCGGCCGGCGCGCAGGCCGCCGCCGCGTGCCCTGTCGGTCTCGCCCGGGCCGAACACGAGCGCTGTGAGCGAGTCGTAGGCCACGTCGCGGAGCGTCAGCTTGAGTGCCGCGAGCGCCCGTCCCCGGATCCCGGGGGTGCCCCGTAGCGGAAGCACCGACGAGAGCCGCCGTGGCGGCGGCGGCTCGGCCGGGAACGCATGGTCCCTGTGCCGGCAGCCGCGCGGCACCTGGCGGCGCTGGATGAAGCGCGCGAACGCCCGCTGCGCGCAGCCGTAGAAATCCGAGCCGATGGCGGAGTGGCCGGTGTCGGGCGCGACCACCAGCTGCGCCCGCGGGAACGACCGGGCCGCGTCCTCCGCGTTCTCGACCGGCGTGCGCATGTCGTCGGCGCCCTCGACGAGCAGCACGGGCACGTCCGGGAACGGACCGGAGCCGAGATCCGGCCCCACCGGCGCGGCGGGCCAGCTCTCACACAGCTCGAGCGTGTCGCTCGCCAGGGCCGTGGCGCGGTCGAACGGCTCGAACGCGGAATCGGGAATGGTGGCGGCGTCAACGGCCGCGAGCCTGTGCCGCTCGGCCGCGTCGGGCGGCGTGGCGCGCGGCCACGGCATTGGGATCTCCTCGCACGACGTGGCGGCGTACACCGCGGAGCTGAGCTGGCGCGGCGGCGGCGGCTCGGCGTCGATCTCGATCGCGCGCCGCCGCAGGCGGAGCATCGGCGTGACGTCGCCGCCGAGGGCCGCCTCGACCGCGCCGGGGAAGGCCGCTCGCAGCGTGGGGTCGAAGTCGCCGGCGAGCAGGATCGAGAAGAGGTCCACGCGCGTGAGCCGAGCGCGCCTGTGCGTGCCGCGCGCATCCACCACGGTGCCGGGGAGGGCGCCGCCGCGGCCGCCGATCCTCCGCACCAGCCGGCTGAGGTCCGCCACCGGGTCGGCCGTCCACCCGCACATGCGCCCGCACAGCGAGCGAAGCACTCGGGGCACGGCCGCCGTGCTGTCGCGGTAGTACGGGTCCGGGCCGTCGAGCGGCGCCACCGAGTCGAGCACGAGCCGCTCCACTCGGTCGGGATAGCGGCGCGCGTAGGACAGCGCCACCTTGGTCCCGTACGAGGTGCCCCAGAGCGCGATCCGCTCGGCGCCGAGCGCCTGGCGGACCGCGTCGATGTCGTCGTCCGTGTCGCGCGTGGTGTAGAAGGCGCGCCGCGCGCCGAGCTTCCGGGCGCACTCGCCCGCGGGCGGGCCCGCGTCGAACAGGTTCGCCCGCTCCAGGCGGCGGCAGCGCAGGAGCCCCGAGCGCCCCGTGCCGCGCTGGTCGAAGATGATCACGTCGCGCTTCCAGTAAGCGGGGTAGAGCACGCTCAGCCCCTGCCCGCCGAAGGCGTCCGTCGCGGACTGGCCGGGCCCGCCGGCGAGCACGACCAGCGGCGGCTGGGTGGCGCCGCCCCGCTGCCGCGCCCTGACGCGCTCGACGAAGAGCCGCACGCGCCCCGGCACGCTCCCGCTGCGGTCGAGCGGCACGCTCATCCGGGCGCAGCTGAGCCCGAAGCTGCCGCAGCGCTTGAACGGCAGGGCGGCGTGCGCGGGCGCGGCAAGGACGAGCCCCGCCGCGACCAGAGGGATGAGTAGGGCCGCCCGCCTTATGGGAGCAACGGTAGCGCCGCGGCGCTCGCCGACCCGCCGATGGATTGCTCGATCGCATCGAGCAGGCGGCTGTGGATGACGACCCTGGCGTGAACGCGCCGTCCGGCGATCCGGCCCCGCACGCGGAACACCAGGTCGTCGTCACCCGGCTCGGCCACCCTGATCCGGCCATCGAGCCTGCCCGGACCGTCGATCCTGAGCGGGATCGGGCCCCCGTCGCCGCTGAAGCGACCGGACAGGCGCACCCGGGGCACGAATTCGTACCGGTCCATGCGCAGCAGCTCCTCGCCGACGACGATGCTGCCGCCGCGCAGGCCGCCTGCCCGGAACTTCCGGCCGGACGCGAACGCGGCAGGATCCGTGAAGAGGTCCGCGTAGAGGCCATCGATCAGCTCGCCGAAAGTCAGGGCGAAGGCCTTCAGGAGCCTGCCGCGGCGGCCCGGCACGCCGCGCAGGGGCGAGAGGTCGCGCAGCGACGTGGGCGCAGGCCGCGCCGGTGGGACGAGCGGTCCGGCCGCGGGACACCTGTCCTGGACCCGCTGCCCGCGCATGAAGCGCGTTACCGCCAGCTCGGCGCAGCGGTCGAGCGGGACAAGCGTCGTCGCCAGGAGCTGTCCGCGGGGGAAGCGGGCGGCTGTGCGCGCGGCCGCTTCGAGCGGCGTGGCGATGTGACTCGCGTCCGCGAGCACGAGCGCCGGCACGTCCGGCATCGGGCCGGGGCCGGGCGGCGGCCCGGCGGACGCGGTCGGCCAGCGCGCGCACAGGCGCATCGGCGCGCTCCCCGCCAGCGTCCCCGGATCGAACGGGCTCGCGAGCGCCGGGTCCATGCCCGCCTCCGCCTGCCTCGCCGCCTCGGCGCGCTCCGCCGGCGTGGCGTGCCAGGTCCAGGGGAAGCGAACCTCCTCGCACGTGGCGGCCGCCTCCGCGGCGACGCTGTAGTCGTGCGGGGCGACGCCGCGCAGCGGGTTCCGGGCGCGCCGCGCGAGCCGCAGGATCGGCGCCGGGTCGTCCCTCAGCGCCGAGGTGACCGCCGCCGGGTAGTCCGGGCGCGTGAAGAAGTTGCCGTCCCCGGTCACGAGCAGGAAGAACAGGTCCTCGCGGCTCAGCTCGGACTGCCGCGTCCGGCCGAAGCGGCCGACGAGCGGGCCGCGCAGCGGGGCGCTCGCGAGCTTCGCCACGAGCCGCGCGGTGTCAGCGGCCGGGTCGCGCGTGAAGCCGTCGCACAGCTTCCCGCGGCACATGTCCGCGAGCGCTCGCCGGGTGGCGGCCGGGGCGTCCCCGAAGAGCGGATCCAGGCCGGCGGCGTCGACCACCGAGGTGAGGATCAGCCGCCTCACGTGCTCCGGGTAGCGGAGCGCGTAGCGCTGCGCCACGTAGCTGCCGTAGCCGGGTCCGACGATGGTGATCTGCGGCACACCAATCCACGCGCGGATCGCCTCGATGTCCTCGACCGTGTCGCTCGCGCGGAAGAATCCGCGCGAGTCGCCCAGCAGGGTCGCGCACGCGGCAGCCTCGGCGCCCGCGTCGGAGGGGTCCGCCGCCTCGAGGTCCCGGCAGCGGAGCGCCCGCCTGCCCGTGCCGCGGGGGTCGAAGGTCACGATCTGCTGCCGCGGCATCAGCTCCTCCCACTCGTACGGGTCGTTGGCCGAGGCGCCGGCCGCGCCCGGCAGCAGCAGGGTCACCGGGCGGGAGGCGCGCGGCTTCGAGTCGCGGTGGATAGTGAGCGTCACGGTGCCCGGCACGGCCCCCGTGCGGTCGAGCGGCACCGGCACGTGGAGCGCGGCGGCCGCGGCGTGGGCACCGGCGAGCATCGCCGCGGACACCGCCAGCGCGACCGCTAGGCGGGCGCAGGTCACTCAACCATTATCAAGCAGCATCCGGCGGGAGCTGAGGCCGATAACCTCCCCGCCCGCGAATGTTCGAGAAGATTCTCGTCGCAAACCGGGGTGAGATCGCCATCCGCGTCATGCGGACGCTCGAGGAGCTGGGCATCGGGAGCGTGGCGGTCTACTCCGAGCCGGATCGCGACGCGCCGCACGCCCGGCGCGCCGACGAGGCCTACCTGATCGGTCCGGGTCCCGCCGGCGAGAGCTACCTCGTGGTGGAGAAGCTGATCGAGGTGGCACAGCAGTCCGGCGCTCAGGCGGTGCACCCGGGCTACGGCTTCCTCGCCGAGAACGCGGCCTTCGCGCGCGCCTGCGACGAGGCCGGGATCGTGTTCATCGGCCCGCCCGCGAGCGCCATCGACGCCATGGGGTCGAAGACACGCGCCCGCGAGATCATGCAGGACGCCGGCGTGCCGATCGTCCCGGGCACGACCGACCCCGTGGAGACCGTTGACGACGCCCGCAAGGTGATCGCGGACTCGGTCGGCTATCCGGTGGCCATCAAGGCCGCGGGTGGAGGCGGCGGCAAGGGGTTCCGCGTCGCCGAGTCGGAGGACGACCTCGAGAAGGCATTCGAGGGCGCGTCGCGCGAGGGCGAGAAGTTCTTCTCCGATCCCACCGTCTACGTGGAGCGCTACCTGCCCGACCCCCGCCACGTCGAGGTCCAGGTGCTCGCCGACGACCACGACAACGTGATCCACCTGTTCGAGCGCGACTGCTCGGTCCAGCGCCGCCACCAGAAGCTGATCGAGGAGTCGCCGGCGCCGGCGGTGGATCCGAAGCTGCGCGAGAAGATCGGCAAGATCGGGACCGACGCCGCGCGCGCCGTGGGCTACCGGTCCGCCGGCACGATCGAGGGCCTGCTCCAGGACGGCGAGTACTTCTTCCTCGAGATGAACACGCGCGTGCAGGTCGAGCACTGCGTGACCGAGATGGTCACGGGCATCGACATCGTGCGCGAGCAGATCAAGATCGCCGCCGGCGAGCCGCTCGGCTACTCGCAGGAGGACGTGGTCGTGCGCGGCCACGCGATCGAGTGCCGCATCAACGCGGAGGACGCCTCGAAGAACTTCGCCCCCGCGCCCGGCCGGGTGGGCTCGTACCGCGAGCCGGCCGGCCCCTTCGTGCGGGTGGACTCGGGCGCGGAGGAGGGCTACGAGGTCCTGCCGCTGTACGACCCGATGATCGCCAAGCTGATCGTCTGGGACGTGGACCGCGAGGCCTCGACCAAGCGCATGCTGCGCGCGCTCGGCGAGTACGAGATCGGCGGCCTGAAGACCCTGATCCCCTTCCACGCGGCGCTGCTCGCCACCGAGCAGTGGGCGAACGGCGAGACCTGCCGCGACCTCGTGGAGGACAAGGATTGGCTCAAGCAGCTCGCTTTCCCGGCGCCGGAGAAGGGTGCGGACGAGGACGAGCCCGAGAAGGTGTCGCGCGAGTACGCGGTCGAGGTGTCGGGCCGGCGCTTCGACGTGACCGTGATCGGCGAGGCGCTCGCCGCGAACGGCGCGGGACCGGCCAAGCAGGCACCGCGCCGGGAGCGGAAGAGCGGCGGTGGCGGTGGCGCTCCCGGTGAGCTCGTGTCGCCGATCCAGGGCACGGTCCTCAAGGTGGCCGTGGAGAAGGGCGCAGAGGTGGACGAGGGCGCGCTCATCTGCGTGATCGAGGCGATGAAGATGGAGAACGAGATCACGGCTCCGAGCGCGGGAACGGTGGAAGAGCTGAGCGTCTCCGAGGGTGGCTCGGTCGCCACGGGGGACACGATCGCCGTCATCAAGTGACGACCTTCGTCCCGCCCGCCCGCCACCTGCTCAGAGCCAAGGACCTCGCCGACGCCCGCTACTTCGAGCGCCTCGACGTGGACGACCTCGCGCGCGCCGCCGGCCTGTCGCGAGCGCACTTCAGCCGCGAGTTCAGGGCCGCCTTCGGCGAGTCCCCGCACGCCTATCTGCTGACTCGGCGCATGGAGCGCGCCGCGGCGCTGCTCCGGAACACCGACCGCTCGGTGGCCGACGTGTGCTTCTCGGTCGGCCTCCAGAGCGTCGGCTCCTTCACCACCAGCTTCAAGCAGACGTACGGAGTGACCCCCACCGCCTACCGCGCCGCGTACCCGCCGGCGGCGGCCAGCGCCATGGTGCCCGGGTGCATCGCGCGCTTCTTCGGCCGCCCACGGCACAACAGCACAAATGGAGAAGACAGCGCTCGGACCGAGGCGTAGCGTGCTGCCCATGATGAGAATCGCAAACGCACAGGTATGGGTCCACGACCAGGACGAGGCGCTCGCCTTCTACACCGACAAGCTCGGCATGGAGGTTCGCTCCGACGTGACGCTGCCCGAGATGGGCGACTTTCGCTGGCTCACCGTCGGTCCGCCCGGGCAGGAGGACTTCGGCATCGTGCTGATGGCCATCCCCGGCGCGCCCGTGATGGATGAGCAGACCGGGAACGAGGTGCGCAACCTCATGTCCAAGGGCTTCGCCGGCACCGTCTTCCTGACCACCGACGACGTCCAGGGCGACTACGACGAGCTGAAGGGCCGCGGAGTGGAGTTCACCGACGACCCGGAGGAGCGCCCGTACGGCGTCGACTGCGGCTTCCGCGACCCGTCCGGCAACTCGTTCCGGCTGACGCAGGTGAACGAGGCCGTCGTCAACCAGCGCTGAACCTGCGCGGGAACGCCACCGGGCCTTGTAGCTTGCGGCCCGGTGGTGAACCCGCTCGGAATCGTCTCTGCGCCAGGGGAGCTGGCAGCGTCGCTGCGGACCCTGCCCGAGCTGCTCGAGGCCCTGCGGAAGGTCGGCGACGACACGCGCAGGATGGCCGACAACACGGCCGAGCTGCCCGACGTGCGCGCTCAGCTCGAGCAGGTCGCGGAGATGACGAGCGTCCTGCCACGGATGGACGAGCGCATGGCGACCATCGAGGAGGCCATGCCGGTCCTGGTGGAGGTCCAGCAGCATCTGGCGGAGCTGCCGGAGACGATCGAGGGCCTGAACCGCGGGATCGCGGAGCTGGTCGGCCTGATGGAGGGGCTGCAGGCCTCGCTCGGCCAGCTCCACGAGTCGCTCGAACCTCTGGGCCGGCTGGCCGACCGCATCCCCGGCGGCTCACGCCGCTAGGTCACCACATGCCCTTCATCGCGATCGCGCCGGACGAGCTCGACTGGATCACGCGGCCACACGAGGCCGGCGAGCCCGCCCGCCATGTCGCCGAGCTGAGCGACGTCGCCGGCTTCTCCCACGTGCGCGGGAACCTCTGGCGATATGAGCCCGGCGCGCGCGGCCGGCGGCACCGCCACCCCGCGCAGGAGGAGACCTTCGTCGTGATCCGCGGGACGCTCTCCATGTACCTCGGCGACCCGCCCGAGCGCCGCGACGTGCCGGTGGGCGGGCTCATCCACGTGGCACCCGGCACGCCGCTCCAGACGGTGAACCACGGCGACCAGGACCTGCTCGTGTACGCCTATGGGTACCCGCCGGAGGCAGAGCACGCCGAGATCCTCGAGTCCGCGCTCAGCGACTCGTGACGACCAGCTCGTGGGTGCCCGACGTGGGGGCGCCCACGAGCACCTCGAGGCCGCGGTTCGTCGGGACCTTGGTGAATGACACCTGTTGGCCGTCGAGGGTCGCGCCGGCGACGCCCGCGCCGCGAGGCAGCGTGTGGCCGATGGTGAACCTCGACAGCGCGGCGCCGACGGTCACACGCGTGGTGTAGGTGCTCCCGGACCGCGACGCCGACACGTCGACCGCGCCGTTCGCGAGCCGGATGTTCGAGCCGGCGATGCTCGACTGCCCGTCCGGCACCTGGGGCACGACCTCCAGCCGGCCGCGCCCCATGTCCGGCCTCACGCCGAGCTGCTGATGGACCACCGGCCAGAGCGTGCCGTACGTGCCCCACGCCTGCAGCACCATTGCGCGGTCGTAGAACGGACGGTCGATATTGCGGCCGAAGTCGGGGGACGGAGCGATCTCCGGCATCGCGCCGGGCTGCTCGTCGGGATCAGGTAGCTGCAGGCGCCGGTTCGCGGCGGTGTAGCGCTGCTGCTGGCCGGTGCCGAGGCGCCCGTAGTTCCCCTCGCCGACCGCCATTACGGCCGTGTTCAGCGAAAAGATCGACTGCTCCCCGGTGCCGCCCGGCCCGCCGTCGCAGCCCGGGATTCCGGTGTGGTACAGGCCGAATTCGCCGGAGTAGCAGCTGGTCTCCCGCAGCGCGAGCGCCGCGTTCCCGTGGCCGAACACGGTCAGACCGGGGCTCACGCGGCCGTCCTTGAAGAGCTCCACCTCCATCGGCGTCACGCCGATCCAGTGGCGCTGCTGCTTCTTCACGTCACCAGGGTCGTCGAGCGAGTCGGCGTGCTGCGGCACCTGCGGCATCCACCAGGCCGCCTCGAAGGCGGACTCCATGGAGCGAGCGTGGGAGGAGGCCCAGTCGCGCGTCGCCGCGTCGCCCTTCGAGTCGGCCAGGTCGGCCAGGTCGTACAGCCCGCGGATCGTCGCGGTGGTCACGTCGAGCTTCTCCTCGCCCATGCCGGTGCGCTCCACGTTGCCGAGCCCCTCCGGCCAGCCGTCGTGGTCGGCGTCCATCTGGTCCACGACCCAGTGCATGCCGCGCACCGCGAACGGATACAGCTGGTCGCGCAGGCCGCTGTCGCCGCTCCAGCGCCACGCCAGCGCGAGCGCGCTCGGGAACTTGGCGGTCTCGTCGGTGTTCCCGGCGGACGAGTCGGCGCCGTAGTAGACGCTGCCGTCCGTGACGACCTCGTGCACCACCTTGCCGGAGGTCGGGTTGACGATGACGCTCACGTCGCGGAGCGCCCGGAGGTGGTCCGCCACGGTCTCGAACTGGCCCGCCGCCACCGCCGCGAAGGACGTGAACTCCCCGTCGGTCGCGAACAGCCACGGGTAGTCGGGGAAACCCGCCCCGAAGAAGCGCACGTGCGGGACGGTGCCGGCGGGCTGCGGGTACTGCTTGCCCTCGTCGGTGAAGCGGACCTTCAGGTCGTCCGCCGCCTGCACCGAGTCCGCCAGGTTCTGCTTGCTCCACTCGATGCCCTGCTCGAGGAGGCGGTCGCCCGGCAGGTCGACCCTCGTGCGGCTCGCGACCTGATCGCGGCTGGCCATCTTCGCCTGGAGCGCGCCCTCCGGATCCGCGAGCGCCGCATTCAGCTCGGACGTCGCCGCGGCCCGACCGGCCTCCGAGCCCGCGACCGCGATCCACAGAGTCGCCGTGCCTCCCGACGGGATGTCGAGCTGGTAGCGCAGCCGGCCGCCGGCGCCCTTGCCCGCCGCGCTGTCGTCACAGCGCGCGGGTGCCGCTCCGTCCGTCGGGCAGACGACGGGCGGCTCCTGCGGCCCGCGGAAGCCGGAGCCGGTGGCGACGTCGATCGGCTGCTCGCGGGCTCCTACGAGCGCCGTCCAGCCGCGCTCCTCGGAGAAGACGAGCCGGCCGCCGGAGGCCGTGGCGGTGTCCGCCTGGTTGAACGTCGTGGCGTTCGGCGTCGTCCAGCCCCACGGGTAGGCGCTCATCAGCTCCGAGTGCGCGTCAACGCTCACGACCGGGCGCTGCCGGCCCGAGGTGGAGCGGAAGGTCAGGCCGAAGAGCGCCGCGCGGCGGCCGTCCGGCACGAAGTCGGTGCGCTGGACGGAGAGCCCCCTGGGGCCCGGCAGATCCATGCGAGCGAAGCCGGAGCCTGAGGTGAACCGCGTCGCCGGCCCGATCCACTGTCCGTCGATCCCGAACCAGATACCGTCGAGCAGCTTGAGCGGCGGCGTCCAGACGCCGCCCATCTCGCCGCGGATGTGCCAGCCGGACGCCGGGAAGCGGCCGGCCTCGCTGCCGACCACGTAGCCCCGCGAGCCGGACTCCACGTACCGCCGGTCGTCGAGCCGGTTCGATGTGGAGAGGGAAGGAGCCGCCTGGGCGCTCGCCGCGCCGAGGAGCACGAAGCAGGTCGCGGCGATGAGCGTCCGGCGCATCACCTGGGGCCGTGCCCGGGCCCGGCCGGGGCAAACGCGCCGGCCTAGCCGGAGCCCAAACGCTTCAGGTTCTCGGCGTGGATCTTGTGCTGCTCGTTCGTGTCGCGGCCGTCGGGCAGCTTCGGGCGCTCCTCGCCCCGCTCGAGTGAGTCGAGGTAGTCCACGTCCTCGTCGAGGATGCGGAGCGCGGCATCCCGGCCGTGGGGCGAGCCGTGGCCCGGGACGACCGTCTCGGCCGCCTCCACCAGCGGCGCCAGCCGGGCGAGCGTGGCGCGGTAGTCGCCGAGGCCCGCCTCCACCATCGGGATCTCCACGTTCGACAGGTAGTCGCCCACGCAGAGCACCCCGCACCAGCGCGCCATCACGGCCATGCCGTCCGGGGTGTGGCCGTCGGCTGGGTGAAGCTCGAGCTCCTCGGGTCCAAGCTCGATGCTCCCCGGCACCGGCAGCGCCTGCACGTGGCCGAGCGCCAGCGGCCGGTCGCGCTCCACGTACAGCTCGGCGTCCTTGTCGCGCAGCTCCCGCTGCGCCGCGCCGGGCTCCTGGTGCAGCCTCGTCACACTCGGCTCGCCCATCCCGAGCGCGAGCTCCGGAAACGCGAGCCGGCCGAGCAGGTGGTCGTAGTCGGCGTGGGTGGCCACGAGCGCGTCGGGCTCGAAGCCCGCGCCCGCCAGCAGCCCCGGGAGCGCCTCGAGCTCGTCCGGGAAGTACGGCGAGTCGATCAGCATCCCCTCACCGCCGGCGCGCATGGCAACCGCGTTGGTCTGCCACATCCGGCTGGTGATTACGAGTACGTCGCGGTGAGCCGAGACCGCTCTCAAGCGGCCTTCAACAGCTTGCCGGCGTCGCGGAAGGTCTTCACCTCGGCGTCCGGCTTCTTGCGTCCGTCGAGGTCCTCGCCGTGCCGGTTCACCCAGATCACCGGGATCTTCGACTTCAGGCAGGGCTCCACGTCGGTGGGATAGCCCGAGGCGATGTGCACCCAGTTCTTCTTCAGCCCCTCGATCCGGCGCGCGCACTCCTTGAAGTGGGCCGGATCGGGCTTGTAGCTCCGCACCTGCTGGGCGGTGACCACAAGGTCGAAGTCCACCCGGAAGTGGCGCCGGGTGGCGCCCAGCAGCTTGTCGTCGATGTTCGCCAGGATCCCCAGCTCGTACTTCTTCGCGAAGCGCTCGAGCTGCGCGTTCGTCTCCCGGAACGGGCCCCAGGCCGGCACGCTGTTCGGCAGGAAGTTGGAGCGCGACGGCTCCAGCTCCCAGCCCAGCTCGCTCGCCACGCGCACCGCGGTCCGGCGCAGCACCTCGGCGTACAGCTCGTACGAGCCGCGCTGGATGTCGCGCTGGATGTCGATGAAACGGGGGATCAGGGCGTCGCGGTCGATCGTGAAGCCGTCCCGGTCCGCCTCCTTCTGGAATGCCTCGTACACCCCTGTCTCCCAATCGATCAGGGTGCCGTAGCAATCGAACGTGACGAATTTGAGGTCTTTCGGTAGAGCCATGAGGAGGGTGTTCGGTAGGGTCCTGCCCCGCTGAAGAAGGCGCCCCGCGCGGCGCTGGATAGTACCTACCTTCGATGGACCTCCTCGAATACCAGGGAAAGCAGCTGTTCCAGAAGCACGGCGTGCCCGTGCCTGACGGGCGTCCCGCGACCTCCGTTCCGGAGGCCGTGGAGGCCGCCGAGGAGCTCGGCTACCCGGTGGTGATCAAGGCGCAGGTCCAGATCGGCGGCCGCGGCAAGGCGGGCGGCATCAAGCTGGCGAAGGACCGCGGCGAGGCCGAGGAGAACGCGACGGCGATCCTCGGCATGGACATCCGCGGCTTCACCGTGCACGAGCTGTACGTGGAGAAGGCGTCCGAGATCGACGAGGAGTACTACGCCGCGATCGTGTTCGACCGCGCCGCCAAGAAGCCGATGGCGATGCTGAGCCGGATGGGCGGCATGGACGTCGAGGAGGTCGCCGAGACCGACCCGGAGGCCATGCGGATGGTCCACGTGGACCCGCTGCTCGGGATCCAGGACTTCCAGGGGCGCCGGCTCGCCTTCGAGTCCGGCATCGCGGAGGACGTGATCCGGCCGGTTGGCGCGATGCTGGCGAAGCTCTACGACGTGTTCGTGCGCGAGGACGCCACGCTCGTCGAGGTGAACCCGCTGCTCATCACCAAGAGCCGCGAGGTGGTGGCGCTCGACGCCAAGGTCACCGTGGACGACAACGCGCTGTTCCGCCACCCCGACGTGGCCGAGATGCGCGACCTGTCCGCCGAGGACCCGCAGGAGCGCATGGCGAAGGAGCGCGGCCTGACCTACGTGAAGCTCGACGGCAACGTGGGGATCCTCGGCAACGGCGCCGGGCTCGTGATGTCCACGCTCGACGTGGTGGCGCAGGCCGGCGGGACCCCCGCGAACTTCCTGGACGCCGGCGGCGGCTCCAAGGCCGAGGCGATCACGAGCGCGGTCGAGGTGATCCTCTCGGACGAGAAGGTGAAGGCCGTGCTGTTCAACATCTTCGGCGGGATCACGCGCTGCGACGAGGTCGCGCGCGGCCTGATCGAGGCGTTCGAGCAGGTCAAGCCGGAGGTGCCGTTCGTGGTGCGGCTCGACGGCACGAACGACCAGGAGGGGCGCGCGCTGCTCGCCGAGGCGAACCTCCCGAACGTGCACACCGAGGCGACCATGCTCGGCGCCGCCAAGAAGGTCGTGGAGCTGGCTCGCTGATGGCCATCCTGGTCGACAGGGATACGCGCCTCGTTGTCTCAGGCATAACGGGCCGCGAGGGCACCTTCCACAGCCTTCGAAACCGCGACTACGGGACCAACGTCGTCGCGGGTGTGACGCCCGGCAAGGGTGGTCAGGACGTGGACGGCATCCCCGTCTTCAACACCTTCCACGACGCGGTCGAGAAGGCGGGCGCCAACTGCGCGATGGTGTTCGTCCCGCCGCGCTTCGCGGCCGATTCGATCCTGGAAGCCGAGGACGCGGGAATTCCGCTGATCATCACGATCACCGAGGGAATCCCGGCCCATGACGAGCTCCGTGTCTACAACCATCTGAAGCGGGGCTCATCGCGGCTGGTCGGGCCGAACTGCCCCGGCATCCTGTCGCCCGGCAAGGCGAACGTGGGGATCATCCCCGCCCAGTTCTTCAAGGAGGGCAACGTCGGGCTCGTGTCGCGCTCCGGCACGCTCACCTACCAGATCGGCAACGAGCTGGCCCAGCGCGGCTTCGGCAACTCGTCGATCGTGGGCATCGGCGGAGACCCGGTGCCCGGCTCGAGCTTCATCGACATGCTCGAGCTGTTCGAGGCCGACACGGAGACCGAGCTGATCGTGATGTGCGGCGAGATCGGCGGGAGCGCCGAGGAGGAGGCCGCCGACTACATCGCCGAGCACGTGTCGAAGCCGGTGCTGGCCTACATCGCGGGCTTCACCGCGCCGCCGGGCAAGACGATGGGTCATGCTGGAGCCATCGTGTCGGGTTCGAAGGGAACTGCTGCGGCCAAGGCTGAGGCCCTTGAGGCGAAGGGCGTGCGAGTGGGACGCAACCCCACCCAAGTTTCCGAGATAGCCGTGGAGATACTGGGCACCCGGGTGTAACGGGTGGCCGAGTTCACCAACATCTCACTCGCGCGCGGCGCTCCCTCGCTCGACATCATCGCCGTCGACGACCTGAAGGCCTGCGCGCAGGCCGCCTTCGAGCGCGATCCGGCCGGCACGTTCGCGTACGGCACCTCCGCCGGCTATCCGCGCCTGGTCGAGTGGATCGCGAAGAAGCACGCCGTGCATCCGGATCGGGTGATCGCCACCAACGGCTCCATGCAGGCCGACGCGTTCCTGTTCCAGAAGCTGGTCCAGCCGGGCGACCTGGTCGTGGTCGAGGCGCCGACATACGACCGGACGCTGCTGGCGCTCCGCCAGCTCGGCGCCGAGATCCTCGCGATCCCGCTGGAGGACGACGGGATCGACGTGGGCGCGCTCGAGATCTCCCTGCAGGAGGGCGCGCGGCCGAAGCTCGCCCACATCATCCCCAACTTCCAGAACCCGGCCGGCTGCACGCTGTCGCTCGAGAAGCGCCGCAAGCTGCTCGCCCTGGCGACCGAGTACGGGTTCACGGTGTTCGAGGACGACCCGTACGTCGAGCTCCGGTTCGAGGGCGAGTCGCTGCCCACGATGCTGTCGATGGACGAGGCCGACACCGTTGTCTACGCATCCTCGTTCTCGAAGACGGTCTGCCCCGGGATCCGCGTGGGCTACCTGGTCGGGCCGTCGGAGCTGATCGCCGGCCTCCGGAAGATCGGCACGAACACCTACATCTCGCCCAACATGGTGGCCCAGTCGATCGTCGCCGAGTTCTGCGACTCGGGCGCGATCGAGCGGTCCATCGAGACGGTCAAGGGCGCGCTTCGCGAGCGGCGTGACGCGACCGCCGAGGCGCTCGAGCGCCACATCCCCGACGCGACGTTCGTCAAGCCGCAGGGCGGCTACTTCCTGTGGGTCGATCTGCCCGAGGGGAGCGACGTGGCCGCGCTGGCCGCCGCCGCCGAGGAGCGCGGCGTCGTCTTCGTGAAGGGCACCGACTTCCTGATCGAGGGCGGCGAGAGCTCGCTGCGGATCGCCTTCTCAGCCGTGCCGCCGGACCAGATCGAGGAGGCCGTCGCGCGCGTCGCTGAGGCCTATCGCGAGCTGGCCGGCGCGGCTGCGTGAGTCAGCTCCAGCTCCGGCAGCAGCGTGACGTGGGAGCGTTGTTCCGGGACACGTTCGCGGTGTTCGGCCGGCACGCGCTCCTCTTCATCCTGCTGAGCGCCGCTGTGGTGGTGCCCGCCGAGCTGATCGTCGAGGGCATCGGGCTCGAGATGCTCACCAGTGGGTACGACAGCTCGCCGTCGGTCGTGGAGACGGTCATTCCGACGATCGTGGAGTTCCTCGTGGTCACGCCGATCATCGCCGCGATCTGCATCTACGCGCTGCATCAGATCGCCGAGGGCGAGCGTCCGTCGGCGGGGCAGGTGCTCGTGGCGGGGTTCGAGGCGTTCACGCC
Organism: Thermoleophilaceae bacterium; assembly: GCA_036377235.1. Taxonomy (GTDB): domain Bacteria; phylum Actinomycetota; class Thermoleophilia; order Solirubrobacterales; family Thermoleophilaceae; genus JACVRW01. The sequence goes on from DASUYU010000218.1 coordinate 18,655, forward strand.
GCTGTTCGCCGCGGTCGTGCTCGCTGCCGCCGGGATCGCGCTGGGCCTCGTGGCGCTGATCGTGCCCGGCGTGTACCTCGCGGTGCGCTGGTACTTCGTGCCCCAGACCGTGGTGATCGAGGGCGTGCGCGGCCAGCGGGCGCTGTCGCGCTCCGGCCTCGTCGTGACCGGTTTCTGGTGGCGCGTGTTCGGGCTCGTGCTGCTCGCGAACCTCGCGATCGCCGTCCCGGGATTCATCCTGCTGGCGCCGTTCACGGAGATCGCGAAGAGCACGGACCGCGCGGTGTGGGCGCTGGTCGGCTCGGCCATCACGACCTCCGTGACCACTCCCTTCGTGGCGCTGTACTCGACGCTCCTGTACTACGACCTGCTCGCGCGGCGAGCGGGCGTCAGCGGCTGACGTAGCCCATCGCTTCCGCCATCGTGCTCGCCGTCACCGTTGCCGCCCCGGGTGCGGCCTCCGCCGAGAGTGTGGTGTACGTGAAGCGCGGCAACGTCTGGGTGGCCCGGCCTGACGGGTCACACGCGCACCGCGTCACGCGCGACGGCACCCGCCGCCTCCCCTATCTCCACCCGACGCAGGCCGACAACGGCACGATCGTCGCGCTGCGGGCCACCGACATCCACCGCTTCACCCCGCGCGGGCGCCGTGTCGGGAGGCCGCGGAAGGTGAGCGCGGGCCTGTCCGGCCCGGGCTCGCTGCATGAGCTGGCCGAGGCGTCCGAGGTCTCGCCGAACGGAAAGCGGGTCGCGCTTCAGAAGACGCTGCTCCAGGGAACCTCGAGCAACGGGATCAAGGGCATGACCATCCTGGCGGTCAGCGTCGAGTACCGCAGCGCGAAGACGGGCAGGCGGCTCCGCGAGGTGCACCAGCCGGGCGACTACTACCAGAGCCCGTCGTGGGTGGGCAACAGCCGTCTGCTCGTCTTCGCGCCCTACAACTCGTACTCCCCCGAGGTCTTCGTGGACACCTTCGGTGGATCGACCGATGGCTGGTTCTCCGACGAGCACAGCGGCGAGCCCGACCCGTTCGGAAGGCAGCCGATCGACGACGGCGAGCTCACCCGGGCGGGCGACAGGATCGCCTTCGTTCGAGGCACCAACGTGAAGGGCGACTGGAGCGGCGCGCTGTTCGAGGTCGACACGGTCAGCTCGCTGTCCGAGATCCCGACACCGTTCTGCAGCTTCGTCCCGCCGGGCCCCGGACCGTTCTCCGGCCCGTCCTGGTCGCCGGACGGCACGAGCCTGGCCTGGAGCAATGGAAGCGGCATCTGGACCGCGCAGCTGAATCCGTCCAGCGGCGACTGCGGCGTCACTCCGCGTCTCATCGTCCGCGCCGGCAAGCAGCCAGACTGGAGCCGGGGCTAGCCCTCTGCTCCAGTGCTCAGCCGCGCGCGCACCTCGCGCCGCAGGCGCCTCGCGGCGCGGCGGTGGGCGCGCCGGCCGGACCCCGACGCCGATCCACTGACGCGAGTCCTCGCCCGGGCCGCGGTCGCGGCCGGAAGTGGGCCGTCATACGCTCCCCAGCTCGGGAAGTCGCAGAACAGCTCCGGGTCGCACTCGGCCACCGTCGCCGGGTTCGTCCCGTCGGCATCCATGGTCCGGATCTCGAGATGGTCGTCGCCGAACTGGTAGTGGACGAACGCGATCTTCGAGCCGTCCGGCGACCAGTCGCCCGAGAACGAGACCTCGCTCTTGCCAGAGGTGATCTGTCTCATGTCCTTGCCGTCCGGACGCACGGTGTACTCGTTCGACCTCGTGCCTCGTGAGCGTCCCTTGCCGTCGTCGTAGGCCTGGATCAGGATGCGCGTCCCGTCGGGGCTGTAGTGCGGGTCGCCCCAGACCTGGCCGCCGTCCACGATCTTGTGGAGCCCGCTCCCGTCCGTGCCCACGACCCAGATGGAGGACGTGAAACCGGTCTCGCCGCGGAGGCCGCAGGCCCTCGGCTCGCAGACCCTGAACTGGACGCGCTGGAACACGACCCTGGTGCCGTCCGGCGAGAAGTCGGGGTTCGTGTCGTAGCCCCGCTTCGGATAGACCGTCAGCTGCGCGGGTGTCCCGCCGCCCGTGCTCGGCCCCACGTATATCCCGCTGAGGCCGGGATCCGCATCCTCGGAGTAGTCCCAGACGAGCTTGCTGCCGTCGGGCGAGACCGACTGGAAGCCGTCGAAGCCCGCGCTGAACGTCTCCTGCCGTGCGTCCGTGCCGTCCGGCTTCATCGACCAGATGTGGATAAACGGCGTCCAGCTCGAGTCGAAGTACAGGCGCGAGCCGTCCGGCAGCCAGTCGGGGGCCTCGGCGCCGCACGCCCCGTCCCAGCATGCACCTGGGTCCGGGGCCGACAGCGGGC
>DASUYU010000219.1:0-4514 GCA_036377235.1 Thermoleophilaceae bacterium
CCTCGAGGGCTGGTGGCAGCGCATCGCGGGCTGGCAGGAGAAGCACCCGCTGGGCTACGAGGACACCTCGGACGGCGAGATCAAGCCGCAGTACATGGTCCAGGCGATGTTCGAGGCCACGAACGGCAACGCGATCGTGACCTCGGACGTGGGCCAGCACCAGATGTGGGCGGCGCAGTGGTACGGCTTCACGCGCCCGCGCCAGTGGATCAACTCCGGCGGCCTCGGCACGATGGGCTTCGGCCTGCCGTCGGCCATGGGCGCCAAGGTGGCCCGCCCGGACGACGACGTGGTCTGCCTCGCCGGCGACGGCTCGCTGATCATGAACATCCAGGAGCTCGCCACCTGCGTCGACGAGCAGATCCCGGTGAAGGTGTTCCTGATGAACAACGGCTACCTCGGCATGGTGCGCCAGTGGCAGGAGCTGTTCTGGGACCGCCGCTACTCGTCCGTGAAGATGGGCTCGAGCCCCGACTGGGTGAAGCTCGCCGAGGCGTTCGGAGCGCGCGGCATGCGGATCGAGGACAAGAACGAGCTGGTGAGCGGCTTCAAGGAGGCGCTCGCCGCGGACGGGCCCGTGCTCGTGGACGTGCGCGTGACCGCCGAGGAGAACTGCTATCCGATGATCCCCGCCGGCCAGGCAGCGCGGGACATGGTGGGGTAGGCGATGGGCGAGCCCGGCACCAAGGAGGTCCTGCGGCTCGAGGACCTCGAGGCCAGCGGCGGCATCCGCACGGGCCGCAAGCACATCCTGTCGATCCTGGTGGAGAACAAGCCGGGCGTGCTGGCCCGGATCGCCGGCCTGTTCGCGCGGCGCGGCTTCAACATCGACTCGCTGGCCGTGGGCGCGACCGACGACACCTCGATCTCGCGCATCACGCTGACAGTGGACGGGGCCGCGCACCCGATCGACCAGGTCACGAAGCAGCTCCACAAGCTCGTCCACGTGATCAAGATCCGCGACCTCGAGCCGTCCGACACCGTGGCGCGCGAGCTGGCGCTGTTCAAGATCTCATGCCAGGACGGCGACGCCCGCGCCCAGGTGATGCAGTTCACCGAGATCTTCCGCGGAAAGACCGTGGACGTCTCGAAGCGCAGCGTGACCGTCGAGATCACGGGCACCGACGACAAGATCGAGGCCTTCGAGAACATGGTCCGCCCGTTCGGCCTGATCGAGCTGATCAGGACCGGCGAGGTCGCGGTGAGCCGCGGCCGCAGCGTCACCTAGGCGAACCGTGTCGTCTTTTGGCATGCATGTCATGCAAAAGTACGACACCGTCCCCGCTGCTCGGCTCGGGGAGCGGATTTCCGAGGCGCTGAGCGCCGCGCGACGCAGCGGAAACGCGACCGTGGCGGCGGTCACGGTGCCGATCGCGCCCGAGCTCGACCTCAGTGCCGCCGTTCTGGCCGCGAGGCGGCGCGAGGACCGGTATTCCTGCCTGGAGCAGCCCGATCGGGACGGGTTCGTGCTCGCGGGACTCGGCCAGGCGGCAGTGCTCGAGGCGAGCGGCGGCAGGCGGTTCAGCGAGGTCGCAAGCGCCGCGCGGGAGCTCGGACGTAGCGCCTTCGCCGACGATCCCGCCGAGGATCCCTCGCGGCCGCCCGCCGCCGGGCCCGTGTTCGTGGGCGGCTTCGCCTTCGCGGACGACGGCGGGTCGTCGCCGGAGTGGGCAGGGCTGCCGCCCGCGTGCCTCGTCCTGCCGGAGGTGTCACTCGTGAGGCAGCGCGGTGAGGCTCGGATGACGCTCACCGCGGTCGTTCATCCGGACGACGACGCAGACGCGATCGAGGAGCGGCTCCTCGATCGCGTCGGGGAGCTTCGGGAGGCCGCCATGCCGCTCCTGGACCCGGATCCCGTGGAACGCACCCGCGTCGCCGGCGCCGCTCCGCCTTCCCACTACGAGCAGGCCGTGGCGCGCGCTGTCGAGCGGATCAGGGCCGGCGAGCTCCAGAAGGTCGTGCTCGCCCGCGAGGTGCGGGCGCACGCCGCCCGGGACCACGACCCGGGCGCCGTGTTCGGGGCGCTCCGCGAGGTGTTCCCCGCCTGCTACTGCTGGTGCGTCGGCACGCCGGAGGCGGCCTTCGTGGGGGCCAGCCCCGAGCTGCTCGTGCGCCGCGACGGCCAGCGCGCCCAGACCGTCGCCCTCGCCGGCACCACACGCCGCAGCGCGGACCCGTCGGTGGACGACCACTTGGGCGAGCAGCTCCTGAACAGCGCCAAGGACCGCGAGGAGCAGTCGATCGTGGCCCGCCGGATCGAGCGCACGCTCGCACCGGTGAGCCTCTGGGTTGCGGCGGCCGACGATCCCGTGCTCGTCAAGGTGCACAACGTCCAGCATCTCGCCACGCCGATCCGCGCCCAGCTGGCCGATCCCGTCCCCGCCGTGGAGCTGGCGGGGCTCCTGCTGCCCACGCCGGCGGTGGGCGGGGAGCCGCGCGAGGCCGCTCTGCCGCTGATTCCGGCGCTCGAGGGGCTCGACCGCGGCTGGTACGCCGGAGCCGTGGGATGGACCGACCTGGCCGAGGACGGCGAGTTCTGCGTGGCGCTCCGGTGCGCCCTTCTGCGCGGCCGCGTGGCGCACCTGTACGCCGGCTGCGGCATCGTGCGCGACTCGGATCCGGCCGCCGAGCTGGCCGAATCCGAGGTCAAGCTCCAGGCGCTCCTGCCACTCCTTTCCTAAATTCGGCACGCCCGCGCGTGTGAATGCCCCATGAAATGGGGTAAGTGCAGTCAATGAGCGCAGTTGGGGCCGGGCTGCGCACGGAGGACAGTCCGGGTTCTGCGAGGCGGGTGTTCGCACTCGCTCTGGTCCTCCTTGCCGTAGTCGCGGTCGCGATCCTGTTGTTCCGAGGCGACGGCGGATACACGGTCACGGCCGAGTTCATCAACGCCGGCCAGATCGTCAAGGGCAACGAGGTCAAGGCCGGCGGCGTCGCGATCGGCAGCGTCAAGAGCATCGACGTGACCCAGGACGGGCACGCCAAGGTCGAGTTCAGCATCAAGGACGGCGACTACAAGCCGCTCCGGCGCGGCACCCAGGTGATGATCAAGCAGGCGTCGCTGTCCGGCATCGCCAACCGGTACATCGACCTCAAGCTGGGCCCCGCGAACGGTGAGGAGATCCCGGACGGCGGCACGATCGGCCCGGACGAGACAGCCACCGCGGTCGAGCTCGACCAGATCTTCGACATGTTCGACCCGCGCACCCGGAAGGGGCTCCAGGACTTCTTCAAGGGCTCCGCCGCGATGCTGCACGGCAGGGGCCAGGAGCTGCGCCGCGGGATCCACTACCTCAACCCGGCGCTGAGCACGGGCGCCCGCCTGTTCAAGGAGCTGACGCGCGACGACGCGCTGCTCGAGCGCTTCCTCGTGGACTCCGGCACGCTCGTGAACGCGCTCGCGTCCCGTCGCGACGACCTCACCGGCGTTGTGCGCAACCTGAACGGCACGTTCGGTGCGCTCGGCAGCCAGCAGTCCGCGCTGGCGGAGTCCGTGGAGCGGCTCCCACCGTTCATGCGGCGTGCGAACACGACCTTCGTGAACCTGCGTGCGGCGCTGAACGACGTCGATCCGTTCGTGGACGCCTCGAAGCCGGCCGTGCGCCGGCTCGGCCCGTTCCTCGAGCAGGCGCGCGCCTTCGCACGCGACGGCGCGCCCACGATCCGCGACCTCTCGCGCACGATCTCGGCGCGGGGGAAGAACAACGACCTGATCGAGCTGATCAAGAGCTTCCCGCCGCTCGCGCACACCGCGATGGACACGCAGCGCATCAACGGCGCGGACCGGCGCGGCGCCTTCCCGGAGACCACCGACGCTCTCAAGGCGGCGGCGCCCACGATCGCGTTCGGCCGCCCGTACACGCCGGACTTCGTGGGCTGGATGGACGACTTCTCCACGACGGGCGGCTACGACGCGCTCGGCGGCTTCTCGCGCGCCTGGATCAACCTCTCCGAGATCCTCTACGGCGCAGGGCCGAAGACGAAGCAGTACCGCCGCTGCCCGGGCGCGAACGAGGAGCCCGCCTCCGACGGCAGCAACGTGTTCACGGGCGATGCGGCCTCGGCGCTCGACTGTGACCCCAACCAGCGGTCCGTGGGCCCGTGATCCGCCGCGTCGTCGCCGCGCTGGCGCTCGTGCTCCTCCTGGGTGCGGCCGTGCTGGCGCTCGGGGCGAAGTCGGACGACGACGGCGGCAGCACGACCTACACGCTGCTGTTCGACAACGCGTTCGGGCTCACCGAGGGCGGCGACTTCAAGGTCGCCGGGGTGCGGGCCGGGAAGACGACCACCTTCAAGGTCGTGACCGTCGGCGGCCGCCCGCTAGCGGCCGTGAAGGCCGAGGTCACCGAGCCGGGGCTCGCGGACCTGCGCAGGGACGCGCACTGCGACATCAGGCCGCAGTCGCTCATCGGCGAGTACTTCGTGGACTGCCAGCCGGGCACGTCGGATGAGCGCATCCCGGACGGCGGCCGGCTGCCGGTCGAGCAGACCAGCTCGACGATCGCGATCGACCT
>DASUYU010000220.1:0-15483 GCA_036377235.1 Thermoleophilaceae bacterium
ATGAACGCCGCTCCGATGCCCTGAACTGCGCGGCCGGCGATCAGCCAGCCCTGGTCGGGCGCAAGGCCGATGGCAGCGCTCGAGACCGCGAACACCACAACGCCGAAGAGGAACATGCGCCGGCGGCCGAGGATGTCGCCGAGCCGGCCGCCGGTCACGAGCAGGACCGCGAAGGTCAGCGTGTAGGCGTTGACGGTCCACTCGAGCGAGGAGAGCGACGCGCCGAGATCCTTCTGGATCGACGGGAGCGCGACGTTCACGACCGTGTTGTCGAGCATGATCATGAAGAGGGCGAAGCACATCGCCGCGAGCGTCCACCAGCGGCGGTTGCCCTCGTTCAGGCGAATGCGGTCTGTCACAGGGAAAGCCTTTCGATGATTGGGTGGAGGGCCGAGCCGAGCGCCTCGCGCTCCCGTGGCTCGAGGTCCTCGACGAAGCGGCGGACTCCGGCCGCGCGCACGGACGCGAGCCGCTCGTAGGTGCTCTGGCCGCGCGCGGTCGCGCGCAGCAGCTTGGAGCGGCGGTCCCGCGGGTCCTCGGTGCGCTTGACCTCGCCGCGCTGCACCAGGCCGTCGATGGCGCGGCTGATGGCGGGGAGGGAGAGGCCGATCTCATCCGACAGAGCGCCCAGGGAGAGCTCGCCGTCCGCCTCGGCGAGCAGGCCGAGGCACTTGAGCTGGGAGAACGAGATGCCCTCCGCCTGCAGCGACCCGAAGAACTCGCGGTTGGTGGACCAGAGCAGGTGCCTGATGATCAGGCCCAGGTCCCTGGACACCGCGTCGAGGCCGGCGGCGCGTGAGATCCGTTCTGTCGAAGATGCTTGCACGCAAACAAGTATTGCAGACAAGCATGAAAAATTCGATAAAGATCCGCGCACCCATGCGCGCGCGACTGTTCGGCCTGGCTTCCTCCCATCCGACGCTCACCGCCGAGCTGATGCTGCGCCACAAGGGCATCGACTACCGGCGCTTCGACCTGATGCCGGGGCTGCACCGGGGCGCCCTCAGGGCGATGCGGTTCCCGGGGGTGACGGTGCCGGCCATGAAACTCGACGGCACGCGGCTCCAGGGCACCAGAACGATCTCCCGTGCCCTGGACTCGCTGGTCCCGTCGCCGCCGCTGTTCCCGGAGGACACCGAGCGCCGGCGCGCCGTCGAGGAGGCCGAGGCGTGGGGGGACCAGGTGCTACAGCCGGTGCCGCGGCGCATCGTCTGGAACGCGCTGAAGCACGACCGGTCCGAGCTCGCCACCTATCTCGAGGGGGCGAAGACCGGGATCCCCGTGGGCCTGGCGGCGCGCATGGCCCCACCCGTCGCGGCGGTGGCCCGGCGGGTGAACAACGCGACAGACGAGAACGTCCGGCGCGACCTGGACGCGCTGCCCGGCCTGATCGACCGAGTGGACGAGCTGATCGAGCGCGGGGTGATCGGCGGCGAGGAGCGGAACGCCGCCGACTTCCAGATCGCCACCAGCGTGAGCCTCCTGCTGACGATGGACGACATCCGGCCCATGATCGAGGGCCGCCCCGCGGAGGGGTTCGCGCGCGCGATCGTTCCGCACCAGCCGGGCCATACGCCAAGCGTCTACGCAACCTGAGGCCCGTTCCGTCGGCACCTCGGCGTACGCTCGTCAGTCCACATGGAAGCTGCAACTCCACTGAGGCAGGCGCACGTGCGCGTGATGGGCGACCGGGTCGCGATCGACGGCCTGGTGGTGGACGACGAATGCGCCGTCCGCCTGGTCCGCGAGCGCGAGGAGCACGGCGACGACCCGGTCCGGATCGTGCTCGACGCGGTCGAGATCGGCGCCCGCGTGCTCGACCGCGAGCAGGCCGGCGCGAACGCCGAGTTCGTGAAGGCGGAGTTCGAGAAGGCCTCGCGCGACGTCCAGAACGAGTTCACCGAGCAGGCCCGCACGATCGCGCAGTTCTTCGAGACCCAGTTCGCCGCGGTCTTCGGCGAGGAGGACGGCCGGCTCGCGAAGGAGCTCGAGCGCCGGTTCGGTGACGGCAGCGCCACCTCTGTGCAGAATCGCGTGCGCGAGGCTGTCGCCGAGGTGCTCGGAAAGTCGCGCGAGGACCTGCTGAAGCAGTTCTCGTCCGCGGACGGCAACAACCCGCTCGCGGACTTCAAGGCCGGCACGATCCGCGTCCTGAAGGCCGCCGAGGAGCGGCAGCACGAGACCCAGCAGCGGCTGCTCCATCAGATGGGCGAGCTCGAGAAGCAGCTCCAGGCGCTGCGGCTCGAGAAGGAGAAGCTCGAGGAGGTCGAGGCCGAGCGCGAGCGCGGGACCGCGAAGGGGAGGACCTTCGAGGAAGCGGTCGCCGCCGCCCTCGATGCAATCGCGCTCTCGCAGGGCGACGTCTCCGAGGCGGTCGGCGACCTCACCGAGGCCACCGGCAAGGTGGGCGATGTGGTCGTGTCGATCGATGCGTGCAACGGACCGGCGCGCGGACGAATCGTCTTCGAGGCCAAGGACAGCCGACTCTCAAAGCCGAAGGCCCTCGAGGAGCTCGACCGAGCCATCGCGGAGCGCAGCGCGGATTTCGCGGTGCTCGTGGTAGCCACCGACGAGGAGCTTCCCGCGAAGCTGGAGCCCCTTCGGGAGTACAACGGCGACAAGATGGTGGTGGCGCTCGACGCCGATGCCGGTCCGCTCCCGCTCGAGTACGCCTATCGAATCGCGCGAGCGCGGGTCCTCATGAGCCGCTCGGACTCCGATGGCATCGATTCCGACGCGGTGCGCGCTGCGGGTGAACGCGCGCTCGCCGCACTCAGCGATGAGCGAAAGATCAAGAATCAGCTCACCGGGTCGAAGCGCAACATCGACACCGCGTACAAGCTGGTCGAGGAGATGTCCACGCGGGTGCGCGGGCTGCTCCAGGAGATCGACTCACTCGTCCGTCCGGCCGGTGAGGCGCCCCCCGCCGCCGATCCGGACGACCAGCTCGAGCTCTAGGGCAAGAGCACGTCGTTGTTCGAGTTCTTGCGGCTCTTCCCGATCTGGAGGACCGCCGGGCGGATCTCCTTCGTCACCGCCTTCGCCGAGCCCGCCTTCACCTCGTAGCTGCCCGGCTCGAGCGTCTTCTGGATCGTCGTCGTGTCACCGGGCGCGACGGGGCCGGCGCGGTCCACGGTGGAGGCGCCCTCGAGCGTGATCGAGTGGGGCGAGTCGGTCTGGTTCGAGATCGTGATCGCGACCGGCCCCGCGCCGAGCTTCGCCGGCGAGACCGTGACCTCGTCGTCCTGGATTACCCCGCTCAGCTCCAGCCGGATCGGCGCGCGCGCCTCGTTCTTGAAGTCCTCGCCTCCGCACCCCGCCAGGAGCACGACGGCGAGCGCCATCCCGGCGCCTGCTCGCAACCTCGTCCCCACGCTGGGGACGTTAACCGAACCAGACCGATTTACGCGCCAGTAGGAGGTCGTCCAGCTCCTCCTGGATGCGCACCCGGATCCGCTCGGTGAGGCGGCCGACGAGGGCGATGTCGTCGGCGTCGTCGGGCGAGTACCGCGACAGGTCGATCGGCTCGAGGAAGCGGATCCGGAACTTCGCCGGCAGGTACATGGCCGCGGCCGCCAGGCCGAAGTGCGGGAAGGCGTGGTTGATCGGGAAGTAGATGAGCCCGGTGAGCCGCTCGAGCAGCGGCACGTGGGCGAAGATCGGCATGGCCTCCTCGGCGCCGATCACCGCGGTCGGGACGATCGGCACGCCGGCGCGCATCGCGGTGCGGACGAAGCCGCCGCGCCCGAACCGGCGCAGGCGGTAGCGCTGCCAGAACAGCTTCCGGCTGCCCTTCTGGCCCTCGGGAAAGACGAGCACGAGCTTCCCCTCGTCGCGCAGCAGCCGCTGCGCGTTCGCGGGATGCGCTCCCACCAGCCCGATCTTGTTGGCGAGCAGGCCCACGCCCGGATAGCCCTTGAACCAGTTCTCGCCGAGCATGTACAGCGGGCGCGGCTGCGGGTGCTCGTGGCGGAGCGCCTGCATGATCATCGGCGCGTCCGGCGGGAGCGCGCCGGAGTGGTTCGAGACGATCAGCGCGCCGCCGTCAGCCGGCACGTTCTCGACTCCCTCGACCTCCACGCGGAACCAGTAGCGGTAGTAGAAGTCGAGCAGCGGCTCGACGAGGTCGAAGATGCGCTGCGAGCGGCCCCAGTCGTCGATCTCGCGCCCGGGCTCGGCGGACGGCACGAGCTCGCGCAGGTCGCGCAGGTCGACCGGCTCCACCTCCCGCGGCGGTGCCGGCAGGTCGAGCACGCCGGTCTGATGGTCGTAGCCCTCGGTGCCCTGCGGGCCGTGCCCGAGCAGCGGGCTGTCGGGCGAGAGCCCGTGACGGCTCGCGGGTCGGCGTGGCTCAGCGATGCTCGAACGGTAGTGGCACGACCTCGGCCGCCGCGCCGCCGACCTCAACGGTCGCACCGGGTGCCGCCTCACGCCGCACCAGCGCGAGGGCGATTGGCCCGAGCCTGGGGGAGACGCACGTGGAACCCAGCCGTCCGACCACCTTCTCGCCGAGCGTGATCTCGGTGCCGCGCTCGCCGGGCTCGGACAACCTGATCCCGCGCAGGTGGCGGTTCGGCTTGCCCCTGTAGTGGAGCCGCGCGACGGTCTCCTGGCCCACGTAGCAGCCCTTCGTGAAGCTCACGGCGCGCTCGTTGATGCCGGCCTCCTGCGGCATCGTGTCCGCGTCCATGTCGTACCCGAGGCGCGGGCGCCCGGCCTCGATGCGCACGCACTCGGCCACCTCCTCGGAGACGGTCTCCACGTCGAGCGTCGTGCCCGGCTCGCAGATCACGTCCACGCCCAGCAGCGTGGCCACGTAGATGCCCAGGTCGCCCGTTACGAACGAGTTCTCCTCGGCGGGCGGCGCGGCGTCGAGCCGCTCGCGCGCGGCGGGGCCCACGAGCGACAGGAGGGCGCGGGTCTCGGTCACGTCCTCGTACTGGACGTCGCGCCCGAGCGAGTAGGTGCGGAGCATGTGCTCGAGCACCGCGTGCCCGATCGACTCCGTGTCGAGCCAGAACCAGTCCTCGCCGCGCAGGATCCGGAGGTCCGTGCGGAGCTTGCCCTTGTGGGAGAGGACGGTGGCGTACTGGCCCTGCCCGGGCGCCAGCGCCTCGACGTCGTTCGAGACCTGCCCCTGGAGGAAGTCCGCCGCCTCGCCGCCGCGCACGAAGAACTTCGCCCGGTCGGAGCGGTCCACCAGCCCGGCGGACTCGGTGACGAGCTCGTAGTCGCTTGTGGCGATCACGAGGCTAGTGTACTTTTAGACGCGACTAAACATGAAATTTGGGCAAGGCAAACTTTCGCGGCGGAGGCTGCTGGGGGGTGCGGCCGGGGTCAGCGCGGCGCTGGGGCTGCACGAGGTGGTGCCGCATCAGGGGCTTCACCACGCCGTCGGCACCGCGTTCGCCCAGGACGGGCACGGGGGCGGGCACGACGTCCATGCCGGCGGCGCGGTCATGAAGCACCCGCTGCACGCGGGGGCGGTCGGGATGGTCGATCCGAGGACGAACGGCTTCGACCCGCAGGCCATCCTGCGCGACTTCGACGAGGGCACGGTCGTGAACGGCGTGCGCGAGTGGGAGCTGGTCGCGGAGGAGAAGACGATCGAGGTCGCCCCGGGCGTGAAGTACGACGCGTGGGCCTACAACGGCCGCGTGCCCGGGCCCACGCTCCGCGCTCGCGAGGGCGAGCGGCTCCGGATCAGGTTCGTGAACGGCGCGCAGCACCCGCACACGATCCACTTCCACGGCATCCACACCTCCCGGATGGACGGCATTCCGGGCATCGGCGCCGGCGACATCGCGCCGGGGGAGTCCACCACCTACGAGTTCCACGCGACCCCCTTCGGCCTCCACCTCTACCACTGCCACTCGATGCCGCTGGCCGAGCACATCGCCAAGGGCCTCTACGGCGCGTTCATCATCGACCCCAAGCGCGGGCGCGCCGAGGCCGACGAGCTCGTGATGGTGATGAACGGGTTCGACACGAACTTCGACCGCCAGAACGAGGTGTATGCGGTCAACACGGTCGCGTTCGATTACCTGCACCGGCCGGTCGTCGTGAGGCGCGACCAGCTCGTGCGCATCTACCTGGTGAACGCGCTCGAGTTCGACCTCCTGAACTCGTTCCACATCCACGCCAACTTCTTCGACTACTACCCGACCGGCACGCGCCTCGAGCCGCGCGACTTCACGGACACCGTGATCCAGGGACAGGGGGAGCGCGGCATCCTCGAGCTGCGCTTCCCGTACACCGGGAAGTACATGTTCCACGCGCACGTGAGCGAATTCGCGGAACTCGGCTGGATGGGCTTCTTCGAGGTGACCGACTGATGGAGGCCACCGCCGCGCGCCGGTCGAGACGGCCGCCGTGGCTGGCGGGTGTGGCGCCGCTCGCGGTGCTCGCCGTCGCGATCGGGCTGTTCGTGCTGCTCGACGCGCCGGGCCTCAACCGGATCGGCGTCCCGCAGGAGAGCCTCACGGTCGAGCGGACCGTGCTGAAGCCGGGCGAGATCCAGCTGCACGTGCGGAACGACGGTCCGGATCGCGTGCGCGTGCGGCAGGTGATCGTGAACGACGGGTTCGCCCAGTTCACGCAGACGAACGACGACGTGGGCCGTCTGGGCGGGTCGGAGATCGACGTGCACTACCCGTGGATCGAGGGCCAGGACTACGAGGTCCGGCTGCTCACCGACACCGGGGTGACCATCGACCACACGATCACCGCGGCGACCGAGACGCCCGGCGCCGACCTGGGCTTCTACGGACTGATGGCCCTGATCGGGCTGTACGTGGGGATCATCCCGGTGGCGATCGGGATGCTGTGGCTCCCGTGGCTCCGCGGCGTCGACACGCGCTGGGTGAAGTTCCTGCTCGCGTTCACGATCGGGCTGCTCGCCTTCCTCGGCATCGAGGCGCTGCTCGAGGGCACCGACATCGCGAACACGAGCGCGCAGGTGTTCGGAGGGGCCGCGCTCGTGTGGCTGGGCGCCGCGGCGGCGTTCCTCGCGCTCGCGTGGGTCGATTCGTGGCTCAGAGCCCGCCGGCCGAGCGGTGACAAATCCGGCCTGGGCTTCAGGGCAGCGACCCTGGTGGCCGTGGGAATAGGGCTCCACAACCTGGGGGAGGGGCTGGCGATCGGATCGGCCTACGCGGTCGGGTCGCTCGCGCTGGGGGCCACGCTGGTCGTGGGCTTCGCGCTCCACAACACGACCGAGGGGCTCGCGATCGTCGCGCCCGTCGCGCGTGAGCGAACCGCGCGGCTCGGCCGCCTGGCGCTGCTCGGGCTGATCGCCGGCGCGCCCGCGGTGCTCGGCGCGTGGATCGGCGCGTCGGCCTACCAGCCCGGCATCGCCGCGCTCATGTTCGGCGTCGGGGCCGGCGCAATCGCGCAGGTGATCGTCCAGATCGCCCCACAGGTCCGCGACGGTGCCGGCAGGGTGCTGCACCCGCTCGCGATCTCAGGGCTGCTCACCGGGCTCGTCGTCATGTACGTCACCGGCCTCCTGGTGTCGATCTGATGGCCACCGCGCGGACCGACACGGTCGAGATCTCGAACGCGGTCCAGGACTACACGAAGGCGATCTGGTCGATCGCGCAGCGCGGCGACGGCCCGGTCTCGACCTCCGCGCTCGCCGAGCGGCTCGGCGTGTCGCCGGCGTCGGCCTCAGCGATGGTCAAGCGGCTGGAGTCGCTCGGGCTCGCCTCGCGCGAGCCGTACCACGGCGTGCAGCTCACGCGCGCGGGCGAGCGCGTGGCGCTCGAGGTGCTGCGTCACCATCGGCTGCTCGAGCTCTACCTCGCCGAGGCGCTCGGCATGCCGTGGGACCGCGTGCACGAGGAGGCCGAGAAGCTCGAGCACGCGATCTCGCCGGAGCTGTCGGAGCTGATCGCCGCGAAGCTCGGCAACCCGACGCACGACCCTCACGGCGACCCGATCCCGACACGCGACGGCGAGATCGACGAGTCGCCCACGCGCGCGCTGGCGGATCTGCGGCCGGGCGAGCGCGGGGTGTTCTCGCGGGTGTCCGACTCGAACCCCGACATGCTGCGCTACCTGTCAGAGCTCGGCATCGCGCCGGGCGACGAGCTCGAGCTGGCCGGCCGCGAGCCGTTCGGCGGCCCGCTGACCGTGAGGGCGAACGGGCGCGAGCAGGCGCTCGGCGACCAGCTGGCGCGCGCGATGCGGGTGGACCCGGCGTAAGGCATCGCTGCGCCCCGGGCACCGCCCGGTGCTTGCGCGTAACCTTCCTCCCGCATGGCGCTCGCCGACGAATTCCAGGCCACGCTCGACTCGCTTCCGCCTGACTGGACCCATATGGAGATGGATCTTCGGATCGCGGACGAGCAGCGCTACACGGACGCCGCGACCCTGCTCGTCCAGATCAACGCCATGCCGTACTCGGAGCACGACTGGCACTGGCGGATCCGCTCGGCCCACAGGTTCGGGCACGCCGCCGCGTCGCAGACCGTGCACGGCACGCTCGCGCTGCTCGACGCCGAGGGCATCGTAGGCGAGCTCGCACTGCGCGAGGTGAGGTCCGGCCGCGTCGAGGTGGTCCAGATGTGGGGCCGGCCCGAATCCGTGCGCCAGGAGTTCGCCCGGCGCCGCGCGCAGTAGGGCCGGCGGCGTGGCGCGGGTCGCGCTGCTGTGTCCCGACCTTCTGTTCGGCTCCAAGCTTCAGGGCGCGCTGCGGGCCGCCGGCCACGAGCCCGTCGCACCGGGGGATGAGGCCGACGTGCTCGTCATCGACCTCACCGACGACCCCGACGCGCGCATCGAGCAGTCCGCCGGCGCGCGGATGCCGCGGCTGGCCTTCTACTCGCACGTGGAGCAGGACGTGCGCCGGCGCGCCGAGGCCGCCGGGATCGACCGCGTGGTGCCGCGCTCGCGCATGGCGCGCGAGGCGGCCGCGCTGGTGGAGTCGCTCCTCTAGAGCGTCGGCTTTGCGTCCTTGGGCGCGTACCGGTGGTGGAACATCAGCACGTTCCCGTCGGGATCACGGAAGTGGGCCATGTGGCAGACGCCGCTGTCCATGGTGTCGCCCCCGAACTGGATCCCCTTCGTCTCGAGCTCGCCGCGCGCGGCCTCGACGTCGTCCACGTGCAGCGCGATCGGATGCGAGTGCGGCTGGAACTCGATCCCGAACGCGTCCGACTGCATGACGGCGATCGTCAGCGAGCCCGTCTCGTACTCGCGCGCGGGCATGCTGCCCCACTGCTTGGACCGCTCGAGGCCGAGCACGTCGCCGTAGAACTCGTCGGCCTTGTCGAAGTCCTGCGTGGGCACGGTGATGAAGTCAACACCTGAGATGTTCATGCAGGCGACGCTAGCGCAGCCGGAAGGTGCGCTCGACGTCGGGCTCCTCTCTCAGGATCCCGAACTGCTTCTCGAAGGCGGCCCAGTCGTCGAGCACCCGGCGGTCGAGGCTGACCGGCGGCAGCAGGGCGCGGCTCACCGCCGCGAGCTGCGCGCGCACCAGCGGCTCGTCGGCGCCCGAGGCGTCGACCAGCCTCTTGACGGTCGCGTCGCGGTTCTGGAGCGCCCTGAAGGTGCCGCGCTCGATCGCCTCGAGCATCGAGTCGACGAGCTCGCCGCGCTTCTGGAGCGTGCTCCGCTTCACGACGAGGACGAGCTCGGGGTAGCGCGGCGCGCCGTACTGGTCCACGCGGAACTCGACCGTCTTAACGCCGCGCTGGCGCAGCGCCACCCCCTCGGCGTTCCAGAAGGCGACCACCGCGTCGACCTTCCCGGTGATCAGGCTCGGAACGGCGGAGAAGCCGATGGTGACCTTCTTCACCTTGTCGTAGTCCCCGCCGTCGTTCTCCATCACGGCGTGCAGCACGGCCTCGTCCGAGGGCAGCCCCGTGACGCCCACTCGCTTTCCCTCCAGGTCGCGCGGCCGCCGGATGTCTCCGGCGCGCGCGATCACGGCCGCGAGCGGCCGCTGCACGAGCGCGCCGACCCCGACCACGTCGCTGCCCGCCTCGCGCGCGAGGCCGAGATCGTGGATGTCCACCACCGACATGTCGGCCCGGTTCGCCGCGAGCAGCTTCAGCGAGTCCGTGCTCGCGGCGGGCGCTCGGATCTTCAGGTCGGTGGCGTAGATCCCGGCGTGCACCGCGTTCGGCTGGAAGTCGAGCGCGATCGTGCCCGGCTCGGTGGTGTCGCCGGAGTCGCCGCCACCGCAGCCGGCGAGGCATACGAGCAGCAGCGCAACGGGAAGGAATCTGCGCACGGCGGCGAAGACTAGGGGCGAACAGATGAATGTCACGGAGGTGACCGAAGTGCAGGACCGTGGGCCCGCCGCCTATATCGCCGAGTTCATCGGCACGCTGCTGCTTGTCTTCTTCGTCACGGCCGTCGTGTCGCTGTACGTCTCGACGCCGACCCAGCAGAACCCGAATCCCTTCATCGACTTCTCGGTGGTGGGGCTCGTGCACGTGTTCCTGCTCTTCGGGCTGATCCAGACGCTGGCGGTGATCTCCGGCGCCCACTTCAACCCCGCCGTGACCGCCGCGATGGCGGCGCTGCGCCAGATCAACCTGATCGACTCGGCGATCTATGTGATCGCCCAGCTGGCCGGCGGTGTGGCCGGAGCGCTGCTCACCAAGGCACTGCTGCTCGACGAAGGCAAGGGCGTGAACTACGGCGCGGTCGCGGTGTCCTCGCGGATCGACGGAGCGATCCTCCCCGGAATGGCGGTAGAGGCGATCGGCACCTTCTTCCTCGTGTGGGTGATCTTCGGCGTCGCCGTCAACCCGCGCGCGACGAAGGAGTGGGCCGCGCTCGCCATCGGCGCCGCGCTCGGCATGGCCGTGATGGTGCTCGCGCCCCTCACCGGCGCCGGCTTCAACCCGGCTCGCGCCTTCGGCCCGGCGATCGTGTCCGGCGAGTTCGGCGGAGCCGACAACTTCCTGCTCGTGTACGTGCTCGCGCCGGTGGTCGGCGCGCTCGTGGCCGGGTTCGCCTACTTCAACCTCGCCATCGCGCCCGGCAAGCGCGGCGTGGGCGGGGCCGAGCCGGTCGGCTAGGCGCCGACCCAGCGGATCCGCGCGCCCGCCAGGCTCGGCGTGGCGCGCCGCGACGGCGCGGCCTCCACGCCCAGCTGCTCGAGACTCTCGAGTAGCACGGTGCGCTCGGTGTCGAGCTGCTCGAGCCGCTCGAGCAGGCGGTTGCGCACGTCGAGCAGCTCCTCCGTAGAGAGCAACGCCGCGGTGGCGGGGCGGGGCTGCGGCTCGGCTAGAACCGGCGGAGGGGGGAGCCGGGCGAGCGTGGCCTCGAGCGCGGTGATCTGGTCGCGGAGCTCCTGACGCGAGAGCTCGCGCCCAGCGCGGCCGCCCCTCGGGTCGGCGACGAAGGTGCCGCGACCATGCTCGCGGCGCGCGATGCCCTCGACCTCGAGCCGGGCGTAGACGGCCCGGACTGTGTTCACGTTCACGCCCGCCGTGCGTGCGAGCTCCCTCACGCTCGGCAGCCGGTCGCCGTCGGTCAGGGTGCCCTCGGCGATCGCGTCACGGATCTGCTCGACGAGCTGGGTGCCGAGCGGCACGCCGCTCGTGCGGTTCACGCGGGCGTCGAGGTGTTCATCCATCGCCTGGCGGCGCAGTGTACCAGCACAGCGTGGTAGTGTGCCGGTACTGTGATGTCACAGCTAGAACGTCACGACTTGATCGCGGCCCTCGTCACGGGCGCGCTCGCCACGGCGATCGTCGTGGGGAGCGCCGTGCTGTGGATCGGCATCCCGTTCGGCGGGTTCTGGCTCGCGGGCAAGATCACCACCAGGTCCGAGGAGTTTCTGCTCATCGTCCTCATCGCCGTCCCGACCGCGATGGTCGGCTTCGGATGGGTGCTCTACCGGGTGAACTCGCTCTACCTGCGGTGGCGCGGGCCTGACGAGGGCGACGTACGCGGCCGCTCCGCGTGGCTCGTCAGCCTGAGCGACGAGCGTAATCAGTCACGGCGCGCCCGCGCGCCTCGCCAGCTGATCGAGGTGGCGATGACCGTCTCCATATCGGTCGCGCTCGTGCTCATGACGATCTGGTTCTTCTTCCTGAGCAAGCTGTGGCTGGTCAACCCGCTCTGAGGGAGCCGCCGGCCGCCCCGCGCGAGTGGGTCACCTTGATGGTGCTGCCGTTCATGCACATCGCGGCCGTCGGCGCGGGTACCTCGCCAGCTATGTGATCGGCACGCAGATCTTCTGGGGGAAGAACCCGCGCCCCCATTGGCGGATGAAAGCTCGCTGCGCGGCGGCACCGCCCGCGGCGTGCGCACTACCGGAACAGGTCGTCGGCGGGCGGGCGCCGCAGGGCGGCGGCGCCCGGGCCGTCCTCCGCCGTCACGAAACGGTCGAGTCCTCGGACGAGCACGGCGGGCTCGAGCGAGTCCTTGGCGCGCGCGAGGTCGGCCGCCGCCGCGACCGCGTCGGCCACCGCGATCGAGGTCACGCGCAGGTCGCGGCCGAAGCCGTCGGGGCGCCCGATCCACTGGTCGAGCGGCACGATTCCGGCCGCTCCGATCGCCACGTCGGTCTGCCCGAGCCGCCAGGCGCGGCCGAAGGAGTCCGCGATCACCACGGCCGGGCGCACGCCGAGTGCGGCCTCGATGCCCGCGCGCAGCCGCCGCGCGGAGCCGTCCGGGTCCTCCGGGAGCAGCACCAGCTCGCCGGGCTCGTCCGAGGCGTTCGACTGATCGACGCCGGCGTTGGCACACACGAACCCGTGACGCGTGACGCAGACGAGCGTGCCTCCGGCGGCGCGCAGCACCTCCTCCGCCTCGTCGAGAACCGCCTGAACGAGCCGGGCGTCCTTGCCGTGCTCCTCGGCCAACCGGAGTGCGCGCTCGCCCGGCTCGATCTCCTCCAGGCGGCGCAGCCGCCCCTCGGCCTTCGACACCACCTTGTGTGCCACCACCAGGACGTCGCCGGCTGCGAGATCGGCTGGCGCGGCCGCGGCGATCAGCCCGGCGAGGTCGTCGCCCGGCCGGATCGCCGGGAGCGGCGCGAGCGCGGTGACGCTGAAGGAGCTCAGGCGGAGGCTCGGACGGGGGTCGCGCCGGCGCGGTCGAGCTGACGGAGGGCGCCGCGGGTGGACTGCGCTTGGCCGCGGCGCTTCTCGAGCTCGGCCGAGAGCGTCGCGAGATCGTCGGGCGTATCCACGTCGAGCGCGAGCGCGGTCACCTCGTCGATCCTCACCGGCACGCCCGCCTCCTCGGCGAGCGCGACGTGGCGGGTGCGGCTGTCGGGGCCGAAGCTGGGCTCGATCGCGTCGGGCGGGCTGAGTACGAGCGCGTTCGTGCCGGTGCCGTGGCGGTCAGGCACGATCGACACGCCCGGGCCGCTCCGTGACAGCAGGCCGGCGAGGTCGGCGGGCCGCAGCAGCGGCGTATCGCCCGGCACGAGCGCGACGCGGTCGAAGCCGTGCGCGAGCGCATGCCGGATGCCGATCTGCGTGGCCTGCGACTGCCCCGCCTGAACCGTGTCCGCGAGCACGAGGACCCCGTGGCCGCGCGCGGCGGACTCGGCGGCGCGGTCGGACGTGATCACGGCGATCTCGTCGAGCTCGTCGGTGCGCCGGAGCGCCCCGAGGACGTCCGAGAACATGGCCTGTGCCAGGGCCTGCCGAGACCCCGCGCCGAGTGACTCGGCTAGCCGCTGCTTTGCGGCACCAAAGTTCTTTACTGGAAGAATCGCGAGCGTCTTCACGGGCGTTCCGGGCGGGTCGGTCCGAGCCTACCGGGTGCCGTGCACCGACGCCGCGAAGTCGAGCACCTCGCGCGCGAGCCGGCCGCGCGCCTCCTGGGTGTCCATCACTGTCTCGGTCACGAGCTCCGCGGGACCGCCGGCGGGCTCGTCGGCGACGATCCCGTCGATCACCTCCTCGTACGCGCGCGCGATGCCGGCCGCGCTGCGCTCGATGCCGGCGCCGTCGCAGAAGGCGTCCGTGGGGCCCTTGACCGACCGCCCGCCGACGAACGGGCTCACGGCCACGACCGGCGCGGGCGCTCCTCGCAGCGCCTCGCGCATCCCGGGCAGAGCGAGGATGGGGCCGATCGAGATCACCGGGTTCGACGGGCCGATCACGATCGCGTCCGCTTCAGCGATCGCCTGGAGCACGGCGTCCGAGGGCCTCGCTCGCTCGAGCCCTCTGAGCTCCACGCCTTCGATCGCCCCCTCGGCGCGCTCGACGATCATGAACTCCTGGAAGGGGAGCTCGCGGCCGCCGCTCGTCACCCACGTAGCCACCGGCTGGTCCGACATCGGCAGCACCCGCGCAGCGACGCCGAGCGCCTCCACCACCGCGGCGTGCGCCTCGGTCAGTGAGGTGCCGCCGCGCAGCAGCTCGGTGCGGATCAGGCACATGGCAAGGTCGCGGTCGCCCAGCCGGAACCAGTGCGGCCGGCCGGCGGCAGCCAGGGCGTCCATGACCTGCCAGGTGTCGCCGCGGAGGCCCCAGCCGCGCTCGTCGATCTCGTCGGCCAGCCAGTACGTGACGAGGTCGGGATCGGGGGAGACGTGAACGCCGTAGACGTCCACGTCGTCGCCGGTGTTGGCCACGACGGTGAGGTGGTCGCAGACCTCGGCGAGCCCACGCGCGAGCTTCGCCCCGCCGGTCCCGCCCGACAGGAGCACCACGGAATCCATTGCGGGTAGTGTGCCCGGCGGCCCGATGCGACTCGCAGAACGGACAGCGCTTGTGACCGGCGGAGCCTCGGGGATCGGGGCGGCCACCTGCCGGCGGCTAGCCGCCGAGGGCGCGCGCGTGGCCGTGACCGACGTGAACCTCGACGGCGCGCGCGAGGTGGCCGGCGAGATCGACGGCGGCGCGTTCGAGCTGGACGTGCGCTCAACCGACTCGGTGCGGTCGGCGCTCGAGGGAGCCGAGGCCGAGCTCGGGCCGATCGACATCCTCGTGAACAACGCCGGGTACGACGAGTGGAACTGGTTCACGGCTACCGACGAGGCGCTCTGGCGGCGCGTGCTCGAGGTGAACCTGATCGGCGTGATCGCGTGCACGCACGCCGTGCTGCCGGGCATGCAGGAGCGCCGCCGGGGGCGGATCGTGAACGTGTCGTCCGAGGCGGGCCGCGTGGGCTCGAGCGGCTCGGCGGTCTACTCGGCGGCCAAGGGCGGGGTGCTCGGCTTCACCAAGGCGATCGCCATCGAGAACGGCCGTTACGGGATCACCTCGAACGCCGTCGCGCCGGGCCCGATCGAGACGCCGCTCCTGATGGCGGCGCCCGAGCAGCTCGGCGACATCGGCAAGAAGCTCGTCGACACGATGATCGGGTCGACCAACCTGCGCAGGCTCGGCCACCCGGACGAGGTGGCCGCCGCGATCGCCTTCCTCGCGTCCGACGACGCCTCGTACGTGACGGGTCAGTCGCTCGGCGTGAGCGGCGGCCTTGCCAGAATCTGAACGTGCCCGAACACGTTCGGATCCGCGAGGTCGGCCCGCGGGACGGCTTCCAGAACGAGCCCGA
>DASUYU010000221.1:0-2330 GCA_036377235.1 Thermoleophilaceae bacterium
GTGCAGACGCGCGCCGAGGTCGTCGAGCTCCAGCACCGCCTCGGCGTGACCACCGTGTACGTGACGCACGACCAGGTGGAGGCGATGACGATGGGGCACCGTGTCGCGGTTCTGAGGGACGGCGTCCTCCAGCAGTGCGACGCGCCCAGCACTCTGTACCACCAGCCCGACAACGTCTTCGTGGCTGGCTTCATCGGCTCGCCGGCGATGAACCTCGTCGAGGTCGGGAGCGAACGGCCGCTTCGGATCGGCGATGCGGAGCTGGAGCTCGAAGGCGCCGGCCCGTCCTCGCTCGGAAACGGTGTCGGGGCGATGACGGTCGGCTTCCGGCCGGAGGCGCTTCGGGTCGGCGACGGCCCGCTCCGCGCACGGATCCGCACGGTCGAGGACCTCGGCTCGGAGATGTTCATCCACGTAGCCGTCGACCACGGCGGCGACAGCGTGCCGCTGATCGCGAAGATGTCGCCGCCCTTCGACGGCTCGCCCGACGACTCGGTCGGCCTGCAGATCGCCGGAACGACGCACGTGTTCGCGGAGGACGGGTCGCGGATCACGTCGTCGCGGGCAAGCCTGCGCTCGCCCGGAGCCGTCAGCCGCTCGTGACGTGAGACCGGTGCTCACCGTGATCGGCGAGGCGCTCGTCGACGTGGTTACCGGTGGACCGGCGGCGCATGCTCGCGAGAGCCCCGGCGGCAGCCCGTTCAACGTGGCCGTCGGGCTTGCGCGCCTCGGAAACCGGACTTCGCTCATGGCCCGCTTCGCCGACGACCGCTTCGGGACGCTCTTGCGGAGCGCCGCGGCGGAAGAGGGCATCGACATCTCGGCCGCGCCGCGCGCCGCCGAGCGCGCGACCGTGGCGACCGCCACGGTCGATGGCGCCGGGCAGGTGACATACGCCTTCGACATGGACGGGACGGCCGACTGGCAGTGGACCGCCGCCGAGCTGCGGGCGGTCAGCCCGGCCACGCAGGTACTCCACTTCGGCTCCATCGCGGCCTGGACGCCGCCGGGGGCCGAGTACATCGCCGGCCTGGCAAGCGAGCTCGGTTCGAGGCGCACCGTGCTGATCAGCTACGACCCGAACATCCGGCCGGCCGTGATCGGACCACGGGAGCACGCCGCCGGGATGGTGGAGCGAAACGTCCGGCTGGCGCACGTCGTCAAGGCGAGCCGCGAGGACCTGGCCTGGCTCTACCCGGAGCTTCAGATCGACGAGGTCGCGGCCCACTTTGCCCGCCTGGGCCCTGCTCTCGTCGTCGTGACCGACGGCGCGGAGGGCGCGAGCGCGTACCGGGGCGCCGGCCCCCCACTGCGCCGACCAGGGCGCCGCGTGGAGGTGGTCGACACGATCGGCGCCGGCGACGCGTTCACCGCGGGGCTGCTGACGGGCCTCGTGCGCCGGCGTCTCCACCGCGACGGGCGGATCGGCGGCATCTCCGAAGGCACGCTGGCCGACGTTCTCGACGAGGCGATACTGGTCTCGGCGATCACGTGCGAGCGGGCAGGGGCGGACCCGCCGCGGCTCGCCGAGGTGAGTCCCGCTCTGCACGCCGGCGCGTGAGCGGGGGCTCGCTCGAGGCCGTCGTCGGGCTCGACGTCGGGACCTCCGCGGTCAAGGCGCTCGCCGTGGGTCTCGACGGAGATGTGCTGGCCAGCCACGAGGTGGCGTATCCGCTCTCGATGCCGCATCCGGGCTGGGCGGAGCAGGACCCCGAGGACTGGTGGCGAGCGACCGAGGAAGCGCTCGCGGCTGTCAGCGGGTCCGCCGAGGTGCTCGGCGTCGGGCTGTCAGGTCAAATGCACGGGCTGGTAGCGCTCGACTCCGCCGATCGCGTCATTCGACCGGCGATTCTCTGGAACGACCAGCGAACGGCGGTCGAGTGCGAGGAGATCGCGGCGCGGATCGGCGAGCGCGAGCTGATTGCGCTGACCGGCAACCGGGCGCTGACCGGCTTCACGGCCCCGAAGCTGCTGTGGATGCGGGGGCACGAGCCCGAGGCCTACGCGCAGATCGCACGGGTCGTGCTCCCGAAGGACTACGTGCGCCTGCGGCTGTGCGGCGAGCACGCCACCGACGTGGCCGACGCGTCCGGCACCCTCCTGCTCGACGTGGCCGGCCGCTCGTGGAGCGGCGACCTGCTCGAGGCACTGGAGATAGAGCGCGAGTGGCTCCCCCGGTTGCTGGAGTCCCCGCAGCCATCGGGCACGACGAGCGACGGCGTGACGGTCGCGGCCGGCGCGGGCGACCAGGCGGCCGGTGCCCTCGGCGTGGGAGTCGTGCGGCCCGGCCCGCTGTCCGTCGTCCTCGGGACCTCCGGGGTCGTGCTGGT
>DASUYU010000222.1:0-2554 GCA_036377235.1 Thermoleophilaceae bacterium
GGCTCCTCGTCGACGTCGTCGGCCGCCGAGTGGATGGTGACCTTCTTGTCGAACGCGTCGGCGAGCACCTCGATGGCCTCGTCGGAGAGGGTCTGCGTGAGCGTGGCCATCTCGCCGAGCTCCATGAGCTTCTTGATGACCTCGGGGGCCGAGAGCTGGAGCGACTCGGCCACCTCCTTGACTGTGCTGCCGGAGCGAACCGGGCTGGGCGGATCCTCCTGGAGTGCCGCCTCGGCCGCCTCGCGCGCCTGCGCCTCGAGATCCGGCTCCACCCACTGTGGACGGCGCCTGCGGCCGCGCCCTCGCCGGGCCGGCTGCTGCGGAGGCGGCGGCGTGCGGTCGCGCCGCGCCGCCTGGGAGTCGATGACCACGCGGCGACGCCGGCCACCCTGGCCGCCACCGCCGCCCTCGCCGGCACGGCCGCCGCGCGTGGGACGCGCTCCGCCCCGCTGGCCGCCGCCGGACCCACCGGACCCGCCGGGTCCCCCGGGCCCACGGCCGCCGCCGGGACCGTTCGGTCCACGGCCGCCACCCTGGCGATCGGCCTCACGCGGGCCGCCGCGCTGGCCCTGAGGCCGCGGCGGCTCGGGCGGAGGAGCCTCCTGAAGAATTCGCGGGCCACGCCCCTCGGGACCTGCCCGCTTGACCTCACCCTCCGGCGTGGGCGGGCGCTGAATCTGCGGACGCGGGCCCTGCTGCTTGCCACCGCTCTTCGGCTTGGCGCCGCCGCCATCGTCGGCCTTCGCCTGAGCGGCATCGCCGTCGCCCTTCGCCTGCGCGGCATCGCCGTCGCCCTTCGCCTGCGCGGCGTCGCCGTCGCCCTTGGCCTCCGCGGCCGGCTTGGTCTTCGCCTTCGCGGGCGCCTTCGTCGCGCTGGCGCCGTTCGCGAACGCCTTCGCGGCGTCGGCCTCCTCCACGGAGGAAGAGGCGGTCGTCACCTCGAGCCCAGCCTTCTTCAAGGCAGCCAGGGCTTCCTTCGAGGTGATTCCTTGCTCCTTGGCTATCTCGTGGACGCGCTTCTTTGCCATGCGGTGATGAAGTCTAAGGTCTCCTGTTGGACGGTCACCGGCGCGCGAAAGCTGCGCGCCAGCGGGCGGCTCGTACCGAGCCTAGCGGCGCATTCGGGGTTATCGCAGACGTAGGCGCCGCGGCCTTCCGCCCTTGCATCCGGATCGGGTCGAACCCGGCCATCCCCGCCGCGGACCAGCCGCAGAAGCTCGCTCTTCGGGAGCGAGCGCCCGCAGCTCACGCAGCGGCGACCCGGCTCTACGACTCGTCCGCCTCGTCGGCAGCCGGCTCATCCGGCTCGTCGGCGGCCGACTCGTCCGGGGTCTCCGTCTCCGCCTCGGGCTCCTCGTCGAGCTCGGGGTCGTCTGCCTCGACGGCCACCTCGGCCTCCGGGTCGGCCGGCTCGTCCTCGGGCACCGGGTCGGCTTCGGCGACGGGCTCCTCGTCGGTGGGCTGGTCCGCCGTGGCGTTGTCCGCGGGCTCGTCCTCTGCCGCCGCATCCTCGACCGAGGCCTCCTCGATCAGGTCCTCGACCACCAGATCGCCGTTCTCCGACGCCGTCGCGGCCGGCTGCTCCGCCGACTCCTCGGCGCCGCCGTCGCCATCCCCGTCGCCCTCGTCCTCCGGCGGCACGAGGTAGTCGGTTCCGGTCCCGTCGAGCGCCTGGTGCGCCGGCAGGCCGCAGTAGCGCGAGCCGGGCAGCGAGGCGTTCGGGCAGCGCTTGCCGTTCGCGAGGATCGCGGCGCAGCGGCCCGAGACGTCCTCCTCCGCGTAGCCCATCTCCGACTCCTCCTCCGCGAACTCGGTCTCGGAGCGGATGTCCACGCGCCAGCCGGTGAGCCGCGCGGCGAGGCGGGCGTTCAGCCCGTCCTTGCCGATCGCGAGCGACAGCTGGTCGTCCGGCACGATGACGGTGGCCTGCTTGGCCTCGTCGTCCACGAGCACCTCGCGCACGCGCGCGGGCGAGAGCGCCTTCGCGACGAACCGTGCCGGCTCCTCGTTGAACGGGATGATGTCGATCTTCTCGCCGCGGAGCTCTGACACGACCATCCGCACGCGCGAGCCGCGCGGGCCCACGCACGCACCCACGGGGTCGACGCCGGAAGCGTGCGACACCACCGCGATCTTCGACCGGTAGCCGGGCTCGCGGGCCACGTTCTGGATCTCCACGAGGCCGTCGGCGATCTCGGGCACCTCGAGCTCGAACAGCGACTTGATCAGCTCCGGGTCGCGGCGGCTGACGATGATGCTCGGCCCCTTCGTCGAGGCCGACACGTCCTTGATGACCGCCTTGATGCGCTGCGAGTGGTCGTAGCGCTCGCCGTCGACCTGCTCGGACTTCGGCAGCAGCGCCTCGACGCGCTCGCGCAGCTGCACGAGCGTGTAGCGCGAGTCGGACTGCTGCACGATGCCGGTGATCAGCTCGCCGACGCGGTCGCGGTACTCCTCGAACATCATGTCGCGCTCGGCCTCGCGGATCCGCTGCAGGATCACCTGCTTGGCGGTCTGCGCGGCGATGCGGCCGAAGTCGTGCGGCGTGACGTCG
>DASUYU010000223.1:0-2283 GCA_036377235.1 Thermoleophilaceae bacterium
CACTTCAAGCTCGTGACCGAGGGCTTCCGCGTGCCGCCGGGCGAGGCCTACTACCCGATCGAGTCGCCGCGCGGCGAGCTCGGGTGCTTCGTGCGCTCCGACGGCTCGAGCAAGCCGGCGCGCGTGCACATGCGCGACCCCTCGTTCGTGAACCTGCAGGCCACCGCGCCGATGGTCAAGGACCTCTACATCGCCGACATGATCGCGACCCTCGCGGCGCTGGATCCCATCCTCGGAGGGATAGACCGGTAATGGCGATCGACCCGACACGCGTGCCGCGCTTCGGGCACGGCTCGCGCGTTCCCGGCTGGGATCGGGCGGCGGACCTCACCAGGGACCCCCAGGAGGTTCCCGATCCCGCCACCACGCCGGTCCCGGAGGAGCTGCGCACGGCCATCGAGGGCTACATGACGCGCTATCCCGACCATCGCTCGGCGACGATCCCGGCTCTGCACGCCATGCAGGAGATGTACGGGTGGTGCACCCCGCAGGGCATGGAGCAGGTGGCGTGCGTCATGCGCCTGACGCCGGCCTACGTCATCTCGGTGGCCACCTTCTACGACATGTTCTTCACGCAGCCGGTCGGGCGCCACGACGTCTTCGTGTGCACCAACATCTCGTGCTCGCTGCGCGGCGCCGACGAGCTGTTCGCCGCCTTCCACGAGCACGGCGGCGACGACCCCGAGCTCAACATCCGCGCCTTCGAGTGCCTGGGCGCGTGCGACATGGCGCCGATGGCCTCGATCGACGGCAGCTACGTGGGTCCCATCCGCCCCGACGAGGTGCCTGGCGTGCTCGACGCGGTGCGCCGCGGCGAGGAGCCGCTGCCCGACCGCCAGCTCGAGCGCCTGAAGTGCGCCGACCCCAACGCCCCTTCATGACGGAACTGCTCCTCTTCAAGGACATCGACGAGCCCGACCTTCATACGCTCGACGTCTACGCGCGCCGCGGCGGCTACGACGCGCTGCGCAAGGCGCTGGCCATGACGCCCGCCGAGGTCCTGCACGAGCTCGAGGTCTCCGCCATCCGCGGGCGCGGCGGCGCCGGCTTCGCGATGGGCAAGAAGATCTCCTTCCTGCCCAAGGGCACGATGGACAAGTACCTCGTCTGCAACGCCGACGAGTCCGAGCCGGGCACCTTCAAGGACCGCGAGCTCCTGCAGAAGAGCCCGCACATGCTGATCGAGGGCATGCTCATCGCGGCCTACGCGGGCGGCATCACGCGCTCCTTCATCTACATCCGCGGCGAGTACGAGCTGCAGGCCCGGCGCCTCGAGGCCGCCGTCGAGGAGGCCAGGGCGGCCGGCTACATCGGCGAGCGCATCCTCGGCTCGGACTTCTCGGTGAGCCTCTGGGTGCACCGTGGCGCGGGCGCCTACATCTGCGGCGAGGAGACCGCGCTGCTGGACTCGCTGGAGGGCAAGCGCGGCAACCCGCGCCTCAAGCCGCCCTTCCCGGCCAACCAGGGCCTCTACCAGGGCCCCACGCTGATCAACAACGTCGAGACGCTGGCCACCGCTCCGCACATCCTGCGCATGGGCGGCGAGGAGTACGCCAAGCTCGGCACCACCGGCTCGACCGGGACCAAGCTCGTCTCGGTCTCCGGCCACGTCCAGCGCCCCGGCAACTACGAGGTCCACCTCGGCGTCTCCTCGCGCGAGATCATCTACGGCCTGGCCGGCGGGCCGCCCGAGGGGCGCGAGGTCAAGCTGTGGTTCCCCGGCGGCTCGAGCTCGCCGGTGCTCACCGGCGACGACCTCGACCTCGCCTACGACTTCGACACGATGGCCAAGGCCGGGTCGATGCTGGGCTCGGGGGCCATCATCGTCATCGACGACTCGACCTCGGTCGTCGACGTCGCGATGAAGACGGCCAAGTTCTACCGCCACGAGTCGTGCGGGAAGTGCACCCCGTGCCGCGAGGGCACGAACTGGACCGTCAAGATGCTCGAGCGCATCGACTCCGGCGAGGCCACCCCGATGGACCTCGACATCATGGCCGCCGTCCAGGAGAACATCATCGGCAACTGCCTGTGCGTGCTGGGCGACGCGATGGCGATGCCGATCGGCTCGATGATCGCCAAGTTCCGCGACGAGTTCGAGGCCCACATCGAGGCCGCGCGGGCGCGCAACGAGCGCGCGACCACCGACGAGGCGCCGCCCGAGGCCGTCATCCAGGGGGCGGTGGCGTAGTGCCGCGCCCCGAGCAGCGGATGATCACGCTCTCGATCGACGGGATCGAGGTCACCGCGCCCGAGAACGCGATGCTCGTCGACGCCGCCAAG
>DASUYU010000224.1:0-10082 GCA_036377235.1 Thermoleophilaceae bacterium
CAGCTCACCAACAAGAAGCGCGAGCTCGAGGAGCAGTGGCGCTCCGGCGAGTCCGGCGAGCGCCCGGAGATCGGCGAGGAGGAGATCGCCGACATCGTCTCCATGTGGACCGGCATCCCGGTGTTCAAGCTCACCGAGGCCGAGACGCAGAAGCTGATGCGCATGGAGGAGGAGCTCCACAAGCGCGTCATCGGGCAGAATGCCGCCATCGAGGCGGTCTCGAAGGCCATCCGCCGCTCGCGGGCCGGCCTGAAGGACCCGAAGCGGCCCACCGGCTCGTTCATCTTCCTCGGCCCGTCGGGCGTGGGGAAGACCGAGCTGGCGCGCACGCTCGCCGAGTTCCTGTTCGGTGACGAGGACGCGATGGTCCGCATCGACATGTCGGAGTACATGGAGAAGCACTCTGTCTCGCGCCTGGTCGGCTCGCCGCCCGGCTACATCGGATACGACGAGGGCGGCCAGCTCACCGAGGCCGTGCGACGCAAGCCGTACAGCGTGCTCCTGCTCGACGAGATCGAGAAGGCGCACCCGGACGTCTTCAACATCCTGCTCCAGATCCTCGAGGACGGACGGCTCACGGACGCCCAGGGGCGCACCGTGGACTTCCGCAACGCGATCGTGATCATGACCTCGAACGTGGGCGCCTCCGAGATCGCCAAGAACACCGGCATCGGGTTCACCATCGGCGACGAGACCGGCATCACGTACGAGGACATGAAGACCCGGATCATGGGCGAGCTGAAGAAGGTGTTCCGGCCCGAGTTCCTGAACCGGATCGACGAGGTCATCGTCTTCCACAAGCTCACGAAGGAGGAGATCACCTCCATCGTGGAGCTGCTGCTGAAGCGGATCCGCGAGTCGCTGGCCGAGCGCGAGCTGACGATGAACCTCTCCCAGAGCGCGGCGGACTTCCTGGTCGAGAAGGGCTGGGACCCGGCGATGGGCGCGCGGCCGCTCCGCAGGGCGATCCAGCGCTACATCGAGGATCCGCTCGCCGACGAGGTGCTCTCGCAGTCCATGCCGGCCGGCTCGACCATCGAGGTCGACAAGGCGCCGGAGGGCGACGAGAAGGAGGTCTCGATCTCCATCGTGAAGCCGGCGAAGGTGCGCGAGGCCGTGGGCGTCGGCGCCAAGGGCGGAGCGATCGAGGAGGGCACGGACGAGCCCGAGGGCGCGGCCGGAGAGGACGCGCCGGACCTGCCGGACGAGCCGGAGATCCTGCCGGACGTGCCGGACGCCCCACCTGCCGAAGAGGAGTAGCCGAACCAAGCATCTGGCTGTACCTGAACGGGGGCACTCAGCCCCCATTCAGGTTTTTTTGAGGTCGCGGCGTACGTTGGCGGCCATGCGCTTCCGTGTACTCCTCATCGCAGCCGTCTCCTGTGTCGCAGCCGTCGCCGCTCCTTCAGGGGCGTCCGCTCTTCCGGGTGACCCGTGTCCGCAGCCCCAGCTGAACGCCGGGACGACCATCGGGGGGACCTGCGACCCGGGAGGGGGTGAGGACCCCGGGACGCTCGGGGTCGGCGTCAACACGTCGCCGGTCGCAACGGTGGGCTCGCCCATGTGGGACGACGAGAACCTCACCTACACGGTTCAGGTCTCGAACATGAACGCGCTGCACGAGGCCGCGAACGTCCAGCTGACCAGCGAGATCACCATGGGCAGCGCGACGTTCGTGTCGAGCAGCGCGAACCAGGGCAGCTGCACGCAGTACACGTGCAACCTCGGGACCATCGCTCCGGAGGAGATGGCCACGGTCACGCTCGTGGTCCATCCGGGCGCCGGGACGCTGAAGAACAACTTCACGGCGTCCTCGACGACCCTCGATGGCGACAGCACGGTGCAGACGAGCACCGTCCGCTCGTCGTCGCCCACGGCCGCGATCGACTGGTCGATGCCCCAGCGCGCGCGTGACGCGAACAACGACGGCCTGATCGACGCCGGGCCGCCCCCCGGCGGCTTCACGCCGTCGAGCTGGAGCGTGACGCTGGACGCCTGCGGCTCCCAGCCGGGCCACAAGACGATCAGCCAGTACAAGTGGGAGGTCCAGGGCCTGCCCGAGCAGGTCACGAGCAACTGCCAGCACACGATCACGGTGCCGCGCGAGGCGGTCTACCCGACCAAGCTGACAGTGATGCTCGGCGACGGCACGTCGGTGACCGCGAACCGCGACGTCAAGGTCGTGGACCGCTTCATCGCCGTCATGGGCGACTCCTACGCCTCCGGCGAGGGCGACCCGCAGACCTTCATCCAGTGGGGCTCGGACTCGGTCCTCGCGTGGCCGACCTGGGACGACGTGCGCTGCCACCGGTCGATGTACGCGGCGTCCGCGCGGGCGGCCCGCATCCTCGAGGTGCAGGACCCGCATTCATCCGTGACGTACCTGTCGCGGGCGTGTTCCGGAGCGACGATCGCGCAGGGAATCCTGGGCGGCTACAAGGGCATCGAGACGTCGCCCGGGGCTCCGAACCTCCCGCCCCAGCTCCAGCAGCTCCGCTCGATCGTCGGCGACGCGCGCATCGACGACCTGCTGATCTCGATCGGCGGGAACGACGTGGGCTTCGCGAACATCATCGCGGCCTGCATCACGGGTCTCGACTGCTCGGCCGACCAGGCGCTCGCGAACGACTTCAACGCGTCGGTCGCGGCACTGCAGACGAGCGGCTACCCCGCCATGAGAACGGCGATCGAGGACGGCTCCACGGGCCTCAACGCCGACTCCACGTTCATCACGGAGTACCCGGACTTCACGACCGACTCGAGCGGGAACCGGTGCGAGTACATGGGTGGCGACATCCTGTGGCCGTTCTCGATCAACAAGACGGAAGCGGACTGGGCGGCCGGCACGGTGATGGCGACCCTCACGAACACGCTGAAGGACCAGGTCACCGCGGCGAAGGCGGCCGGGCTCGACTGGAACTACGTCGGCGGCGTTCAGGAGGCCTGGACCAAGCCAGGCCAGTACGGGCACGGCTACTGCGTCGGCGACCCGGGCGTGCGCGACCCGAACCGCTGGGTGCGCACGTTCAAGGACTCGTGCGACCTCCAGGGACCGCCGTCGTACTTCCTGCTCGGCGCTCACGTGTGCAGCACCGACACGACCACCGGCATGTTCCATCCGAACGAGGCCGGCCACCTGGCGATCGGCATGCGGTACGTGGCCGCGCTGACGCCGAAGGAGCCCGCGCTCGATCCGGAGCCTCCGGCGGGCGGCGGCGGCGACCCCGGTGAGGGTGGCGGCGATCCGGGCACGGGCGGCGGCGACCCCGGCACCGGCGGCGGCGACCCGGGCACCGGCGGCGGCGACCCGGGCACCGGCGGCAACCCGCCGATCGGGGACCCGACCGGCGTCGGCGGCAACCTGCCCCCGACAACGATCGTGGGCGGCTCCGCCAAGAAGGCCGGCAAGTGCTCGACGCTCAAGGGCAAGAAGCGCGCGAGGTGCGTGAAGAAGGCCTGCGGACGCTACCGGGGCCACTCGCGGAAGGCCAAGCGGAAGTACCGCGCCTGCGTGAAGGTCGTCACGCGCAAGGCCGTCACGCAGACGGGGTAGCGAGCTGCTCGAGCTCGGTGCGGGCCTGCGTCTCCCAGAGGCGCAGGCCCGTGGCCTCCGCCATCGAGCGCGCGGACTCCAGGTGCGTCACGGCGGCTACGAGGTCGCCGCGGGCGGCGGCCAGCAGGCCGAGCAGCCGCGACACGGGTCCGAGGGAGCCCGCGTAGCCCACCTGGACGATGCAGCCGGCATACGGCGTGAGGACCTCGTACAGAACCTCGGCCGTCTCGGCGTGTCGCAGCGTGGCGCTCGCCTCCGCGAGCGCCGCCATCGTGGTCAGCCAGAAGAAGTCGGGTGCCACCCGGTCGAGCTCCGCCACCATTCGCTCCAGCTCCCGCAGGGCGTCCTCGTCCCGCCCGGCGGACGCGTATACCAGCGGCAGCGCGGCGCGCCAGGCGGCCAGGATGGGGTACTCCGCGGTGAAGTGCTCCACGGCCTCCACCAGCTCGTGCAGCCGGCCCTGCGCCATCCGGATCATGAACAGCTGAGCCGCGAAGACGCTCTCGGCGTCCGCGGTCTCCATGCGTCCGCGCATGACCGCCGACTCCGCGGCCAGCCGCTCCGCGTCGTCGAGCCGGCCCTCCCCCTGGGCAAACGAGGCCGACCACCCCACGGCGAAGTGCTTGAACATCGGCTGGCGGGTCTCGTCGGCGAGCTGGGTGAGCTCCTGGAGGAGCGCCCGGGCCTCGTCGACCCTGCAGGCCTGGAGCATGTCGAAGATGCGTGAGTGAACCCCACGCATCGTGCTCTCGCGGTGCCCGATGCGCTTCGACACCTCGATCACGTCCACGCCGATCACCAGCCGCTGCTCGAGATGCGCGGCGTGCAGGAGCGACGTGTGCGCCCCGTGCAGCGCGGCGGCCAGCGCCTGGTCGTCGCCGAGGGCGCGGGCGATATCCACGGCCTCCGCGGCGGCCTCCATCGACACCTCCTCGTCGCCGGCGAAGTGCAGGATGTCGGCCAGGCCCGCCAGGACACGGGCGCGGAGGTCCTGCTCCTCGTCGTCGAGCGCGAGGAGCGCCTCGCGGAGCAGCTCGATCAGCTTCGGGTCGACAACCCCGGCCTCGTAGTAATGGCCGGCGTAGCCGATGGCGGCGCGCGCGAGCTGGCTGCTCGACCGGCCGCGAGCAAGCGCGGCGGCGTCGGCGTAGGTCTGCGAGAAGCCCGGGTGGCCGGCGCGCAGACGCATGTCGGCGAGGCGCAGGAGCAGCTCACAGCGGTCGTCCGGATCGCTCTCCTCGCGCAGCTCGTCGAGCTCGAGCGCGCGCTCCATCTGGAGGGCGGCCTCCTCCCACGCGAGCGACTCACTCGCGCTGTCCGCGGCGCGGCGCGCGTGCCTCAACGCGGGCTCGGGGCCGAGCGAGTGGCGCGCCTCGTAGAAGTGGTGGGCCAGCTCCGCGGGTGAGGGCCGCAGCTCCGCGCGGCGGCCCTCCAGCGTTTCGGCGATCCGCTCGTGGAGGTGGGCGCGCACCACTCCGCCGAGCTCGTCGTGGAGCGTCTGGCGGATCAGCGCGTGCGCGAAGGAGACACGCCCGGCACGGTCGACGGCGGCCAGGAGCCGCGCGCCGGCGGCGCGGTCGAGCACCCCGGCCACCTCGTCCCGCGACATCCCGGTCACCGGCGCCAGCGCGCCGGCGGGGAAGCTGCTGCCGATGACCGCCGCAACCCCGAGCAGCTGGGAGGCGTTCGGCCCCAGCTGGGCGACGCGCCGCAGGACCACCTCGCGCACGCCGGCGGGAACGCCGTCCGGATCCTGGATCGCCGCTCGGAGCGACTCCTCGAGGAAGAACGGATTGCCTCCCGTGTGATCGTGGAGCCGGGTGGCGAGGTCGGGCGTGGCGGTGCCGCCCTGGTGCGCCTGGATCAGCGCGGTGGTCTCGTCGCGGTCGAGCCCCTTCAGCTCGATCTGCTCGAGCGGGAGCTCGCGCCGGACGTCGCCGATCATGTCCGCGAGCGGTGAGGAGGGGTCGGTCTCGACGTCGCGGTAGGTCGCCACCACGAGCAGCCGCCGCGGCTCCGAGGCGCGCGCCAGGTGCCTGAGGAGCTGAAGCGTGGGCCGGTCGGCCCAGTGCAGATCGTCGAAGAGCAGAACCATCGTGCGCTCGCCGGCGATCTGCCCCAGCGTGGTTGTGAGCGCCTCGAACAGCCGGTAGCGCTCCGTCTCCGGGAGCCCCGCGCTGGGCTCGCTGACTGCGGGGAGCTGCCGGCGGAGCTCCGGCACGAGGCGGCCCAGTTCGGCGAGCTCGAAGGCGAGGGTGTCGTCGAGCCCGTAGTCCAGCTGCCCGCTGAGGACGACGTGGGAGACCATGTCAACGAACGGCTGGTAGGGCACGAGCGCCTCCTCGTCCGCCCGCCCGTAGAGCACGATCGCCCCGATCTCGTAGGCCTCGCGCCCGAAGGCGGCGCCGAGGCTCGTCTTGCCGATACCGGGCTCGCCGGCCAGCAGCACGAAGCGGCGCTCCGCACGGGCGGCGGTGAGCTCGCGCCTCAGCGCCGCGAGCGCGCGTTCCCGGCCGACGAAGGGGCGATCCTCGGCCCTGAGCAGCACGGGCTGCAGCCCCGGCCGCGACTTCGCCATGCTCGCGACGGCGCCGGGGACCTCAACGTCCTCCTGGTCCGCCGCCGCGAGCACCTGCTCGTGGAGCGCACGCAGCGCGGGGGAGGGCGTCGAGCCGAGCTCCTCGCGCAGCAGCACGCGCAGCCGCTCGAAGGTCTGAAGCGCCTCGGCGTGGTTGCCGCGCGCCTCGTGCGCTCGCATGAGGAGCCCGTGGCCGGATTCACGGAACGGCGCGAGCTCCACGAGCTGGCGCGCGGCCAGCTGGGCGCGGGCCGGGCCGTCGTCGCCGATCGCGAGCGCGGCCTCCGCGAACACCTCGAGGGCCGCCAGCCGGTCCTCCTCCTGTCCGCGCCGGTGCTCCTCGAGCCAGGGCGCGTCGAAGAGCGGCACCAGCGGGCTCTCGTAGATGTCGAGCGCGGTCTGGGCGGCGGTGCAGGCGTGCTCCGGGTCGGCCGGCAACGCCGCGCGGGCGTCCTCGAGCGCGCTGCCCGCCACCTCCACGTCCACGATCGCGTCCGGCGGCAGCTCCAGTCGCAGCTCGGAGCGGCCCTGGAGCATCTCCGCCCCCAGCGCGCGCCGGATGCCTGACAGAAGCGTGCTGAGGGTCGCGGCGGGATCGCGCGGCACGGCGGCCGGCCACAGCGCACCCATCAGCTCGTCGCGCGTAACGGGGCGGTGGCGGTTCAGGACGAGGAATGCCAGCAGCGCGCGTCCGAGCCGGCCGGGGAGCCGGCCCTCCATGCGCGTGCCTCCCACCTCCAACCGGACCTCGCCCCGCAGTTGGATTGTGATCGGGCGCCTATCTTCGTGCGTCTTGGCCAATTCGCCGACAACCGCCCAGATGGTCGTGGAGACCATCGTAAACCGGGTTGGCGATCTCATGACAAAGTGCCCCCATGCCGCTCGGAGCGGGGGTTGAGTTCCTCGATGCGCCGCTCGCGGCGTTCGGCGTGCTGCTGGTGCTCGGCGCGCTCGTCTCCGGGCTCGCCCAGCGCAGCTTTCTCTCGCTGACGGCCGGCTTCGTCCTCGCAGGCCTCCTGCTCGGCGAGGCGGGCTTCGGCGCGCTCGACTTCGACCCGACGTCGCAGTTCGTGCAGGGCCTGGCGGTGGTCGCGCTGATCTTGATCCTGTTCCGCGACGGACTCGAGGTGGAGGAGGAGGCACTCAGAACGGAGTGGCATCTGCCGCTCCGGAACCTCGCGCTCGCCATGCCCCTCACGGCTGTGTTCGTGGCGGTGGTCACCCACCTGCTCACCGACCTCGACTGGACGGAGTGCTTCCTCCTCGGAGCGCTCCTGTCGCCCACCGACCCGGTGCTGAGCTCGGTGGTCGTCACGCACCCCCGGGTGCCCCGCATCATCCGGCACTCGCTCAATCTCGAATCCGGCCTCAACGACGGCCTGGCGCTGCCGGCGGTGCTCGCGTTCACCGCCGCGGCGGCGGGCAACGAGGACTTCGTCTGGTGGCGGTTCGTGCTCCAGGACGTGCTGGTGGGCGTCGCCTCGGGCCTGGTGATCGCGTTCGTGGCCTCACGCCTGATGCCGCGCGACACCGCCCTGGGGCACCCGATCAGCCCGCACCAGAAGTCGCTCTACGCGGTCGGCGTGGCCTTCGCGGCGTACGGCACGGCGGTCCTCCCTCCGGAGGGCAACGGGCTCATCGCGGCCTTCGTCGCGGCGATCGCCCTGGGGATCTGGCGGCCGGACATCCGCGAGTGCTTCGAGGAGCGCTCCGAGGACCTGATCGAGATCGTGAAGCTCGGCGTGTTCCTCGTGTTCGGCGCGACGCTGACCTTCGGGAACCTGTTCGCGGACGGCTGGGCCGCCGTGGGCATCGTCGCGTTCACGCTGCTCGTGGCCCGGCCGGCAGCCGTGTTCACCGCGCTGGCCGGCACCCGCCAGGTGGACACCGCGGAAAAGGCGTTCATGGCGTGGTTCGGGCCCAAGGGGGTGGCGACCATGACCTTCGCCCTGCTCGTGCTCGGCTCGAACGCCGCCGAGGGCGACCGGATCGCGAACATCGCGGCGCTCGCCGTGCTCACCTCCGTGATCGTGCACGGGCTCACCGATCAGCCCGGCTCGGAGTGGATCGGGCGGCGCGCCGCGGCTAAGGGTTCGCAGAGCCCTGGGGCTGCGTGATGCTCGCGACCTTGCCGGTGTTCGCGTTGATCTTGACCACCGCCAGGTTGTGGAAGGTGCCTCGCTGCGTGCCGGGCGTGGACAGCGAGACGATCCAGAACGGCTTCGAGTTCAGCCCCTGGCGCAGCAGGCGCACCTGGGTCCGCTCCGGCGTGAAGTCGACCTGCTGCTTGGCGGTCGAGATGGCCTGGTTCTTGTCGTACCGGATCTGAGACTTCTGGCAGGTCTGCGCCACCACGAACGTGATCGCGAGAATGATCGCGACGAAGGCGACCTTGCCCCGGACCGACTTCGGCCCGGCCGGCGAAAGGGAGAGGCCCCAGCGCCCCCCGTCGGCTGTCTGCTCAGACGGTTGGACGGAACTCGTTCCCGATGTTCGTGAACAGCACGATCACCAGGACCACGATGGCACAGATGATGCAGATGGCAAGCATCGCCACCTCGAATCCCTTGACGTGCGTCTGAAGCGGCGGGAACTCGATCTGCCGGTTGCTGTTGCCGTTGTTGATCATCGGAGCACTCCCGTCTCACCGGACATCCCGGGTTGTGGCGGCGGCTCCTGGGGCGTCGTGGGCGCGTAGCCCGCGACGGCCGCTATGAGCCGCCTGTTCTCGTAGATCACCCAGTAGACGAGGACGAACACCATGACCGCGATGCCGACCCACGTGAGGATCATGTACAGGCTCTCCGCCCCGGTGCCGTCGGCGCCGTAGGTCGAGCCGGGCATGAAGGTCCCGAAGCCCGCGCAGTCCTTGTAGTTGTCCTGCAGGATGAAGTCCGCGAGATCCTTCGCGCTCGCGCCCTCGTGATGAACGACGCAGTCGGGCGCGCTGTCGATGATCAGAGGCATCTACCTCACCACCTCTCGCTCCGTGCCGGCGGGCCCGGATCCGTTCGTCACTATCGAGGCCTCCTCCATTCTCAGCACCGGCTCGGCCGGCACGATCGTCCCGTCGGGCTCCACGACCATCTCGGGCGCGTGCGCCACCTCGGGCAGGTAGATCAGAGGGTCGTACTCGGCCACGTCGAGTCCCATCAGCTCGACCTCCGGCGGCACTCTGAGGAGGTTCAGCTTCTTCAGGACGAACGACGCGACCCACCCGGACAGGAACCCGAGCGGCAGGAACGTCGCGACGCCGAGCAGCTGTCCCCAGATGCTCGAGTCCACGTTGTTCACGCCGGTCGGATAGCCGGCCGCGAAGATCCCGACCCAGAACAGGGCCAGGAAT
The DNA here is from genome assembly GCA_036377235.1 of Thermoleophilaceae bacterium. Taxonomy (GTDB): domain Bacteria; phylum Actinomycetota; class Thermoleophilia; order Solirubrobacterales; family Thermoleophilaceae; genus JACVRW01. The sequence continues at coordinate 9,478 of DASUYU010000224.1, forward strand.
CCCATCGAGCCGTGCACCGCGACCGCGCCGACCACGTCGTCCACGCGCATCTTCTTCTCGATGAAGTCGCCGATCGTCGGGACCATGAACGCGCTCACCATGGCGATCAGGTACGCCAGCGTCGGCGCGTACACGTCGGCGCCGGCCGACACGCTGATCACGCCGGCGAGGCCGCCCGACACCGTCCAGAACGGGTCCCCGCGCGAGCCGAAGTAGCCGCCCGTGAAGCCGCCGGCGAAGCCCATGGTGATGACCATCGCGATCGTGCCGAGGGTCGTCGGACTCAGGTAGATGGTCGCCCAGCCCGGGAAGGCCGTGGACGCGATCACGAGGCAGGCGCCGTAGAAGGCGTAGAAGCCCGTGAAGATGAGCATCAGCCCGAGCAGGGTCATGTGGAGGTTGTGTGGCTTGAACTGCCTCGCCAGCCCCTCCTTCGTGTATTTCCCTATTCGCGGCCCCAGGTTGAAGAGCACACCGAGCGTGAACGCTCCCGCGACGCCGTGCACCACGCTCGAGGCGATCGAGTCGTGGAACCCGAACCGGAGCGTCATCCAGCCGCCGGCGCTCCAGCCCCAGGCGGCGTCCAGGATCCACACGACCGAGCC
>DASUYU010000225.1:0-3558 GCA_036377235.1 Thermoleophilaceae bacterium
CACGGTCAGGAGGCCGGCCGCGATGAAGAGCTGGGCCGAGGGAATGGGGGAGATCGCGAACAACCCGAGGCCGGCGGCCGCCTTCGTGCGGCTCCCCACGAGCACCTGCTCGGCCGCCTCGAGGTTCCTGCGCCGCTCGGCGGAGAAGCGACCGCGGAAATGGCGGGCGGTGCTGGCCAGGACGAACCGGCCCGACGCGGCCGCCAGCGCACCGAGCAGCACGAGCGGCACGGCCGGCAGGTCGGAGTTCAGCCGGAAGAACACCAGCACGGCCCACGTCGGCGGCCCGAACGCGGGCAGCAGGTTGATGCCGAAGATCGAGCCGACGACGAGGAGCCAGTCGCTCATGCCGTGAACCTACGCGCTAGGGAGTCAGCAGCCCGTTGTCCAGGGCCCAGCGCACCAGCTCCGAGCGTGAGGACACCAGGAGACGCGCCTGGATGCGCGCGCGATGCGACTCCACGGTTCGGACGCCTCAGCACCAGGCGGTCAGCGATCTCGCGACTCGTGTGACCGAGTGCCACGAGCCGGAGGACATCCCGTTCGCGGGCAGTCAGACCGTCGGTGTCACGCCTGCGGTCGGAGTCCTGGGCGGCCACCCGGACCGCACGGACGAGCCTTGGTCCCGGCGCCCGGCCCGCCGCGGAATGACTTCGGCCGCGCTGAAGAAGGCACCCAGCGCCATATGCTCGGCGGGTTCGCCCGAGAAGTACAGGTGGTGCATCGTCCCGATGACGCCGCCCATCGAGTACAGGACGATGTCGAGGAAGATCACGAGCAGAGCGACGCGCTCGCGCACGACACCGAGCAGGACGAACATGTACGCGACCATCACGGTGATGAAGAGCTCCAGGTGGCAATGCTCCGGGCCCAGCACGAGCACGCTCGGCCGCAGCGAGCGAAGCGCCTCCTCGGCGCCCCGACCGCATCGCCAATATAGGTTCGGCGGGGCACCGAAACCGGGGGCAGATGAAGCAATTACGTAGTTCTCCGCAGAGGAGCTGCTGAGCGCCCCGGATGCCGCCGCAGGGCCGCGCGCATAACCTCGCTTCGTGAATACGCATCGGCGTTCGCTTCGGTACCGCACCGCCGGCTTCGAATACAGCGAACACGAGGATCTGTGGGCGTGCCCTGAGGGCCAGCACCTGTGGCTCCACGGCATCGGCCACCACCGGCGCATCGCCCGCTACAGAGCCAAGGCGCACGTGTGCAACGCGTGCCCTCTCAAGGAGCGGTGCACCGACTCCGACGACGGCCGCGAGATCGTCCGGCCGATGGACCCGTGGCCGCATTCGGAGGCCGGGCGATTCCACCGAATCATCGCGCTGACCCTGGTGGCCCTCGCGGGACTGATCGCGTCCGTGGCCCTCACCCGGAACCACGAGCTCGTGGACCTCGCGACCCTGGGCGCGCTGGTGGTCGTGGCCGCGGCCGTCGGCCGGCTGCTCTTTCGAGACCTGCGCAGGCATCCGTCGAGCTTCCCGGAATCCATGTCCGGGTTCTCATGAGCACCGCTCCGCTGAAGGTGCTGATCGCCGGCGCGGGAGTGGCGGCGCTGGAGGCGCTCATGGCCTTGCGCGAGCTCGCCGAGGAGCGCGTTTCCGTCGAGCTCCTCACGCCGACGCCCGAGTTCGCCTACCGTCCGCTGGCGGTCGGGGAGCCGTTCGGCATGGGGGACGTCCGCCGGTACGACGTCGTACGCATGGCGGCCGATCATGGCGCGGAGGTGCACATCGGGAGCCTCGAGCGTGTGGACACCGCCGCGCACCACGCGGTCACCTCCGCCGGCGCACGCCTTCACTACGAGGTCGCGCTGATCGCCATCGGTGCCCGGGCCGCGACCGCGATCGCGGGAAGCGTGACGGTCGAGGAGCCTGGGTACACCGGCCGCTTCCGGGCGATTCTGCGCGACCTCGAGGAGGGGCGCGTGTCGGATGTCGCCTTCGCAGTGCCACCTGGCTCCTCGTGGCCGCTCCCGCTCTACGAGCTCGCGCTGATGACCGCGACACACGTGGCCGAGCATCGCCTGGACGGGGTGCGCCTCACGCTCGTCACTCCCGAGCAGGAGCCACTCGAGCTCTTCGGCGGCTCGGCGTCGCAGGCGGTTCGGGCCCTGCTCGCCGAGCGCGGCATCGAGCTGCACACCTCGCGCTACCCGGCGCGTTTCGAGGATGGGCGGCTCTCGCTGGTCCCGGCCGAAAGCCTGTCCGCCGAGCGAGTGGTGAGCCTGCCGAGCGTGGTGGGCCCGCGGCTGGACGGACTGCCGGCCGATGCGGCCGGCTTCATCCCGGTCGATCTACATGGCCTGGTGCAGGGCGAACCGGACGTATACGCCGCGGGGGACGCCACGAACTCGCCCGTCAAGCAGGGTGGTGTCGCCTGCCAGCAGGCCGATGCCGCCGCGGAGGCGATCGCGGCGCGCACGGGCGCGGCGGTGGATCCTCAGCCGTTTCGCCCCGTCCTGCGGGGCCTGCTCCTGACGGGTTCGACCCCGCGGTACATGCGCGCCGAGGTGACCGGCGGCGGGGAGGGCGGGCGGCTCTCCGATCACGCGCTCTGGTGGCCGCCCAGCAAGATCGCCGGCAAGCGGCTCGCGCCCTACCTCGCGCTTCGGCATGACGAGCTGGAGCACGAGCCTGAGGGCGTCCCCGTGGACGTCACCCTGTGAGCAGATCGAGCCGACGCGAGGAGCCAATCGCTCACGGCCTCAGCCGGAACGGCGGGTACTCGTCCGTGACGAGCACCAGCGCGTACGCGACCACGCGGTTGTGCCAGCGGAGCACGCCGGCGACGTAGTCGAAGATGCCTCTCGGGTAGCGGGCCGTGAACAGGATGGCGAACCACGCCGCGATCACCGCGAAAACGACGCCGATGTAGAGGAAGAACAGCACGATGTAGTGGGGGATCGCGAGCAGCCACTTGACGAGCGGCAGCCAGCGGTTGAGGCCGGCGCGGGCGTCGGGATAGGGGAAGCCGAGCTCGACGTACTGGTTCTCGTCGGTGGACGGGTAGCGGTCGCTCATCAGGGCGGCGTAGGCGCCCACCCGGTTCGTGAACCGGAGCAGCTCGAGGTTCCAGTCGAACCACCAGCGCGGGTACTTCTGCCGGAAGACGATCATGAGGAGCGGGGGCAGGAACAGCAGCCCCGTTCCGCCGATCACGACGGTCGCGCTCTCCCCGTTCGCGCCGTACTGATTGGAGTAGCCCGCGATCGCGCCCATCACGATGAGGATCGGGATGAGGGTGAAGATCCGGAACGCGGTCGTCAGGCGGTTGAGGTCGCGGTCCGGGTACTCGACGGAGAAGTCGACTGGATAAGCGGTCATGCCTCAGTATGGTCATCCCGTGGAGGTCAAGATCGTTCTGGCTGACGATCACGAGGTCGTTCGGAACGGCCTCCGCATGGTGCTCGAGACCGAGAGCGGGTTCGAGGTGGTCGCCGAGGCGGGCGACCTCGAGACGACCCGGCGGTACGTCAAGGCTCACCGCCCGGATGTGCTCGTCCTCGACCTGAACCTGCCCGAGGGATCGAGTCTTCCCGCGATTCCCGAGCTGCTC
>DASUYU010000226.1:0-3103 GCA_036377235.1 Thermoleophilaceae bacterium
GATGAACCGGGTCGCGCGGGCGAAGCGGTCGCTGATGCAGAAGCACAACCGCGAGCCCACGCCGGAGGAGATCGGCGAGCTGGTGGAGATGCCGCCGAAGAAGGTCGAGGAGATCCTGAAGCTGGGCCAGGAGCCGGTGTCACTCGAGGCGCCCGTGGGAGGCGAGGAGGGCGACGCGTCGCTGGGCGACTTCATCGAGGACGCCGCCACCGACCGGCCTTTGGAGATCGTGGCCAACCGGATCCGCGACGCGGACCTCGCGAAGGTGCTCGACTCGCTGCCCTGGCGCGAGCGCCGCGTGATCGAGCTGCGCTACGGCCTGGGCGACAAGGGCCCCATGACGCTCGAGGACATCGGCCACGAGGTCGGAGTCACCCGCGAGCGAGTGCGCCAGATCGAGTCGAAGACCCTGGCCATGCTGAAGAGCTCCGGCGGCGCCGACCGCCTCGCCGGCACCGCCGACGAGGCCTAGTCCCAGCCGCGGCGCGCCTCCTGGTCAGATCTCGCCGGTGAGCTCGTCGACCGTGTACTGGTCGGCCTCGAAGATCGTGATCTCGACGATCGCGTCGTCCGCGACCCGGTAGACGTTCGCGCGCCGGATCTCCACGGCCCGGCCGTCGCGGTGAAAGCGCTCGACGACGAGCAGGGCCACTCGCTGGTCGCCCTCGAGCATGTCGACCAGCTCGAGTTCGATCCCGCCCTCGCGGTAGTGCTCGCGAACGCTCTGGATGTAGTCCATGGCCGCCTGCTTGCCGCAGCGGTCGCCCGCGAGGCGGGACCGTCCAGGGACGCGCATCACGATGTCCTCCGCGAAGTAGCCGAACGCCGTGTCCCAGTCGCCGCGCCGTGCGGCGTCGAGGTAATCGGTCATGAGCTCGCGGGCTGTCATGCGGGCGTCCCCCGGACCCAGTCGACCGCAAGCACTGGGATGTGCTCGGCGTGTTCGCCGGCCGGGTCCTTCTCCGGGAAGTCGAAGACGGCGATCATCGCCTGCACGGGGTAGGCGGGCGCCTGCCCGACGGTCTTGACGACGACGTCATCCACCAGGAACTCCACGCGCTCAGGCTCCCATCTCGCCGCATAGACGTGCTGTTCGCGGACGTCGAGCGCAAGGCATGGCGCATCGAACTCCCAGTGGAGCGACGGGTCGCGAAAGTGCTTGATGCCCTGGCCCACGCCGGCGCCGCCGCCCTCCACCGACTCGCCGAAGATCTCGAACACGCAGATCTCGCCCGACTCCTCAGGCCGCCGCTCGAGGCCCGACAGCCACAGCGACGCCATGGACCGCGGGCTGAGCTCCATGCGAGCCCGAATCTCGATCAATCCGTACTGCGGCGTCCAGCCCCACCGCTCCGGCTGCTCCTCCCGGACAACGAGCCCCTCCCGAAAGGCCTGCTGCCCGACCGTCGAGCCAACCGGTCCCGACGACACACCCGACTGAACCCCCGACACCCTAAGCGGCGGCTCATGCTCGCCGTCGCACCAGATCCCCTGCTCGGGCGGAATGGTGAGCCGCAACTCCGACCCAGCCAGCTCGTAGGTGGCCGCACTGAGCGCCCGCGAGCTCCACTGCGGCAGGTAATGGGGGAGCCACACCTCAAGGTCAAGCGCAGGACCGTCGAAATCGTCGGAGAAAGCTATGCTCGGCAACGCCGTTCCCCGGTGATGTAACGGCAACATGACTGACTGTTAATCAGTTCTTGGTGGTTCGAATCCACCCCGGGGAGCCTGAAGCACTTCGGTCCGGTGGTGAGAAGTTCGCGCGAGCCGTGTGACGAAACCGGCCCGGAACGTAAACGAGACGCAGACTTCGCGTTTTGAGGTCCGTTCCAGTGGACCGAAGTCCACCTTCATATCCCGGGGCGAGCCTCACAACCTCGTGGCTTCGCTCTTCACGCTCCGTCCGCGTCTCGAGGATCAGTAAACAGTCGGTCCGCTCGGGCGTCAAGCAATTTGTCGCGGTTTCTTCACATCAACCCGCTCTTTGCGAGTTTTTGTGGTCGCTCGATGCCTCCGCGAGGGTCTCGACGGCGTCCGCGGCGATGGCGCGGCCGTCGTTTTCGGCCGCCCAGTCGCGCAGCTCCTCGGCGCGGCGCCCGTAGGACGCGTCGGCGAGCAGGCGGTGCACGGCCAGGCGCACGCCGGTCGGTGTCTGGAAGCGGCGGGGGAGGGACACGCCCACGCCGGCCCAGCGAATTCGGGCGGCGTTCTCGGCCTGGTCACCCGCGTGGCCGCACGCCACCACCGGCACTCCGCTCGCCAGCGACCGCGCCACGGTGCCGTGGCCGGCGTGGCAGACCACGGCGTCGCACAGCGGCATCGTCCGGGCGTACGACACCCAGTCCACGACCCGAGCATTGGCGGGTGTCGTGACGGGGGAGGGAAGCGGGCGCCTGTTGAGCGTGGCCAGCACCCGCACCGGCGAGTCGGCCAGTCCCTCGAGCGCCGCCCGCACGAGCCTCTGCTCCGGGTCCTGGGACGTGCTCGGCGCCACAAGCACCAGCGGGGCGTCGCCCGGCGGCAGCTCCACGTCGCCGAAGGGCTGCTCCCACAGCAGCGGCCCGGTCACCCGCATCCCGGGCCACGGCTCGGCGCGCGGGTACTCGAGCTGCGGGAAGGTGGCCACGATCGCCAGGTCGCGCGAGATGCCGCCGTGCGTGTACGGCAGCGGCGGCAGCCCGATCCGCTCGCGCGCACCGTTGAGCTCACGCCGCCCCTGCTCCTCGCCCCTCATGACGAGCGGGCGCGCCCACGACCAGAACCGCGCGCCCGCCGCGGTGCGCGGGTGCACCGCCCCGATCGAGTAGATCGGGAACCCGGGCGCGCCGGTGGGCATCACGTGCGGGATCAGCGTGGCCCACCGCCGCCCCTCCGCCTGCGCGGCCAGCGACGCCGCCGACGTGATGATGTCCGCCACCACCACCTCGGGGTCGCACTCTTGGATCACCTCGCGCGTCGAGCTCGCGGCCCGCACCGCGGCCACGTACGGCTTCAGCACCATGTCCTGCGAGGGGAACACCGCGTACTCCGGCGCGGCGGCGAACCGCATCCCCTCGCGCTCCACGGCCTCCCGCCAGCGCGACCACGTCTCGAGCGTCACCTC
>DASUYU010000227.1:0-3980 GCA_036377235.1 Thermoleophilaceae bacterium
TGACCCCCGATCTCGCTGGTAGGGTGGCGCGCATATGGCCCAGACGAAGACAGGCGGAGGGTCCACGGACAAGGCGGCCGCCGGGTTGGACGCGAAGCCGCAGCGCAAGCGGCTCACGCGCCGCAAGGCCGTCGAGGAGAAGGTCCGGTCGTACTACGAGGCCATGGCCAACCGCGACGTTGGCGCCATGGTCGCCCACTGGGCCGACGACGGCGTCGAGGACGTCGTTCCGATCGGCGTCATTCGCGGGCCTGAGGAGCTTCGGGGGTTCCTGTCGGAGCTGTTCGCGGCGATGCCCGATGCCAGCACGACCATCACCCGCCTGATCGCCGGCGAGCAGGACTGCGCGGTCGAGTGGCGTCTCGAGGGCACCTTCGACGGTGCGCCGTTCATGGGCATCGAGCCCACCGGCAGCCGTGTGGAGCTCCGCGAGGTCTCTGTCGTCGAGGTGAGGGACGGCGAGATCGTGGGCATTACCGCCTACTTCGACGGCGCGTCGTTCGCTCGCCAGATCCGGATGCTGCCGCCGGACGGCTCCGGGGTCGATCGGGCGATGAAGGGCGCGTTCAACACGGTCACGAAGCTGCGCCGGGCTGTGGCCGAGCGACGCAACGCCGGCTGATGGCGGTCCTCGTCGCGCTCACCATCGGGCTGGTCTGGTGGATCGCCGCCTGGGCCTTCGGGGTGAAGGCGTTCGACGCCTTCCTCCTCACGGCGTTCATCGTCGTGTCAGTGGCCGCCTTTCAGCTGATGAAGCCCTTCATCCAGAGAGCGCTCGGGCGTGAGGTGGCGGAGCCCGAGGAGCAGGGCGCCGGCTTCTAACCGAAGAAGGTCTGCGCGGCCTCGTAGTCCTCGACCGGCACGGTGCGCAGGCCGGCCACGGCCTCTGACAGCGGAACCAGCACGATGCGCGTTCCGCGCAGCGCGGGCATGACGCCCCAGTTGGACTCGTTCGCCGCGTCCATCGCGGCCAGGCCCAGGCGGGTGGCGAGCACGCGGTCGAACGCCGTCGGCGTGCCGCCTCGCTGGATGTGACCGAGCACGGTCGCTCGGGACTCGATGCCTGTGCGCTCCTCGATCTCCCGCTCCAGCCGCTGGCCGATGCCGCCCAGCCGGGCGTGGCCGAACTCGTCCTCGCCGGCGGCCATCAGCTCCATCGTGCCCTCCTGCGGCACGGCGCCCTCGGCGACCACGACGATCGAGAAGTAGCGCCCGCGCGAGCTCCGCCGCTGGATCAGCCCGCACACCTCGTCGATGTCGAATGGGCGCTCGGGGATCAGGATCACGTCGGCGCCGCCCGCGAGTCCCGAGTGGAGCGCGATCCAGCCAGCGTGGCGGCCCATGACCTCGACGATCATCACCCGGTTGTGCGACTCGGCGGTGGTGTGCAGCCGGTCGATCGCCTCGGTGGCGATCTGGACGGCGGTGTCGAAGCCGAACGTCATGTCGGTGCCGGCCAGGTCGTTGTCGATCGTCTTCGGCACGCCGATGATCGGGAGGCTGTGCTCTCCGTACAGGCGGGCCGCCGCGCCCAGCGTGTCCTCCCCGCCGATGACGATCAACCCGTCGACGCCCAGCGAGGCGAGCGTGTCGCGGATGGCCTCCGGCCCGTCGTCGCGCTTGAACGGGTTCGTTCGGGACGAGCCGAGGATCGTGCCTCCCCGAGGCAGGATGCCGCGGGTCGACTCGACGGTCAGGTCATCGTGCGCGCCCTCGATCGGCCCGCGCCAGCCGTCCTTGAAGCCGACGATCTCGTGGCCGTGGTCGTCGATTCCGCGGCGAACGACGGCCCGGATCACCGCGTTCAGTCCCGGGCAGTCGCCGCCCCCCGTGAGCACGCCGATCCGCACCACCGGCACGATACCCGCGCCCGTCACAATGGCCCGCCGTGAGACGTGCCGCCCTGCTCATCCTCATCGCGATCCTCGCCGGCGCAGGGTGCGGCGGCGAGGAGCCCGCCCGCATCAGCGGCAGGGTCGCCACCGTCTACTCGAGCGTGCCTCGGCACGGGGTCTCCGTGTCAGCCGCCGACGAGGTGCTCGCGGGCGAGCGGCGCGCGCTCGCCGAGCGGCACGGCCGCGCCGCCGGGCTGCGCATTCGCCTGCGCGAGCTGCCCGCCACCGACGACCGCGAACATCCCTGGGACCCGGGTCTCGTGGCGGCGAACGCCCAGCGGGCGGCCGACGACCCCACGGCGATGGCCTACCTCGGTGAGCTCGACTACGGCGCCACCGCGGTGTCGCTCCCGATCACCAACAACGCCGGCCTTCTCCAGGTGTCGCCGGGGGACGGCCTGACCAGCCTCCTCCAGCGCCCGCCCGGGCGGCCGCGTGCCGGACCCGAGCGCTACTACCCGACGGACCGGCCCAGCTTCGTCCGCATCGGCCCGAGTGACCTCGACGAGGCGAGGGTGCTCGTGGACCGCCTGCAGGAGCTCGGGGTGACCCGTGTCGGCGTCGTGTTCGACCGCGAGATCTACGGCCGCGAGCTCGCGGCCCAGCTCACCACCCTCGCGCGCGACGCGGGCATCACGCCGGTCGCCGCGGAGGAGTACCGCGGGCGCGTGGACGACATCCCCGACATCGTCCGCAGGCTGGGGGAGAAGGACCCCGACGCCGCGGTCCTGCTGTCCGTCGCCGGCCGCGGGACCATCCCCATGCTCGTCTCGATCGGCGCCGGCCTGCCCGGCGCGCCGGTGCTCGCATCGAGTGGGATCCTCGCGCTGCCCGAGCTGGCGCCGCCCCCCGAGCCCGAGCACCTCGAGGCCGTTGGCCCGGCGCTCGACCCGGAGCGCGCGGGCCACCAGGCGATGACGCTCGTGCTGGATGCCATCGAGCGCGGGGGCCGCGACCGCCGCCGGGTGATCGCCGCCGGGCTTGCACTTGGCAAATCTCTTGCAACAACCCGCGTGGCGCTCTACCGGCCCGGCCCGGACGGGCATTTCAGGCGTGTTGCAGCGAGATTTTCCTCGCGTTAAGCAGGAGAGCCACGAGCAAAGCGGCGCGAAGCGTGGTTAGGATGCGCCGCAGGTTGGAGCCACTCCCATAGGAGGGACACTTTGCGAGTACGTTGGCTGGCAGTCTTAAGCTGCCTACTCGGCGCTCTCGCCATGGGCCTTGCGGCCTGCGGTGGGGACGACGACGATTCAAGTGGAAGCGCCGATACCGGAGCTATTTCCGGCGACACGCTGACCATCTATTCGAGCCTTCCGCTGCAGGGCACTTCCAAGGGGCAGTCGGAGGCCGTCATCAACGGCGAGAAGCTGGCCCTCAAGGAAGTGGGCAACAAGGTCGGGAAGTTCAAGATCAACTACGTCTCACTGGACGACTCGACCGCCCAGAACCCTGGAACGGCAGATGAAGGCCAAACCGCGCAGAACGCGCGCAAGGCCGTTCAGGACTCGAAGACCATCTTCTACCTCGGAGAGTTCAACTCCGGCGGTACGAAGGTGTCGCTTCCGATCCTGAACAAGGCGAACATCCCGCAGATCAGCCCGTCGAACACCTACGTCGGACTGACCACGAACGACCCGGGCTCGGAGCCCGGCGAGCCGGACAAGTACTACCCGGCCCAGAAGCGCACCTACGCGCGAATCGTGCCTACGGACACGATTCAGGGTGCCGCTCTGGCGACGATCATGAAGGAGGACGGGTGCAAGTCCGTCCACATCTTCAACGACAAGACCACCTACGGAGCCGGCCTCGGCAAGAACGTGGAGCTGGCCGCGAAGAAGATCGGTCTGACGGTTGAGGGGAACGACGGCACGGACAAGAACTCGCCGAACTACCGCTCCCTTGCCTCGAAGATCAAGGCCGACTGCTTCGTTGGCTCGGGCGTGACAGGCGAGAACTACGTCCAGGTGTTCAAGGACGTGGCGGCTGCCTGCCCGAACTGCAAGCTGTACGGACCGGACGGCGTCGCCGAGGCGGCGTTCACCGATCCGAAGCAGGGCGGCATCCCGGCGGACGTCGGTGCCCGCA
>DASUYU010000228.1:0-19463 GCA_036377235.1 Thermoleophilaceae bacterium
CTTCGGCTTCACCGGGCAGGACGCCACGTCGGGGATCGCCTCTTGCACGGGCGGCACGTACGGTGGGCCAGATGGGGCGGGCGTGAGTGTTACGGGGAGCTGCCGCGATGTCGCCGGCAATGTGACGGCGCGGACCTTCACGATCAACTACGACGCCACACCGCCGCCTGATCCGGACGTGAGCGTGCTGCCGGGCAACCATCGCGTGAGGCTCACGTGGGACTCCTCGCAGTACGTGGCGGAGGTGGTCCGGCTGTCGAAGGCGAGCGAGCAGGCGGTCGTCTACCGAGGCGCCACCGGTCGCTTCACCGACCGCAAGCTGACGAACGGCCACCGGTACCGCTACCGGGTCACCTTGATCGACCAGGCCGGGAACACCACCGCCGACCTCACCAGCGCCGTGCCGACCAGCTCGAAGCTGCTGCTGCCGGCGGATGGCGCGCACCTCACCACCCCGCCCGAGCTCGTCTGGAAGCCGGTCAGGCGCGCCAGCTACTTCAACGCGCAACTTCTCCACCGCGGCCGTAAGGTGCTGACCCGCTGGCCCGTGATCAACAGGCTCCAGCTCACCGAACGCTGGAACTCGCTCGGAAGCAGCCATCGTCTCGTCCCCGGGCGCTACTGCTGGTACGTCTGGCCCGGCTTCGGCCCGCGACGCGATCGCGACTACGGCCGCCTGCTGGGCTCGAGCTGCTTCCGAATTACCGGCTGACCGAGCGGGCGGCGGCGCGAGCGCCTACAGCGGGATGTTCCCGTGCTTGCGCCTGGGCGTCTCGACGCGCTTCGTCTGCAGCCGCTCGAGCGCCCGGATCAGCTTCGGGCGCGTCTCGTGCGGGATGATCACGTCGTCGATGTAGCCGCGCTCGGCGGCCGAGTACGGGTTGGCGAAGCGGGCCTTGTAGTCGCCGATCAACTTCTCGCGGCGCTGGTCCGGGGTCGGCGAGGCGGCGATGTCGCGGCGGTGGATGATGTTGACCGCGCCCTCGGGTCCCATCACGGCCACCTCGGCGGTGGGCCACGCGTACACGAAGTCGGCGAGCATGTGCTTGGAGTTCATGACGTCGTAGGCGCCCCCGTACGCCTTGCGCGTGATGACGGTCAGCTTCGGCACGGTCGCCTCGGTGAACGCGTACAGCAGCTTCGCGCCGTGGCGGATGATCCCGCCCCACTCCTGTGAGGTGCCGGGCAGGAAGCCGGGCACGTCCATGAACGTCAGGATCGGGACGTTGAAGGCGTCGCAGAAGCGCACGAAGCGGGCCGCCTTCTCGGACGCGCCGATGTCGAGCACGCCGGCCAGCTGCGCGGGCTGGTTACCCACCACGCCGATCGGCCGCCCGTTCAGCCGCGCGAACCCGATCACGATGTTGCGCGCGAAGTGCTCCTGCACCTCGAAGAACTCGCCGTTGTCGACGATCAGGTGCACCACGTCGCGCATGTCGTACGGCTTGTTCGGGTTGTCCGGGACGATCGAGTCGAGCTCCTCGTCCTGGCGGTCCGGGTCGTCGCCCGTCTCCATCCGCGGAGGGATCTCGAGGTTGTTCTGGGGCAGGAACGACATGAGGTAGCGAACGTCCTCGAGGCAGCTCTCCTCGTCGTCGGCCGCGAAGTGCGCGACGCCCGACTTCGAGTTGTGCGTCATCGCGCCGCCAAGCTCCTCGAACTCCACCTCCTCGCCCGTGACCGTCTTGATCACGTCGGGGCCCGTGATGAACATGTGCGAGGTCTCCTTCACCATGAAGATGAAGTCGGTCATGGCCGGGGAGTACACGGCGCCGCCCGCGCACGGGCCCATGATCACCGAGATCTGCGGGATCACGCCGGAGCACTGGACGTTGCGGACGAACACGTCGCCGTAGGCGCCCAGCGAGACCACGCCCTCCTGGATGCGGGCGCCGCCCGAGTCGTTGATGCCGATGACGGGGCAGCCGATCCGCGCGGCCAGGTCCATCACCTTCACGATCTTCTCGCCCATCACCTCGCCGAGCGATCCGCCGAACACGGTGAAGTCCTGGGAGAACACGGCCACCGCGCGGCCGTCGATCGTGCCGTGCCCGGTCACGACGGCGTCGCCCCATGGGCGGTTGTCGAGCATGCCGAAGTCGCTGGTGCGGTGGCGAACGAACGTGTCGAGCTCCTCGAACGAGCCAGGGTCGAGCAGCTTCTCGATCCGCTCGCGGGCGGTGAGCTTGCCGCGCTCGTGCTGCTTCTCCTCCGCCTGCGGGTTCGTGTGAATTGCCTGCTCGCGCAACTCCTGGAGCCGGGCGAGCTTCTCCTCATAGGTCTCGGGCGACTTCTCGCGCATACGGGCCGCAGGTTATCCGCCGTAGAACGGCAGCCTGCCCCCGGCGCGCGCCACGACGTGCCCGTACAGCCGGCTGACGACGTCCGGGTGGCGGTCCGCGACGTTGTCGAACTGGCCCGGGTCGCGCCCCAGGTCGAACAGCCGGAACCGGCCCGGCCTGTTCGAGCCCCACATCGCCCAGTGGTGGGAGCGGATGTAGAAGGAGTCCGAGTAGCCGCCGTAGGCGTAGTCGCGCTCGGGAAGCTTGCGGCCTCGGAAGGGGCGCGACAGGTCCGCGCCGGTCATGCGGTGCGGACGCCGCACGCCGGCCATCGACAGGAGCGTGGGCGCCACGTCGTGGGTGGAGGCGAACCAGGGGCTCTCCTGCCCGGCGCGGCGGTGGTGCGGGTGGACGAGGATCAGCGGCACGCGCGTGAGCGCCGGATAGAGCGCGCCGGAGATCTTGCCCGTCCAGCCGTGCTCGCCGAGGAGGATGCCGTGGTCGCCCACCAGCCCGATGACGGTGTCGCGTTCCAGGTTCAGGTCGTGGAGGCGGTCGAGGAACCTGCCGAGCCAGTCGTCGGTCATGGTCACCTCGGCGGCGTAGAGCTGCTTCAGGCGGCGGAGAACGGGGCCGCGCTCGCTGGGTCGCAGCCACCCGCTTGTCCGCATGTAGAGCGGCATCGACGGCTCGGGCCCGCGCCAGCCGGGGTCGCCGCCGTACATGTCGAGGTAGCGCTTCGGCGGCGTCCACGGCTCGTGTGGCTCGTAGGTGTCCACGACCATGAAGAAGGGCGCGCGCCCGGCGGCCGCGCGGTCGAGCTCCCCGATGGCGTTCCTGAAGACGCGGGCGGCGTACGAGTTGTCCGGGCTCTCCCAGACGCGCGAGTTGGCGAGATAGAGGCCGATACGCTCGCGCTCGCGCGCGGCGATCGCGTGGTACAGCCAGTGGTTAAGCACCTCCTTCGGGACGCTCGACACCGGCTTGTTGCCGCCGATCTCGCCGCCGGTGCGGACGAAGCGATGCACGCTGCCGCGCACCGGCGCGTAGGGGAGGGAGAACCCCAGGAACGGGTTGTCGGTCACGTAGGCGGTGTGGTAGCCGCCCCTGCGGAACGCGCTCGTGAGCGCCGCGTCCACGTGCGTGAGCGGCGACCAGCCGGGTGAGGCGATCAGCCCGCGGCGGTCGTGCCAGCCGCGGAAGGGGAACATCCGCCGGCCGCCGAGGATCGAGTTGCGAGCGGGGACGGTCGGCATCGCCTCCGGGTGGACGTTCACGAAGCTGAGGCCGTGCCGCCTGAGCGCGTCCATGTTCGGGGTGCGCGCCCAGTTGTCGTAGACGGCGTCCGCCCGCAGCGAGTCGACGACGAAGAGGACGACGTTCGGGCCGTCCGGTGTCCTGGCGAACGCGGCCGGCTCGATCGCCGCGACCACCGCGGCGCCGGCGGAGGCCTCCAGGAAGCGGCGGCGTGTGACGGCCCTAGGCACGCAGCCCGGCTGCCCGTCGCGCTGCCGCGGGAGTCCCGTAGACCTCGACGCGGTGCACGAGACCGCCCTCCACGGTGAGCATGAGGCCGTACTCCAGATGAACCTCCGAGCCGCTCCCGTGCGGCTTGCCGCCCTGCTGGAGCAGGGCGAGGACGCGGTTGCCGCCGCAGTCGTGCACCTCGTCGAGCTCCATGTGCCAGTCGTCGTACGGCTCGCGCCAGAGCGACACGAACTCGCGGAGCCCCGCCGTGCCGTGAAACTCGGGGTTGTCCGGCCAGCCCTCGAAGGTGGCCATGTCCCAGACGAAATCGGGAGCGAGCACGTCGAGGAACTCGTCGGTGGCGGCGAAGTGCTCGAGGGCGTCCCTGGCGATCTCGACGTTCTGGTCGGACACGACCCTCACGATCCCACAGCGTGGGCCGGCCGACTAGCCGCGCGAGAAGGGGCGGTGATGAGCGGCCCCGAGAGCATCGAGGGCCTCATCGAGGATGGCGCGAGCGCGCTCGGGATCGACGGCGGGGTCGGGCTCCGGGTCGGGTTCGGGCTCGGGCTCTGGGTCCGGTTCTGGCTCTGGCTCTGGCTCTGGCTCTGGCTCTGGTTCTGGCTCTGGTTCCGGCTCGAGGGCGACGGGCTCTGGCTCGATGACAACGGGCTCCGACTCGATGGCGGCCGGCTCCGGCTCGATGGCGGCCGGCTCCGGCTCGATGGCAACCGGCTCCGGCTCCTCTACCGGGGGTCCCGTGGTCCGCGTCCGGAACAGCCACCCCCAGAATCCGCGCCGGGTGCGCTCGGGCTGCGCTTCCTCGACGGCGGGCTCCGGCTCGAGCGCGACCGGCTCCTCGGCGGCGGGCTGCTCCGCGACCGGCTCCTCGGCGGCGGGCTGCTCCGCGACCGGCTCCTCGGCCGTCGGCGCCGGATCCTCCACCGCCGGCTGCTCCGCGATCGCCGCCGGCTCCTCGGCCGCCGGCTCCTCGGCGGCGGGCTCCTCCGCCACCGGCTCCGGTGCCTCCTCCTCGGGCAGCTCCGCGTGCAGCGTCACCTTGGTTCCCCATCCGGAGGGCTCGATTGAGACGGTGCCGCTCGCGTGCTCGCCCTCCCAGGCGACCGTGTGCTCCGGCTCGAGCTTCGTGATCTTGATCTCGCCGAAGGCGCCGAGGTGCTTGGCGAGGCCCTCGACCTCGCTGAGCTCCTCCCAGAGCTCCGGCGGTGACTTGACGAGAGTGCGCTTCGCGGTGAGATCCGGCATCGACCCCGGTTTCGATCACCGGAGGCGGTCTCCTGCCGATCAGTGACGTTGCAGCTTCGGACGCAACACCCTGAACTCGATCAGCGCGGGAAGGGACCTGTTTCCCGCCTGATCCCTGGCTATCAGCACGGCCGCGTACTGACCCGGGCGCAGCTTGCGGCGGCCCAGCTTGCCGCTGAACGGGATCGTGTTCGTGCCCGTCTGCAGCCCCCGGCGGCGGATCTCGCCCACCTTCCGGCCCAGCCGGCGAAGCACGATCCGCACGCTGCCCGGCTCGGACAGGTTGAACTTGAACGACGTCGCGCGCGGCCTCACCCGGAAGCGCCGGTGCGTCATCCGGAAGCGGCTCACGACGGGCTTCGGATCGCCTCCGCCCGGCGGCCGAGGGGGCGAGTAGGCCTCGCTGAACACGGACCGGCTGTCGAACTCCTTGTCCGCCGGCAGCGTCAGGAACTCCTCGCTCGCCACCTGGTACACGCGGAACGACGGGGTACCCGACTGATCGAAGATCAGACCGATGTACGCGCCGGTCGCGTCGAGCACGCAGTCGTTCTCGTCCTTGAGCGGATCGTTCAGGGCCGGGTAGCTCTTCTGTGACGGCGGGTCGGTCCCCCGCTCGAACACGAAGATGTCGTACGGGAGCACGGCACCCGCCGGCTTGTCGAACCCGACGAGCGAGCCGTCGCCGTCGATGCACGGGTGCTCCTCGTCGAAGAGCGCGTCGTTGGGGAACCCGGTGTCCTCCTTCGTGACCAGATCCTGCACGTACGGATCCACCCCTGCGTCAAGGGCCGCGACGCATGTGCTGAGCGTGTCGTCACACGTCGTGGCGAGGAAGTGACCGTCGCCGGACAGGCGCGTCTGCCGGTGCCCACCGCCACCGGCCGGCAGGCCGGTCTCGACGAACTGACCCGTGCCGCTGTCGTAGACCCGCGCTCCGCCCTGACCGTTGTCGTCGAAGGCGATCAGCCCCGCGTTGCTCACGGTGAGGCTGCCGGGGTTCGCGTACACGTCGATTCCGGGGAGCGGCACCTGCGTGTTCGTCGCCCGGTCGAGCAGGTGCAGCTTCTTCCCGCTGTCGTTGAACGCGATGTATCGCCCGTTCAGTGAGATCGCGTAGCGGAGCTGGCTTGCCGGCGCGAACGTGGGAACAGGCGGAGGCGGCTCCACCTCCCGGTTGAATTCCGCCTCGTACAGCCGGAAGACGCCGTTCTCGTCGACATACGAGATGACCGGGAGATCGGCGAGCGCCGCGGCCGGAAAGAGCAGGCTCAGCACGCAGAGGCCCAGCGCGAGTCGCACGCTGCGACCCTACCCGCTCACATGCTCGGCGACGATCTCGGAGAGCTGCTCGGCGACCGCATCCCCGCGGACCACAGCCGGCCCGTGCTGGCCGACCACTACGCGGGGCGGCTGCGGGCGAAGCGGGTGATGGATCTCGGCTGCGGCGCCGGCGACTCGGTGGACCTGTTCCGCTCGGTGGATCCGGAGGTGAGCTGGGTGGGCGTGGACGTCGAGCGGTCGCCCGAGGTCGCCGAGCGCACCCGCGCCGACGCGGAGTTCGTGACGTTCGACGGCCGCCGGCTGCCGTTCGACGACGGGAGCTTCGACCTCGTCTACTGCAAGCAGGTTCTCGAGCACGTGGAGCACCCGCGCGACCTGATCGCCGAGGCGGCCCGCGTGCTCAGGCCGGGCGGACACCTCGCCGGCTCGACCTCGCAGCTCGAGGCCTTCCATTCGTACAGCATCTTCAACTGGACGCCGTACGGGTTCACGCGCGTGGCCGAGGAGGCGGGCCTCGAGGTGGTCGAGCTGCGGCCGGTGATCGACGGCTTCACGCTCGTCGCTTGGCGCGCGCTGGGGCTTCCGCTGTTCTTCTACCGCTGGTGGGCACACGAGTCGCCGCCGTACCGGCTGATGGAGCTCGCGGCGCGCGCCATGCGGCTCGACACGCGCACGCGCAACCAGATCAAGCTCGTGCTGTCGGGGCAGTTCGCTTTCCTCGCCCGCCGGCCGTAGCCTCGGAACCAGCATGGTCGCGGCCCTCCTGGCACTCGCGCTCGCGCTCCCGTCCGCCCCCGCGCATCCGAACGAGCCGCAGTGGCGGGTGCACGTGACCGCCTCCGGCACCTACACCGTGGACTACGGCGCCGAGCGCGACCTCGTCGACGGGCGGGGCGATGGCAGCTGGCGGTGGGAGATGGACGCGCTCGCGTCCGGCTTCGCGATCGACACCGGCCTCACGCGTTTCCGCATGAGCACACGGGAGTCCTCGGACATCGTGCTCTCAGACGGGGAGCCGTTCTGCCGCCCGCCGGCCGGGGCGGGGGTCGGCTGGGTCAGCGACGACCGCGTCGGGCTCTACTTCGATGCCGGCCGTCGCGGCTTCCAGGTGGACCATCCGTTCGGCGCCCTCCTGACCGGCTGCCACGTGGGCGCGCACGGCATGACGCTCTACGACGGCGCCGGCCCGGCGAGCACGCCCGTGGCGCCCGGCGCGTTCCGGCCGCGCCGCGACCGCTCCTTCGAGGACGCGTGGACCCAGTCGATCCTGCTCGATCGAAGCCACGACCCGGGCCAGGACACGCACGCCTTCGCGGCCACCGGCACCGTCACCATCGAGATCCGCCGGATCGGCCGGCGGGCGGCCCGCCGGCTCGCGCTCAGGCTTCGGAGTACTCCCCGAACTCCTCGCGCATGACCCCGCACACCTCGCCGATCGAGGCGCGCTCCTTCAGGGCGGCGCGCATCGGCTCCAGCAGGTTCGTGTCCCCGGCGCACGCCTGACGCAGCTCCTCGAGCCGCGCGTCCACCGCGCCCTGGTCGCGGTCCTCCTTGAACTTCGCGAGCCGCTCGACCTGCTGACGCTCGGACTCCGGGTCGACCCTCAGGATCTCCACCTCGTCGACCTGCTCGGTCACGTACTCGTTCACGCCGACCACGATGTCCTGCTTCTGGCGGTAGCGCTCCTCGTAGCCCCACGCCGACTCCTCGACCTCCGCCCGGATGAACGGGATGCAGTTCACCGAGCCGCCCATCTCCTCCACCCGGTCGATCAGCTCCTGCGCCGCCGCCTCGATCTCGTCGGTGAGCGCCTCAACGAAGTAGGAGCCGGCGAACGGGTCCGCCGTGTCGGCGGCGCCCGACTCGTGGGCGAGGATCTGCTGGGTGCGCAGAGCGATCCGGGCCGCGGTCTCGCTCGGCAGCGCCAGCGCCTCGTCGAACCCGTTCGTGTGGAGCGACTGCGTCCCGCCGCACACGGCAGCGAACCCCTGGAGCGCCACCCGCACGATGTTGTTGTGCGGCTGCTGGGCGGCCAGCGTGACGCCGCCGGTCTGGGTGTGGAAGCGCATCTTCAGCGAGCGGTCGTCCTTGGCGCCGAAGCGCTCGCGCATGATGCGCGCCCACATGCGCCGGGCGGCACGGAACTTGGCCACCTCCTGGAACACGTTGTTGTGGCCGTTGAAGAAGAACGCGAGCCGTGGGCCGAACTCGTCCACCTCGAGGCCGGCGGCGATGGCCGCCTGCACGTACGCGATCGCGTTGGCGAGCGTGAAGCCCACCTCCTGCACCGCCGAGCAGCCCTTCTCGCGCATGTGGTAGCCGGAGATCGAGATCGTGTTCCACTTCGGGATGCGCTCGTGGCAGTAGGCGAACAGGTCCGTGGTGAGGCGCATCGCCGGGCCGGGCGGGTAGATGAAGTTCCCCCGCGCGATGTACTCCTTGAGCACGTCGTTCTGGGTGGTGCCGCGCAGCTCCGCGGCCGGCACGTCCTGCTCCTCGCCGACGAGCTCGTACAGGAGCAGCAGCACCGCCGCGGGGGCGTTGATCGTCATGGACGTCGAGACGTCGGCGAGCGGGATGCCGTCGAACACCCGCCGCATGTCGTCGATCGTGTCGATGGCCACCCCCGTGCGGCCCACCTCGCCGGCGCACAGAGCGTCGTCCGAGTCGCGGCCGAGCTGGGTGGGGAGGTCGAAGGCCATCGAGAGGCCGGTCGACCCGTGCTCGATCAGATACCGGAAGCGCTGGTTCGTCTCGGCGGCCGTGGCGTAGCCCGCGTACTGGCGCATCGTCCACGTGCGGCCGCGATACATGTCGGGGTGGATGCCGCGCGTGAAGGGGTAGTCGCCGGGCTCGCCGAGGCGCTCCTCGAGGTTCGGCTCGACGTCCCCTTCCCGGTAGACGTGGCTGACCTCGATCCCGGAGTCTGTGAAGACGCGCTCGTCGTCGGGGCCGACGATCGGGGCGATGCTCGGCTTCTGATCCGGCTTCGTGGCCATGGGGGCCGAAGGATACGGGGCATACCATCAGGGACATGGAGGTCACCGTCCGCCTGTTCGCGATGCTGCGGGAGCGCGCCGGCGCCGATTCGCTCACGCTCGAGCTGCCCGAGGGCGCCCGGGTGGGCGACGCGCTCGCCAGCGACGCGCTCGCCCCGCTCGCCGACGGCATCCCGCTGGTCATGGCCGTGAACCGCGAGTACGCGGACGCCGAGCACGTGCTCGATCCCGGCGACGAGCTGGCCCTGATCCCGCCGGTGAGCGGCGGCTCGACCGCCGCGGCGCCCTGGGTGCGGGTGAGCTCCGAGCCGCTGTCGCTCGACGGGCTGGCCGAGCGCGTACGCGACCCGCGAGCGGGCGCCGTGGTCACGTTCTCGGGCGTGACGCGCGAGGTCGAGCGGCTCGAGTACGAGGCCTACGCCGAGATGGCGGAGGAGCGGATGCGGGCGATCGCCGAGGAGGCGCTCGCCGCCCACGGGCTGTGCGCGGCGGCCGTGGAGCACCGGGTGGGGGACGTGCCGCTCTCCGAGCCGAGTGTGATCGTGGCCGTGTCGGCGCCGCACCGCGGCGAGGCGTTCGCGGGGGCGCGCGAGATCATCGACCGTGTGAAGGCCGAGGCGCCGATCTGGAAGAAGGAGATCGAGGGCGAGGACGAGCGCTGGGTCAGGGGGACCAGCCCGCCGCGCTGAGCGAGCCGGCGAGCGATCCGAGCAGTAGGTCGCGCAGCTCGGCGCGCGCGATGTCCCGGTGCTCGAGCCAGTCGAGGATCGCGCCGTCCATGAACCACAGCCAGGCGCGGACGGCGGCGCGCTGCTTGGGGGGCGGACGATCGCCGGCGCCGATGCCGGCCAGGATCCGGGCGGACGTGGCGTCGCGGATGCCGTCCACGAGGGTCTTCACCTCCGGCACGCTGCCGGCCCCTTCCATGAGCCGCCGGTAGGCGGCCTCGTTCTCCTCGACCCACCCGAGGTAGCCCTCGACGCTACCGGCCAGCGCCTCGAACGGGGGCAGATCCGGGTCCGGCTCGGTGCGGCGCGAGATCTCCTCGGCCCCCTGCTCGAGGGTGGCGAGGAAGAAGTCCTGCTTGCTCGCGAAGTAGTGGTAGAGCAGAGCCTTCGAGATGCCGGCCTCGCGGGCGATCCTCGCCATCGAGAGGTCGGCGTACGCGTGCTCGGCGAACAGCCGCGCGCCCTCGTCGAGGAGCTGCCGCCGTCGCTCGTCGACGTGAAGACGGGTGTAGGCGGGCTCGGCCACTGGTCCACGCAGTGTAGCGTCCTATTGACCGATGGTCGATAGTGATGTACCTTGTTGACCGATGGTCAGCACAATGCTGTGGATCCTGCTGCTCCTTGCTCTGGTGTGCGTGCCGGCGGCCGTTGGCGTGTTGCGCGGCGGGGCGGGGCGGCCCGACTGGCCCGCGATCGGCGGGGCCGTGGTCGTGGGAGCGGTGTTCGGAGTGCTCGCGGCGACGACCTACGAAGCCGGCGTCTCGACCGAGGAGGCGATCAAGGGGATCGCGCTGGCCTTCCTCCTGGGCGCGGTGCCGGCGCATGCGCTCTACGAGCTTGGACGGCTGCTCGCGGGGCGGCGGGTGTGGCTCGGCTTGGCGTGCCTCGCCCTCTCGGCGCCGCTTGCCTTCGTGTACTTCATCGGCTGGATCGTGGTGATCGGGTTCGTGCACTGCCCGCCGGACGCCTACGAGTGCCCGTTCTGACAGGCGCGCAGGATCGTTTGCAGCGGGAGGGGCGCGCGAGCCGGAAGCGAAATCGCGCCTCATGCGCCGTTCCCCCTACGCCTCCATGCGCCGCCCGCCCTCGGTCGCGGTCATCGTCGCGATGACCGTGCTCGCACTCTGTCTGCCGCTGTCGCTCGCGCTGGCGGCGTCGGCCTTCGCGCAGGAGCCGAACCCGCCGACCGGCGGACCCCAGGAGCCCACCGGCACCGAGACGACCCCCACCACGACAAGTCCCACCGGCCAGCAGCCGACCACGACGACCGGCCAGCTGCCCCGCACCGGCTGGGACGCGCTCCTCTACTTCGCCCTCGGCGCCGGCCTGCTGCTCGCCGGAGCGCGCCTCCGAGTGCTGACCCGGATCAAGGAAGTGGTGCAGCGAGTGCGCCGCCGCAACACCGAGGTCGCGCTGCGCGAGGCGCTCGAGCCGATCAGGGCAGCGCGCCTGAGCCCACCACAGCCGGACCCGGACATGGGCCCGCTGCACGTGGAGCCGAGCACACCCACCGCCCGCCGCCTGACCGGCGTGGCACCGCCGCTCGACATCGACTACTAGCCGGTGCGCCTCACTGCCGGGCGAGGTCCGCGGGCAGCACCGCGCCGCTGTCGAGGGCGGCCTCCACCAGGGCGAGGCGCTTCTCGTTGTGCTGCAGGTCCCCGATGTCGAAGCGCTGGAAGAGCGCGCGCAGGTGCGTCTTCACGGCGGCGACGCTCAGGTGGAGCTCCTCGGCGATCTGCTGATTGGTGGCCGGGGCGGCGTACGGAGAGCCGTCGCCGAACGGACGGCAGAGTGCGACGAGGACGCGTCGCTGGGCGGGTGACAGCTCCGGGTTCGCCCGCTGCATGCGGCCGATGACCGCGGTGCTCTGCGCGCGGTGGCGCTCCGGCTCGCGGAAGATCAGCGCGACGGCGCCGACCTCGACCTGGTCGCCGTCACTCAGCCGCCGCCGCCCGGCGACGGGCTCTCCGTTGGCGAAGGTCCCGTTCCGCGAGAGCCCGTCGTCGACGACGATCCACTCGCTCCCGATCGTCGTGAGCTCGGCGTGCAGCCGGGACACGCCCTCGTCCCACGGCAGCGATATGTCGCACTCGGCGTCGCGGCCGATCGTGGTGGTCTCGCCGGCGCTGAGCGGCGCGATGACCTGCGCGCCGTCCTCGCCCCGGTAGAGGAGGAAGGGCTGGCCGCGCCGCTCGGCCGCGATGCGCTCCTTGAGCTCGGCCGCCGAGGCGCGATGGGGGCTCACCGGGGACTCGCGCACGCATGGGCAAGTCTAAGACGAGCTGGGCACGAGGCGGGCGGGCGCCATGGCCGGCGCCGCGGACCGGCTCCAGGCGAGCACGAGCACCGAGAGCAGCAGGATGCCCAGGCCGGCCACGACGTAGACCGAGCGTGTCGACGCGATGGCCGCGAGCGTGCCGCCCAGGAGGAAGCCGGCGCCCGCGCCGCCGGAGACGATCGCCTCGAAGAACCCGGCCACGGAAGCCTGCCGCTCCGGGGAGGTGGCCTCCTGGACCGCTGTCAGCGTCGCGTAGATCTCGACCCCGTTCGCGACTCCGCCGACGAGCGAGAACAGGCCGACGGCCTCGATGGAGCCCGCGGTGCCCATGCCGAGATACGAGCCGGCGTAGATCACGAAGGAGCCGGCCATGAGCAGGCGGAGCGGCACGCGCCGGAGCGCGGGCAGCAGCGCGCTGCCGGCGACGGACCCGCCGCCCCACAGCGCCAGCACCGTTCCGTAGGCCGCCTCGCTTCCCCCGAGGTCGTCCGTGACCAGCACGACCTCGAGCGGAAGGACCATCGAGCCGAGCAGCGTGACGGCCGCGCCGGCCGCGAGCAGCCGCCGCAGGGCCGGCTGGGCGCGCACGTACGCGAGCGCGTCGCGCATGCGCCCGGCGGCCGGTGTGGCGGTGCTCGCGGCGCGCGGTACCCCTGCGTGAGCTACGACTGCGGCGGCCAGCGCGAAGGAGATGGCGTCGATGGCGAGCGCGACCTGGGGAGAGGCGAAGCCGACCACCACGCCGCCGAGGATCGGCCCGATCGCCATGGCGCTCGTGAAGACGGTCGTGAGTACCGCGTTGCCCTCACGGAGGAGGCCACGGCGCTGGGTCACGGCGACGATCGACGCCTTCGTGAGCGCCCGGGTGGAGAGCGCGAGGACGCCGTCCGCGGTGACCAGGGCGAGGATCAGGAAGAGCGAGAAGCTGGCGGCGAGGGCGGCGAGGGCGGCGAAGAGGACCGCCTCCAGCGCCAGGAGCGAGCCCAGCACGCGCGGGCCGGTTCCGAACCGGGTCACGAACCACGAGCCGACGAGCGACGGGACGAAGAGGCCGAGCACCCAGACGGATGCGACGGCGGCCGGGCTTCCGGTCTGCTCGAGGACGAGGACGGCGAGAGCGATCTCGCCGAGCCAGGTGCCGAGGGTGTTGATCGCGTAGGCCGCGATCAGGCGGCGGAAGGCGGGAATCTGGAGTGGTGCGGTCATGGGAGGGAGGTGCGCAGGCCCCGGGCCCCGTCCGGGGCCTGCGCGTTGGGGAAGGAGGAGCCGTGGGACCTACGCGTTGACGAGGGCCTCGGGGGAGCGCCGCAGCACGGCCTCCGGGCCACGCCGCAGCACCGCGACGGGGCCACGCCGCAGCACGGCGGCGGGGCCGCGCCGCGCGGCCGCCTGCGGCGCCGGGAACTTGTAGCCGGCGCCCGGGACTGCGTTGACGCGGTGGTTGGTGTTCTGAAGCGGCCAGGTCGAGACGGTGATCATCTGAGCCTCCGGGTGGTGGGTGGAATTCATCGGAACCCACTATCCGCCAGGCGGACGAGCCGGAACAGGTGCCCCAGGGATGGTTCGGCCAGCCCTCGTCAGGAGGGCGAGAACGTGAGCGTCTTCAGGAGCGCGTCGAAGCGCGCGTAGTCGTTCTCCGGCTGTCTCGCCTTCCCGCGCCAGGTGATCCGGTAGCGCCGGCCGTTGTGCATGAAGCTCGCGGATTCCACGTTCGGCGCGCCGCAGTTCCTGTACACGGACACGCTGATCCTCGTCCCGCCGACGAGGAAGCGGCGGAGGTCGTAGCGCGGGCACCCGCTCGCCTTGCCGGCGCCGTCAACGGTCACCGACACCTCGGGAAGAGCGTGGCGGGTTGCGTCTCCCGACAGGAGGTCGGCAGGCCCGCGAGTGTCGATCGACCAGGAGTGCGACACGCGGAGCGAGTAGCCGAAGCGCGCCGAAGTCACGGACTGCGTCGCCCACCCGGCCGGTATGCCGCGATGGGCGTTCGGGCTCGGAATGTAGGTGAACGGCATCGCCACCAGCGCCCGGACACGCTCGCCGTTTCGGTCCTTCACCTTGATCAGCCTCAGCGTGCCGTTGTCGATGCCCCACCGGTAGATGCCGGTGCCGGCGGCGGGCTGCACGCTGTTCAGGGTGAGCGTGTCCCCGGCGAGCGACACGCCGCCCCACTCGGTCGCCACGCGGCTTCCGGAGTCGCCGAGCGTGTAGCAGGGAGCGGAGGATCCGAGGCCGAGATTGGCGCAGCGCGCGGACCCCGCGTTGTAGAGACGGAGCTCGGTCGGGTCTGCGCGCCATACGCCGCGAAGCGCCGCGGGCAGCTCGCCGGCCGCGCGCTGGGGCGGTGACAGGGACAGGATCAGCGCTGACACCGCGATCCCGAGTGCGAGCAGCACCGTTGCCAGAGCGGCGATGGGAAGGTCGCCGGCCGCGATCCGAAGGCGCGGCATCGTAGCGGCGCCGAAGCGGCCGCGCCGTTCCTGCCGGAGCGCCGCGGCGTGGAGCTCGTCCTCCAGGCGTGTCACGAAGTCGGTCATGGCGTCTCCCTCACGCGTCCCCTGAGCGCGGCCAGGCCGCGGCTCACGCGCTTTCGTACTCCCGCTGTCGAAATGTCCATCTCGCCGGCGATGTCGTCGTAGTCGCGCTCTTCGAGCACGCGCGCGGTCACCGCGTGGCGCTGGTCCTGTGGCAGCTCGTCGACGAGTGAAGCCACGTCCACGTCGGTTGCCAGGGTCTCGATGCGGCGCAGGTCCTCGTCCGTCGGCTCCACTCGCTCCATCCCCAGGCGGCGGCGGGCGCGGTCTTCGGCGTATCCCTTTCGCCTGTAGTCGGCGAGCTTCTTTCCGGCGATCCCGAACAGCCACGCCCGCGCAGGCGGTCCGCCCGGCGTGAAGCGACGCTTCGCCTCGAGCGCGGCGGCGAACGTCTCGGCCGTCAGGTCCGCAGCGGCCTCGGCATTACCTGTCGAGCGCGCGTGGTAGCGCAGGACGGCATCGACGTGGCGCCGATAGAAGATCGAGAAGCCGTTCGCTCCTCCAGCCGTCAACAGCTCGTCGTCGCTCCACGACTGCGTCAGAACCACTGCCCCTTCTCTCGGGGATAGGGCGCGGCTTGTGACAACAATCGCCGACTTGGCGGGTTCGCGCGAGTCCCGTCACGAAATCCGCCGAAGTCCGAGTTAGCGGCTGAATGTCAACCGCAAGGAGGGCTCCCATGAGAACTGCAAAGCGTGTCGTGGTGCTGGTGGCGATCTTCGTCCTGGCGCTCGCGCCCGCCGCGCCCGCGGCGATCGACTACAGCATGAACGCCGCCAGCGGCGAATACACGCCCGCGGTGCCGTCCAACCCGGACGTGGCCGCCGCCGGCGATTCCGGCTTCGAGTGGGGTGACGCCGCGATCGGCGCCGCAGCCGCGCTCGCGGTCGTCCTTCTCGTGACAGGTGCGCGCAGCGCGGTCGGCACGCTGCGCACGCGCCGCGAGCCCGCGTAGAGCGATGAGATATCGCTACGCAGGTCTCGCGGTTGCGGCGGCCCTGCTGGCCCTCCCCGGCTCGGCGCTCGCCGAGCCGGGCCGTGGCGCGGCGAATGGCCGGATCGTGTGGTCTCAGATCGGGGAGACCAACGCCCGGATCGTCTCCGCGAATCCCGACGGGAGCGGGTTCCGGTTTCTGAGCGACCCTCAGGACGGAGAGCTCGACATCGACCCGATGCCGTCACCGGACGGCGGCCGGATCCTGTTCCAGCGCGACGGCGAAGACGGCTCCGAGATCGTGCTGATGCGCGCCGACGGCGGCCGGGAGCGAGTGCTCGACACGCGCTGCACCGACCCGTGTGCCGACGACATCGGACCGACCTGGGCGCCCGACGGCAGGCACGTCGTGTTCACCCGCGTGATCGGACCGTTCGACCAGGTGAACGATTCGGCACGATCGGCGGTGCTCTGGAGCGAGGATCTCCACGGGAGGCACCTGCAGCGGCTGTCCGAGCCGGGCATCGACGGTGTCTACGAGGATTACTCGGCCCGCTGGACGCCCGACGGGAAGACGATCACGTTCACGCGCGTCCGCAACGAGCCGTTCGACAGCGCGGAGTTCGCGATGAACGCGGACGCAGCGCACCCGCGTCAGCTCACCCCCTGGGAGATCGACGCCGACATCTACGACCTGTCCCAGTCACGGTCAGGGTCGACGAAGGGCCTGATCGCGTTCGAGACGTTCGGGCATGGCGCGCCCGAGGGCGAGTCCAGCAACGTCGCGACTGTGCCCTCGAACTGCCCGGACCTGACCGCGTGCACAGCCCGCATCCGCTACCTGACCGACAACGGCGCGGGCCCCACGCAGTCCTACAACCCGGCGTGGTCGCCCGACGGGTCACGGATCGCGTTCGTCGTCGAATCGGGCAACGCGGACATCTGGACGATGGACCCGGACGGCACCGACCGCCGGCGGTTCACCGACACCCCCGACCTGTGGGACTTCCGGCCGAGATGGGCGCCCCGCTGAGCGGACGGCTCGTCCATCAGGGTGTGAATTCACCGCCGCCCTGAGTTGACCCGCCACCGGCGGCCGGAGCGAAGGTGGGCTCCGGCTGCCGCTGTGGCGGCTCGTGGGCCGGGGCGGATGCGCCGGTCGGATCGAACTCGTTCGCGGGTGAGGGTGGTGGGGGCGGCGGCTCGGGCTCCGGCTGCTGCACGGGCTGCGACTCCGGCGGCTGCGCGGGACTCTCGGCCACGGGCGGCGGCGTGGTCGGGACGGGCGCCGATGGATCCTTCGGTGCATCGGCCGGCGGCCCCGGAGGCTGCTCCTCCGCCACCTGCGCCGCCCGAGCGGCTCGGTCGTGGTTCGCGAACTCGTCGAGGGCCGATCCGCCGCCGGCGAGGGCGGCCGCTGAGGCGGCGATCGCCGCCATCTTCTGGCCCGTGGCGAGCTCGGCCGCCGCGTGGAGCCGGTCTCCCATCGCGACCGTCTTCTGCTGCGCCGCTCCGACGATCGACTCCAGAAGGCTCCGGATCGGGCCGCCGCCGTCGCCGCTCGCCGCGAAGGCCGCCGCGGGCACCACGCTCGCCACCCGGCCCGGCGCCGCACGGAACTCGCGCAGGGCCGCGCGGCAGCTCAGGCAGGTCCTCATGTGAGGGCGCAGCACGGCGAGGTCCTCCGCGCTCGCCTCCCCGTCGGCCAGCGCGGACAGCATCGGCTCGTACCGCGCGCAGTCGGCGCCGCGCTGGATGCCGGAGACCCGCCGCAGGAACGCGCGCCGGCCCTCCGTGAGCAGGCGGTTGACCTTCGTGTACGACCACCCCGTCATCGCGCAGATCTCGCGATACGAGAAGCCCTCCGCCTTCAGCAGGAGCGCCCTGATCTCGTGCGGCTTCAGGTGGCCGAGCGCCTCGGCGCCCTGGCGCAGGCGCTCGAGCCGCTCGGCCTGCTCGTGGGTGACCCCCGCGATGGCGGGCCGGTCGCGCAGCTCTCCGTCGTCGGTGACGGGCGAGTGCCGCTCGCGCTGGCGCCGCAGCGCGAACGCCTCGTGCTTCACCACCGTCTTGAGCCAGGGGATCAGCTCGTCCTCGCTCGTCGAGGGCGCCTTCGTCAGGAGGATCTCGAGGCCGCGCTGGTACGCGTCCTCGGCATCCTCGGGCGTGGCCGCGTAGCGGCGTGCGGTGGCGAGGATCTGCGCTCCGTGCCGAGCCAGCAGCGCGAGGGCCGCCGCATCGACCTCGGCGCGCTCCGGCCGGATGCCCCGTTCGCTCATCAGCACGACGTTCAGGAAGATCGTGCACGCCCTCGCCCCCGGCGCACAACTTCAGCCTCGCAAAATGCGAGAGATTTCTCGCGCAACGAGGAATTACGGCCCGGCGCCGCTACATTCGCCCGTTGCAACTGTTTGACTACGTGCCGACGCGGAACACCGTGGCAAACGGACTTCTCAAAGAGCTTCAGGAGGTCGAGCCCGTAGCGTTGCCTGAGCGCGACGTCCGGGCCGGCAAGCCCCTGCTCGGGAACCTCCTCAAGTTCGACCTCGCCCGCGGCGCGATCCGGGTCACCACGCTGGGTGCCCTCGATCTGCTCGGCCTTCAGCTGGCCATCTACACGGCCCTCGTCGTCAAGAGCGCGGTGCGCAACCCGGACGCGATCCCCCACATGTGGGCTCAGGCGACGGACTACCTCCCGCTCGGCGGCCTCGTGATGCTGCTGCTGTTCGCGCGCTCTGGCCTGTACCGCGAGCGGGGCCAGCGTCCCGGCCTCCCGCGCGTGATCGCCTCGCTCTTCCAGACCACGCTCGTGGTGCTCCTGTACGCACTGCTCGAGGGCGAGGACTTCCAGTCCTACTACGTCTTCTACGGGTCCCTGGTCTTCGCCCTCATCTACGTCTCGGCGTTCCGCTGGGGCTTCGAGCGGGTCAGCGGGATCATCCTGCGGGCGGCCGGCTACCGGCGCCGAGCCGTGCTGGTGGGCTCGGGCGCGAACATCAACGCCGTCTCGCACGCGCTCCGCGACAGCCGCGAGATCGAGCCGTTCGGCTACGTCGCGCGCACCCCGGTCGGCGTCATGGACGGCCTCCGCGACTTCCGCTCGCTGGAGCAGCTCGAGCGCCACTTCGACGCCATCGACGAGGTGCTGATCGCCGACGCCGACTTCCCGGAGGATGAGGCGGTCGAGCTCGTGGACCGCTGCCATCGGCAGGGCGTACGCGTCCGCGTGGCGCCGTCCACGATGGAGATCCTCATGGAGCGCGTGGAGTACGTGCCCGGCCAGGCGCTCCCGCTGTTCGAGCTGAAGCCGCCCGTGTTCGAGGGCGTGGACTTCGCCCTCAAGCGCACGTTCGACCTCGTGGGGGCCGTGCTCCTCGTGTTCGTCCTCTCGCCTGTGATGCTGCTGGCGGCGCTCGCGATCAAGCTCACCTCGCGAGGCCCGGTCTTCTACCGCTCGCCGCGACCCGGCATCGGCGGCAGGTCCTTCCCGTGCATGAAGTTCCGGACGATGGTCGTCGGGGCCGAGCGGCTGCAGGACCGGCTCGAGGAGCAGAACGAGGTGGGCGGTGCGCTCTTCAAGATGCGCGAGGACCCGCGCGTCACGACCGTCGGCCGCTTCCTGCGCCGCTGGTCGCTCGACGAGCTGCCGCAGCTCTTCAACGTGCTGCGCGGCGAGATGTCGCTCGTC
>DASUYU010000229.1:0-7820 GCA_036377235.1 Thermoleophilaceae bacterium
TCAGGAGCGTGTATGACACGAGCGCGATCTCGGCGCTCGTGACCGTGAGCCCGGTGATCGGAACCATGAGCTGGAAGAACGCGAGGCTGGGGATCGTGTAGAGGAACGCCGCGAAGATCGCGAACGGCGTCTCGAACCGCCCCACGCTGTGCGCCAGCAGCGCGGCGCTGAACGCGATGATGAAGCCGATCCCCACGGCCAGCCCAGTGAGCCAGATGTGCTCCACGAGGCGCGGTACGAAGACTCGGTCGAAGTTGTCGACGAACCAGTCGAAGCAGAACTGGCCGTTCTCGCGGATGCAGTCGCTGGCCCGCTCGTACTGCGGGATAACGGGCCCCTGGGCGATCGGGACCGCATGCGCGCCCGCCAGCATCATCGGGCCGCCGCCTTCTCGTCGGGGCCGATCAGGCGCGTGATCGCCTCGAGCGCCACGGTGCCGGTGGGCCGGCCCTCCTCGTCGACCACGACGAGCCGCTCCTTCCCCTCCACCAGCATGAGCGAGAGCGCGTCGCGCAGGCTGGTGTGCCCGGTCGCGGTCGGCTCGCCGGGCTCGTCCGGCGCGGGGTCGAGCTCGAGGTCGGAGAGCCGCCAGACGTTCAGCCGTTTGAGCCCGCGGTCGGCGCCCACGAAGTCGGCGACGAATTCGTTGGCCGGCTCGGCGAGGATGTTGTCCGGCGTGTCGTACTGGACGAGCTCGCCGTCGCGCAGGATCGCGATGCGGTGGCCCATCTTGATCGCCTCGTCGATGTCGTGGGTCACGAAGACGACCGTCTTCGGCACCTCTTGGTGGAGGCGCAGGAAGTCCTCCTGGAGCCTGTCGCGCGCGATCGGGTCGACCGCCCCGAAGGGCTCGTCCATGAGCATCAGAGGCTGGTCGGCCGCCATCGCCCGCGCGACGCCGATGCGCTGGCGCTGGCCGCCCGAGAACTCGCCCGGGTAGCGGCGCAGGTCGTCGTCGGGGTCGAGGCCCACGAGCTCGAGCAATTCCTTCGCCCGCGCGCGGATCTGCTCCTTCGACCAGCCGAGGAGCCGCGGCACCGTGCCGATGTTGTCCTCGGTCGTCATGTGCGGGAACAGGCCGATCTGCTGGAACACGTAGCCGATCCCGCGGCGCAGCTCGGTCTCGTCGAGATCCGTGATGCTCCGCTCGTCGATCGTCACGTCGCCGGAGGTCATCGTGATCAGCCGGTTCACCATCTGCATGGCGGTCGTCTTGCCGCTGCCCGAGGGGCCGATCAGGACGCAGATCTCGCCGGCGGGAACCTCGATGGTCAGGTTCGACACCGCCGGCGTGCGGCGCCCGGGATAGACCTTGGTCGCCTCGTGGAACGCCAGGACCGCGGCTGCGGCGCCACCGGGGGAGCCCGACGGCCCCGAGGGATGGGCGGTGTCGGAGTGATTCACGAGGGTGAGGGGCCCGAAGGCGCCCTGATCCTACTTTGGACCGCTCGCGCGGTCCGGTCCGGTTCGCGAAGCCTTAACGTCGGCCGTCGCGAGCCGGGCCAGCTCGCGCCGCAGGTCCTCCCTCAGCTGGTGGACGTCCTCCGCCGCCAGCTCCGGGTCCGACTCGGCCGTCTCGACGAGCGCGGCGGCCAGCGTCTCGCTGGAGGCGCGCAGGTCCTCCTCGGCCTGCCCGCGGTCACTCGACCCGCGCAGCGACAGCGCCTTCTCCTTCGTGTCCTCCGCGAATGCGGCGATGCGCTCACGGTCGGCCTGCGGAAGCAGGCGCCAGCGGCCGTAGAGCGAGCGGGCGACCCGCACGCCGATCGCCCCAGCCGCCGCGCTGCCGATCATGACCCGGGTCCTTGCCATCCGATGCCCATCGTGGCGCGGCGGGTGGACGGAAGCTCCCTCAGAGGGCAATGGCGGCGAGCCTGTCGACCTGCGCCGGATCGGCGGAGGCCGCGAACATCATCACCTCTTCGACGCCCGCGGAGCGGAGGCTCTCCAGCCGCTCGCGGACTCCGTCCTCGCCCTTCGCGGTACCGGCCACGGCCGCCGCCGCGTAGTCGGGCGAGAACGAGTAGTAGTGGCCGATCGAGGCCTCCGTGTCGCGCTGCGGGTCGTCGCCCAGCGCGACGTAGGTCAGGGCGAGCTTGCGCGGCTCGCCGTCCCGGCCGCCCTGGCGCCAGGCGGCCTCGAGCTTCTGGACGAGCTCGGGGAAGCGATCCGCCCCGCTGGCTCCCATCATCCAGCCGTCGCCGAACTGCGCCGCCCGCCGGAACGCCGCATCGGACGCGCCGCCGACGATGAGCTCGGGCGGGCTGCCGCTCACGTCCGGACCGACGCCGCCCGCGAAGCCCGCCTTCTCCCCGGCCCACAGCCGTCTGATCTCCGCGAGCATCTCGTCGGCACGGCGTCCGCGCCCCCTCAGGGGCACTCCGGACGCCTCGTAGTCGTCGTCGCGCGAGCCAAGTCCCACGCCAAGCGTCAGCCGGCCGTCCGACAGGGCGTGGACCGTGGCGGCCTGCTTCGCGACGAGCGCCGCGTTCTGGCGATAGGGCAGCAGGAGGACGGCGGTCATGAGGCGGATTCGCTCAGTCACCGCCGCGGCGGCGCCGAGCGCCACGAGCGGCTCGGCAATGGGATAGACGAGCCGGTCGAGCGATCCGAGCGCCGCGAAACCCGCCGCGTCGGCGCGGCGAGCCCACTCGAGGATCTCCGCACGCCCGGCACCTGGAACCGCGGTGGGAAGCCCGATGCCAACCTTCATGGCGATGATGCTAGACACGCTCCCGTCCTGGGCCGCCGAGCTGCTCGATCGGGCGCGCGTGGCGCGGCTCGCGTACCTGGACCGCGAGGACCGGCCGCGGGTGCTGCCGGTCACGTTCGTGGTGGCGGGCGGGCTCGTGTGGAGCGCGATCGACGAGAAGCCGAAGAGGCGGGCGGAGCCGGCTCGTGTGGCGTATCTGCGCAGGCGGGCGGAGGCGTCGCTCTTGGTGGACGAGTACGACGACGACTGGGCTCGGCTCGCGTGGGTGCAGATGATGGGGCGGGTGGAGGTCGTGCCTGCGCGCTCGGCTCCCGAGGCGATGTACGCGCTGGCGGCGAAGTATTCGCAGTACGCGGATCGCTCGCCGCCCGGGCCGCTGTTGCGGTTCGAGGTGGGGCGGGTGTTGCTGTGGCGGGCGGCCGGCGGGTCGTCTGACGACGGGCATTGAGGGGGTCGGTTCGAGGGGGGCTTGCCGGATTAGTCCCCTATACGGTGGTTAAGGCGGCAAGCCCCCCCGCTCGGCCGCGCCGGGCGGCCGGCGGGTCGTCGCCCGCTCGGCCCTAGCCGCGCTCCACCGGGAGTCCGCGGCCGGACCATTCGCTCCACGAGCCGGGGTAGAGCCGGACCGGTCCGATTCCCGCGACCTCCGCGGCCAGCACTATCACCGCTGCCGTTACGCCCGAGCCGCAGTACGCGACCGCGTCGCCGCCGGCCCGCACCCCGGCCGCCTCGAGGCGGGCGCGGAGCTCGCCGGGCGGGAGGAAGCGGCCTTCCGGCGCGATCTCGCCGAACGGCACGTTGACAGCGCCGGGGATGTGCCCGGCCACCGCGTCCACCGGTTCGACCTCGCCGCGGTAGCGCTTGGGCGCGCGGGCATCGAGAAGCGCGCGATCGGCCGCCGCCCCGCGAACGGAATCCGCGTCGCGGCCGCCGTCCGCGCGGTGTTCGGTGGCCAGCTCCTCCGCCGTCACCGTGTCGTTGCGTGGCGCGGTGGCCGTGAAGTCGCCGGCGGGGATCGGCTCCTCGCCCGCGCGCAGCTCGCCGCCCTCCTCCCGCCACGCGCGCAGCCCCCCGTCGAGGACCGTTACGTCGTCGTGGCCGAAATGTCGTAGAAGCCACCACAGGCGTGCGGCCCCACCCTCGCCGGCCTCGTCGTAGGCGACCACGAGCGTGTCCTTCCCGATTCCGGCCCGGCGGGCGGCGGCCTCGAAGTCGTCCGCCCTCGGCAGCGGGTGGCGGCCCCGCTCGCCCGGCGGCGCGGCGAGGTCGCTGTCCAGATCGAGGAACGCCGCGCCAGGGATGTGGCCCTCGCGCCACAGCGGCTCGCCGGCCCCGGGCTCGCCCAGTTTCCAGCGGCAGTCCACGATCCGGATGCCGCCGTCGGACAGCCGCTCGCGCAGCCAGGCCGTCGACCGAAGCGGCGCGGTCACTCGGCCGCCGCCATGCGGCTCCAGATGTCGAGGCTCGCCTGGCGACAGTCGTCCGCCATCGCTGCGCCAGCCTACGACCGGGGCTACTGTGAGTCCATGCGCGCCATGGTGCTCGAACGCGCCCGTGAGCCGCTCAGGCCGATGGACCTCGCGGTCCCCGAGCCCGGCCCCGGACAGGTGGCCATCGAGGTGCGCGCCTGCGCCGTCTGCCGCACCGACCTCCACATCTTCGACGGCGAGCTGACCGAGCCCAAGCTGCCGCTCGTCCCGGGCCACCAGATCGCCGGACTCGTGACCGGCGGCGGCGAGCGCTTCGAGCCGGGACAGCGCGTGGGGGTCCCCTGGCTCGGCTCGACCGACGGCACCTGCCGCTACTGCCGGTCGGGCCGCGAGAACCTCTGCGACGCCGCGCGCTTCACCGGATACGACATCGACGGCGGCTACGCCGAGCACGTGGTGGCCGACGAGCGCTTCTGCTTCCCGCTCCCGGACGGCTACGACGACGTCCAGGTGGCGCCGCTCCTGTGCGCCGGCCTGATCGGCTACCGGACGCTACGGCTGGCCGGTGATGCCGAGCGCCTCGGCATCTACGGCTTCGGCGCCGCCGCGTCGATCATCGCTCAGGTGGCGCTCCATCAGGGCCGGCGCGTGTTCGCCTTCACGCGCGCGGACGACGAGGAGGCGCAGCGGTTCGCCCTCGACCTCGGCGCCGAGTGGGCGGGCGACTCGCTCGGCCCGCCCCCGGAGGAGCTCGACGCGGCGCTCGTCTTCGCGCCGGTCGGCCCGCTCGTCCCGGCCGCCCTCCGCGCCGTGGCGAAGGGGGGCACGGTCGTGTGCGGCGGCATCCACATGAGCGACATCCCCGCGATGCCGTACGAGCTCCTGTGGGGCGAGCGCGTGCTCCGGTCCGTGGCCAACCTCACGCGCGCGGACGCCGAGGAGTTCCTGGAGCTGGCCCCGAGGGTGCCCGTGCGTACGCAGGTGGAGACGTTCCCGCTCGAGGAGGCGAACGAGGCGCTCGACAGGCTCCGCGCCGGGAACCTGCGCGGCTCGGCGGTGCTCCTTCTGTGATCCGGGGTGCTCCGAGCTCGTCGCTAGGCCGCGCGCGGCAGCCGGTGCACCTGCGCGCGCCGCTGCGAGCGGCGCCGGGCGTCGGCGTCCGCGAAGCTCTCGAGCGCCTCGGCAACGGCGCGCCACGCGGCCCGGGACACCGCCATACCGCAGTGGGAGGCGCGGATCTCGACCAGCTCCGTCGCGTGAGGGTCGAGGCAGGAGTGCCAGTCCACCACGCCGTCGCTCTTCGAGTAGACCGACACGAGCGGTATCCCCGCGTCGAGCGGTCCGGCCAGGTCCTCCCAGAACGACGAGCAGCAGTCACCGTTGAGGCACGAGCGCTTGAAGAGCCCCGGCGCTCCGAGCGACCCGAGGCGGCTCACGGCCTCGACCTGCAGCCGCACCAGCGGGTGGACCGCCAGCGGATCCACCTGCGGGGAGCCGAGCGCCACCACGCCGGACACGAGGTCCGGCCGCCGCCTCGCGAGCACCTTGGCGAGGGTCCCGCCGCGGCTCTGGCCGACCACCGCGGCGCGCTTGCCCTGAAGGTCCACCAGCCGCTCGAGCCGCTGTTCGAGCCGCGGCAGCAGCACGCCGGCGCAGTTCACGTTCGACACGATCCCCGCGCGGCTCGGCCGGTAGCCCGTTCGCTTCAGCCAGCCGGCCATCATCGAGAGCGACCCGTCGCCCGCCAGAAAGCCCGGAATCAGGAGCACCGGGCGCCCGCGGCCGTCGGCCATGCCGTCGCCGCGAAAGACCGGGTCGCGGACGAGAGCGGCGGCCTCGAGCCCGATGCGGGCCTCCCGCCAGAGCCGCGGCCCCACGCCGACCGAGTTGAGGCTAGGACCTCTCATGACGACCTCGTGACCCTAATGTCGGCATCCGACGGCTCGGTGTTACACCCTTTTGACACAGGGCACGGGTAGATTCCCCGCCGGTGCGGGCGCTAACCATCCAGGACGGGGAGCTGGTCGTCGAGGAGCGCCCCGATCCCGAGCCCGGCAAGGGCGAGCTGCTGGTTCGCGTGCGCGGCGCGGGCCTGAACGGGGCGGACATGCTCCAGCGAAAGGGCGCCTATCCGGCGCCGGCGGGCTCGCCCGCCGACATCCCCGGCCTCGAGCTGGCCGGCGAGGTCGAGGCGCTCGGCCCGGGCGCGGAGCGGTTCGCGGAGGGCGACCGCGTGATGGCGGTCGTGGGAGGAGGCGGCCAGGCTGAGCTGGCGGTGGTGCACGAGCGCGCCGCGATGCCCGTGCCGCGGGTCGGCGCCACAGCATCAGAGGGC
Source organism: Thermoleophilaceae bacterium (assembly GCA_036377235.1). Taxonomy (GTDB): domain Bacteria; phylum Actinomycetota; class Thermoleophilia; order Solirubrobacterales; family Thermoleophilaceae; genus JACVRW01. Next base: position 6,479 of record DASUYU010000229.1, read on the forward strand.
GGCGAGCCGCTCGACTGGCCGGCGGCCGGCGGCCTCCCGGAGGTGTTCACGACCGCGCACGACGCCCTGTTCACCCAGGCGGGGCTGCGGCCGGGGGACCACCTCCTGGTGCACGGCGCCGCGGGCGGGGTCGGCTGCGCGGCCGTGCAGCTCGGCCGAGCCGCCGGGGCGCGCGTGACCGCGACGGTCCGCAACGAGGAGCTCCGCGGCCGCGTCACGGAGCTGGGCGCCCGCGCGATCGACCCCGAGGGCTACGAGGAGGAGGGGCCCTTCGACGTGATCCTCGAGCTCGTCGGAGCCTCGAACCTCCAGGGCAACATCAGGTCGCTCGCCACCGGCGGCCGGATCGCCGTGATCGGCGTGGGCGGAACAGGGCCGACGGGCGAGATCAGCCTCCACATCCTCATGCAGAAGCGGGGCAGGATCCACGGCTCGACTCTCCGCGCGCGGCCGCTCGAGGAGAAGGCGATCGCGATGCGACTGGTCGAGAAGGAGGTGCTTCCTCACTTCTCGAATGGGACACTCACGGTGCCCGTCGCGGAGACGTTCGAGCTCGACCGGGCAGAGGAGGCGTACACGCGGTTCGAAGCCGGTGGGAAACTGGGAAAGATCGTCCTTCTCCCATAGCTCAAGGCTTCTCCCGCATATGCCGAGACAGCCCTTGGGACCCTCCCGGAACGTTTAGATGCTGCCGCCCAGTGACACCCGCGAATTGAACGTCGTGATCGTCGACGATCACGTCGCGCTCCGGCGCGGCATGGAGCTGCTCCTGCGCCGCGCGGGCCATCACGTGGTCGGCACCGCGGACGACGCGGAGGCGGGCGAGGCGCTGATCCTGCGTCGGCGGCCCGACATCGCGCTGGTGGACCTCGCGCTTCCGGGCAAGAGCGGCGCCGCGATGACGCGCAGCCTGCTCGCCGAGGACCCGAAGCTGCGGATCATCCTCTACACGGGCGCGGCCGACGAGGGCCAGCTGCTGGACGCCCTGGACGCCGGGGCGGCCGGCTTCGCCCTGAAGAGCGGCGATCCGGAGGAGCTCGAGCAGGCCATCCTCACGGTGGCCGGCGGCGGCGACTATCTGGACCCGCGGCTCACCCCGCTGCTCGCGAGAGAGCGGAACGGGCGGCCGAAGACGCTGTCCCCGCGCGAGCGCGAGATCATGGGCCTGCTCTCGCAGGGCCTGTCCGGCGAGGAGGCCGCGAAGCAGCTGTTCCTCTCGTCGGAGACCGTGCGCACGCACGTCCGCAACGCCATGACGAAGCTCGGCGCCGCCACCCGCGCGCACGCCGTCGCGCTGGCCATCCAGCGCGGCGAGATCGACCCCAGCTAGCTGTTCACGCCC
>DASUYU010000230.1:0-35015 GCA_036377235.1 Thermoleophilaceae bacterium
CCGCCGCCGGTCTGGATCTGAGAGTTGATGCCGATCACGCGGCCGTTGGCGTCGAGCAGCGGACCGCCCGAGTTGCCCGGGTTGATCGCGGCGTCGGTCTGGATGACGTTCGAGATCGTGAAGCCGTTGGGGGCCTGGATCTGGCGCTGAAGGCCGGACACGATGCCGGTGGTGACCGTCCGGCTGAGGCCGAACGGGTTGCCGATGGCGATCACGGGATCGCCGACCTGCGCCTTGGAGGAGTCGCCGAGCGGGATCGTCGTGAGGTCCTTGAACTTCGACGGATCCACCTTCAGCACCGCAACGTCCGTAGAGCGGTCCACGCCCTTGACCTCGGCGGGCACCGACTCGCCGTTCTCGGTGAAGCTGACGGTGACGCTCTTCGCGCCCTCGACCACGTGCGCGTTCGTGACGATGTAGCCGTCGTTGTCGATCACGAAGCCCGACCCGGTCGCGGTGCCCTGCTGCGGCAGCCCGAACGGGGACTCCGACGGGCTCGTTACCCCGTTGGCCGTGATGAAGGCGACGCCCTTCCCCTCCTGCTCGTAGATCTGGCGAACGGTGCGTCCCGCGCTGCCCGCGGTGTTGCCCGTGGGCTGCGTGGTCGTGACCTGGCGCACCACCGTCTTGGTGTCGCCGGTGTCGATGACGTTCGTGGCGATCAGGACCGCGCCGATCACCAGCACGATCAGTCCGCCGATTACTCCGGAGAGGATGTTGGACAGCGGGCGCGTGGTCGTCATGGCATTAGAGATAGACCTTCGACGTAAGGGTTCTATAAATGACTCGGCGCGCCGGGCGGAATCGCGAGGAATCCGCGTAGCCGCTCGACGAATCCGCCGCGCGACAGCTCGCGCCGCAGCGCGCGGCGCTCGTGGAGGCTCGGCCCGGCGGGCGCCCGCGGGTCGTAGCGGTGTGCTCGCAGCGCGCCCGCGTAGGCCTTCGAGCTCGGGCCGGCGAGCCGCCCGAGCCGGCGCTCTAGCCCGAGCAGCGTCGTGGAGTCCGGAAGCTCCCATCCGAGCCGCACGAGCGCGCGCCGCAGCTCGGACAGCTGCACCTCCGCCACCTGGTCCGGCGACAGGAGCCGCAGGCGCGCCACGCGCAGGCCGATCATGGCGGCGCCGAGTCCCAGCGGCAGGGCCACGAGGAGCAGGAGCACGGCGGGCAGTATCCAGTTGCCGTCGCCCTCGCCGCCCGCTGACCCCTGCCCCGGCACATGCTCGCCCGCCGCCGCGCCCTGGCGCGAGAGCTTGACCTCGCCGGCGTCCGCCGCCGCGGCGCTCGTGGCGAGCGCGCTCGACTGCGACTGCGCCGGCGAGCGCGCCGGCGTCGGGTCGAACGGCACCCAGCCGATCCCGGTGAACCACACCTCCACCCACGAGTGGGCGTCGAGGTCGCGCACGCGGTATTCGCGCGTGTCCTTGTTATAGGAACCGGGAGAGAAGCCGGCTGCCACGCGCGCCGGGATGCCGGCCATGCGCAGCATGAGCGCCATCGTCCCGGAGAACTGCTGGCAGTAGCCGCGCTTGTCCTCGTCGAGGAAGCCCATGAGCGGCACGTCGTGCGAGGGCACGTGCTCCGAGTACGTGAAGTTGTCCTGGAGCCAGACCTCGACGTTCTTGACCGCGTCGTAGACCGTGGGAGTGTCGCGGGTGAGCGCGAGCGCCCGCTCGTACATCGGCGCGTAGGGGGACCGGCGCAGCAGCCGGTCAGCGCGCGGCCCCCAGTCGGTCTGGTCGCTGTAGCGGAGCGGGACGAAGATCGACTCGCGTGTGCGAGCGGCCCGCTCGCGCTCGGCGAAGGTTCGGCCCGCCAGCTCGTCGATCGCCGACTCGCCCAGGTGCGGAAGCGTGATCGCCGTGTAGCGGGCGAGGTTCGCGGAGTACCCCTTCGGCGCCCCCCGCATCTGCCTCCGAGTCGGGTTCGGCGCATATACCCGCACCGAATAGGCGTCGCCCTTCTCGAGCCGGTCGGAGCCGATCAGCCGGGTCGTGCCGTCGTCCATGGTGCGCGCGTTCACGCCGTCCACCCTCAGGATCACGCCGGCGCCGATCACGAACTGTGTGGACAGGGACCGGACCGTCACACGGAGGCGCTTGTCCCAGTCAGGGTTGTACTCGCCGTAGTCCCACGTCGTGTGGTTCTCGGCGTCCGTGTAAGCGACCTGCGTGCCGTAGAGCGTGTCGTTCAGGTCGTTCGTGCGGATCCAGCGGAAGCCGTCGAAGCCGTCGAGCGTCTCCGCCTTCCAGTACTGCGGGCGATCGGACTTCACGTTCAGCAGCGTCTCGCCCGCGCGCGACCAGTTCAGCGGGCCGTAGGTGTGGTTCCAGTCGAAGGTGATGACCTTGCCGTGACCGAACCACCTCACCCCGTGGTAGTCCCACCATGCGCGGTTCGTGTCGAGCGCGGCCGCGACCGGCAGCGAGAGAACTCCGACACTCGCCACCACGACCCCGGCCAGGGCTGCATCGCGGCGCGGAAGCCGCGGAAGCCAGAGCCAGGCGCCGAGGAGAACGAGCAGGACCAGCCCGCGCAGCGCCGGCTGGCCAGGATCGCGCTCCGCCGCAGCGGTGCCGTACATGAGCAGCAGCGCGAACAGCCCGGCGCCCCGGAGCGCGCGACTCGGGTGGCGCGTGGGCCAGAACGCCAGCACGGCTCCGACCGTGAGCAGCGCAGGCGCCCCGAGCAGCACGGTGAGCCGGACCCACGGATCCTCGCCGTCGTAGGGCCAATTCACGATCTGCGCCCCCGCGAGGCCGCGGTCGAGTCCCTCGTGGAGCTCCCCCCAGTGCGCCGGGAGGAGCAACCTGCCGGGCAGGCCGGCCGCCATCAGGCCGAGCGTCAGCGTTGCAACGCCGATCACGGCAGCCGCGGCGTGGACGGCGGGGCGCGGGATCGGCGCGCGGGCGAGCGCCCCGAGCGCGGCGGCGCCGCCCGTGGCAACGGTCAACACGAGCAGCATGCGTCCGACTGGTGGGTCCGTGACGAACGCGCCCCAGTGCGCGGCGGCAAAGCCGCCAAGCGCGGAGAAGGCGATGAGGCGCATGACGAGCGACTCGGTGGTTACCGCGGCCGCAGCGCGAGCCGACCCGTCGAGCGGCGGAGCGGCCGGCCCGGCGCCGGCCGGCGCGGGGGTGCGGAGCAGCCCGCTCATGCGGCCACTCCTCGCCGCACGCGCTCCACCAGACACCCGGTGCAGCCGGCCACCTCGAAGGCGGCGCGGATGCCCGGGAGCGCGCCCGGGGCGACCACGTAGCGGGAGCCCGCGGGCATCCGCTCGAGCGCGCGCGGGGTCGCGCGCAGGTCGGCGCCCGTCACCCAGATCACCGCTCCGCCGCGCGGGCCCAGCACGCCGGCCGCGGGCGCCTGGCCCTCCTCGACCAGCGCGAGCCGCGCGTGCACGGCCGGCCACGCGCCCAGGTCATGCCCGATCTCGATCGGGCGGCGGTCGCCCGGGAGCAGCACCGAGCAGCCGTCCTTGCGCGCCAGCCACACGCACAGCGACGCCGCGGCGCGCACGGCCATGTCGAGCTCGTCCTCGCCCGCGGGACTCGAAGGGTCCAGCACGATCAGCGGGGCGGAGTCCAGCTCCGCAACGAGCCGGCGTTCGACCATCTCGCCGGTCCGGGCCACCGTCGGCCAGTGGATGCGCGACGCGGGCGCGCCCTCGCGGTACGCGCGCAGACCGTCGATCTCGAGCTCGGCGGCCGCGGCGTCGAGGCGCCGGCCCGACAGGCTCGGCGCCGCGCCGAGGCCGGCATCGGCGCCCTTCCCCGCGCCGCCGCTTCCGGGCGCCGTCACGGGCTCCACGCGCGGCAGCACCAGCACCTCGTCGTGCGCGGACCCGTACACCTCGCGCGAGTACAGCCGCAGCGGGTCGCGGATCACGAGCACCTCGGGCTCGAGCACGCGCCGCCCGCGCCGCGAGAAGCGCACGTTGATCCGGAGCCGGCGCGACCACCGCCCCGCCACCGGCACGGGCCAGCCGAGCAACGGCTCGAGCAGCTCGCCGCCTGGCGGGGGCAGCACGCCGCTCCGCACTTCAACGCGCAGCGGATAGGGCTGGTCCTCCACAACGGAGGACGGGCCCGGCATGCGCTCCACGGTCGCGCCACGGGCGGCCAGCCGCACCCACATCACGGCCCCAGTGGCGAGCAGCACCAGCGCCACCCCGGGCACGTACAGCGACGGCGTGTCCACAGTCGCCGCGGCCAGGCACAGCGCCAAGCCGAACAGCGCCGTGAGGGCCGCGCGCGCCATCAGACCGTCAGAAAGCCGGCACCCGCTCCAGGGCGTCGCGCACGACCGTGGCGCGCTCGTCGGACCCGGTGCCGGGCGAGAGCAGCAGCCGATGCGTGAGCACGGCGCCGGCCATCTGCTGGACGTCGTCCGGGAGCGCGTGGTCGCGCGCGTCGAGCGCCGCCAGCGCCTTAGCCGCCCGGAACAGCATGAGACCCGCGCGCGGGCTCGCCCCGAGGTCCACGCGAGGGTCGGCGCGGGTCGCGTCGAGGATCGAAACGACGTACCGGCGCAGGGCGTCGCTGCCGTGCACGGCACCGGCGGCCGACTGCGCCGCGAGCACGTCGCCCACGTCGGCCACGTGCTCCAGGTCGAGCACCCGGTCGCTCTCGGCGTGGTCCAGGAGCATCTGGCTCTCCTGGTCCGCCGAGGGGTAGCCGAGCGACACGCGCACCATGAACCGGTCGAGCTGCGCCTCCGGCAGCGGGTACGTGCCCTCGTACTCCACGGGGTTCTGCGTGGCGACCACGATGAACGGCCGCGCCAGCTCGTGAGTGTGCCTGTCCACCGTCACGTGGCGCTCCTGCATGCACTCGAGGAGGCCGGACTGCGTCTTCGGGGAGGCGCGGTTCACCTCGTCCACCAGCACGACGTTCGCGAACACCGGCCCGGGCCGGAACTCGAAGCGGTTCTCGCGCTGGTTGTAGACGTTCGTGCCGACCACGTCGGCCGGCAGCAGGTCGGCGGTGCACTGGATCCGCGCGTACTCCGCGTCCACCGACCGCGCGAGCGCGCGCGCCAGCGCGGTCTTGCCCACGCCCGGATAGTCCTCGATCAGCACGTGCCCCTCGGCGAACAGCGCCACGAGCACGTCGCGGATCACTCCCTCCGGCGCCTTGACCGCCTTGGCGATGTTGTCCCGGAGCCGCGCTCCGAGCTCTGCTACCTGGGGCGGATCGAGCTCAGGGACGGTCGCCATGCACCACCATGGTACGGAGTACGCACGTTAGGCCTGGGTCGGTTCCTCGGAATGCGTGAGAGCGCGAACTGCCGCCTCCGGGTCGGGCGCCCTCATCACGGCCTCCCCCACCAGGACGGCGTCGACGCCCACCTGCTCGAGCTCCTCGATCTGCCCGCGATGGTGGATCCCCGACTCCGACACCACGACCTTCCCGGCAGGCACGTCCGCGAGGAGGTCAAAGGTGCGCTGGATGTCGACGCTGAAGTCCTCCAGGTCGCGGTTGTTGATCCCGATCACGTCGGAGTCGAGCTCGAGCGCCCGCTCGAGCTCCTCGTCGTCGTGGATCTCGACGATCGCGTCGAGGTCGAGCTCCTGCGCCTGCGCGAACAGCTCGGCCATTGCGCCCTGCTCGAGCGAGCCGACCACGAGCAGCACCGCGTCCGCGCCCGCCACCTTCGCCTCGTAGAGCTGGTACGGGTCGATCGTGAAGTCCTTCCGCAGGATGGGCAGCTCTGTGGCGGCGCGCGCCTCGCGCAGGTCCGCCAGCGACCCGCCGAAGTGAGCCTCCTCCGTGAGGATCGAGATCGCCGCGGCGCCGCCGCGCTCGTAGGCGATCACGATGTCCGCGCAGCTCGCGCCGTCGCGGATGGTGCCCGCCGAGGGCGAGCGCCGCTTGTGCTCCGCGATCACCGACGTGCGTGGACGCGACAGGGCCTCCGCGAAGGGGCGCCCCTCGCGGCCGGTCTCGACCTCGGCTGCCAGATCGGAGAGCGGGCGCTCGCGCCGGCGGCGGCTCACCGCGTCGCGCGTGGCTCCCACGAGCTCGTCGAGCCGCGGCATCATGAGGTCCCCTCCACCCACCGCTCGAGCACCTGCTCCGCGGCGCCGGAGTCCACGGCGCGCTCCGCCGCGCGCACGCCCTCCTCGAGGCTGTCCGCGCCGCCGCCCACGTAGATGGCAGCGCCCGCGTTCAGCACTGCGAGCGAGCGCTCCGTGCCGGGGTCTCCGGAGAGCACCTGGCGCAGCACGAGTGCGTTCTGCTCCGGCGTGCCGGCACCCACGGCGCCGTCGCCGGCTGCCTCGAGGCCGACCTGCTCAGGGGTCACGTCGTAGGTGGAGAGCTCGCCGTGTCTCAGCTCCACCACCCGCGTCGCGCCCGAGACCGAGAACTCGTCCAGGCCATCCGCGCTCGACACTACCAGGGCTCTCGCGGCCCCAAGCTCCCCCAGGGCCGCCGCCATCGTCTCGACCTTGCCCGGGTCCGAGACGCCGATCACCTGGTGCCTCGCGCCGGCCGGATTCGTCAGCGGGCCCAGGAAGTTGAAGATGGTCCGCACGCCCAGCTCCCGGCGCACCGGGACGATGTTCTTGAACGCCGGGTGGTGGAGCGGCGCGAACATGAAGCCGAAGCCGATCTCGCGGATGCAGGCTTCGACGACGTCGACCCCGACGTCGATGCGTCCTCCGAGCGCCTCCAGGACGTCGGCGGAGCCGCACTGGCTCGTGGCGGAGCGATTCCCGTGCTTCGCGACCCTGCACCCCGCGCCCGCGGCGATGAAAGCGGCGGTGGTCGAGACGTTGAACGTGGGCCTTCCACCCCCGGTGCCCGCGGTGTCCACGAGGTCGTCGCCGGCATTCACCCTCACCGCGCGATCGCGCAGCACCGAGGCGAGGCCCGCTATCTCGCCGACGGTCTCGCCCTTTGTACGGAGCGCGATCAGAAAGGCCGCCGCCTGCGCCTCCGACGCGTTTCCCTCGATGATCTCGTTCAGGACCCCGGCGGCCGTGGCGGCTTCCAGGTCCTCGTGGCCGGCGAGGCGGTCGATCGCCTCCGTGAGTATCGGGTTAGGCATCCGGGTCAGGCATCCGCGAGGAAGTTCGCGAGCAGCTTCTTGCCGTGGGGGGTGAGCACGGACTCGGGATGGAACTGGACGCCCTCGACGGGCAGCTCACGGTGGCGGAGCCCCATGATCACGTCGGCCGAGCGGGCGGACACCTCGAGCTCGTCGGGCAGCTCGGGGTCGACCACAAGCGAGTGGTAGCGGCCCACCACGAGCGGGGATTCGAGGCCCTCGAAGATCGTCCTGCCGTCATGCTCGGCCTCGGCGGTCTTGCCGTGCACCGGCTCGCCGCGGACGACCGTGCCGCCGTACACCGCCGCGAGCGCCTGGTGGCCCAGGCACACGCCCAGTACCGGCACGCCGTCCTCGCCGTAGCGCCGGATCGCCTCCTTCGACAGCCCAGCCTCCTCCGGCGTGCACGGCCCCGGCGAGACGATCACGCGGTCGGGGCTGCGCTCGAGCAGCTCCGGCAGGTCGTTGCGGACCACGTCCACCTCGGCGCCCAGCTCCCCCAGGTACTGGACGAGGTTGTAGGTGAACGAGTCGTAGTTGTCGACCACGAGGACGCTCGTCATGCCCAGTCCCCCTGCGAGCAGGCGAGCCGGATCGCGTCCATCACCGCGCCGGCCTTGGCCTCGGTCTCGCGCACCTCGTAGCCGGGCTCCGAGTCCGCGACGATGCCGCCCCCCGCCTGGATGTGCACGCGCCCGTCCTTCACGAGCGCGGAGCGGATGTAGATGCAGGTGTCGAGGTCGCCGGTGTAGGAGAGGTAGCCCACGCCGCCGCCGTACGGGCCGCGGCCGGCGGGCTCGAGCTCGTCGATGATCTGCATCGCGCGGATCTTGGGCGCGCCGGACAGCGTGCCGACCGGCAGGCACGCGCGCAACGCGTCCATCGGGCTCACGTCGTCGCGGAGCGTGCCTGTCACCTGCGAGACGATGTGCATCACGTGCGAGTAGGTCTCCACGGCCATCAGCTCGTCCACCGTCACCGAGCCGTACTCGCACACCCGCCCGAGGTCGTTGCGGCCGAGGTCCACGAGCATCACGTGCTCGGCCCGCTCCTTGGGGTCGGCCAGCAGGTCGCGCGCCTGCTGGAGATCCTGCTCGACCGAGTCCGCGCGCGGGCGCGTGCCCGCGATCGGCCGTTGCCGCACCGTGCGGCCGGTGACCGTGACGAGCGTCTCCGGCGACGCGCCGGCGATCTCGAAGTCCTCGAAGTCGAGGAAGTACATGTATGGGCTCGGGTTGATCGCGCGCAGGCCGCGGTAGATCGAGAACGCGTCCACCGGGCAGTCGGCGCTCCAGCGCTGGCTCGGCACCACCTGGTAGATGTCGCCGGCGCGGATGTACTCCTTGGCGCGCTCGACCGCCTCGGCGAACCCGTCGGCGCCCAGGTTCGACGCGAACTCGGGCGGCTCGCGCCGGCCCGCGGCAGCCTGCGGCACCGGCCCGCGCAGCCGCTCGCGCACGTCCGCGATCGCAGCGGCGGCCTCCTCGTACGCGCGCTCGACGTCGCCCTCGGCCACGACGTTGGCCAGGACGGTCACCTCGTGCCGGAGGTGGTCGAAAGCCAGAAGCACGTCCGTGACCATCACGGCCAGCTCGGGCATGCCGGTGTCGTCCGGGTTCGGCTCGCCGATCGTGGGCTCGGCGCTGCGGGCGAGGTCGTAGCCGAACATGCCCACCGCACCCCCTGCGAACGGCGGCAGGCCGTCGAGCGGCGCGATCCGGTAGCGGGCGAGCTCCTCGTCCACCAGCCGGTACGGGTCCGGATGCTCGCCGCGGGCGAGCCGGATCACGGCCCGCGGGCGGAAGCCGAGGAACGACCAGCGGCCCACCTGCTGCCCCTGCTCGGCGGACTCGAGGAGAAACGACGGGCCGTCGCCGCGCAGCTTCAGGTAGGCGGAGACGGGCGTCTCGCAGTCGGCGATGAAGGTGTGGCGAAGCGGAACGAGCGAATGCTCCGTCGCGAGCGCCCGCACCTCGTCGAGCGAGGGCGTCAGCTCGAGGTCGCTAACGGCGACGGCCATTCAGCACCTCGTACGCGTCGCTCAGCTCCATGCCGCGCTCGGCCATCAGGACGGCCAGGTGGTAGAGCACGTCCGCGGCCTCTTCGGCCACGCGCTCGTCGCTCTCGTCGCTTGCCGCGCGCGCCACCTCGTCGGCCTCCTCGCGGACCTTCGCGCCCACCAGCTCGCGGTCGGCAAGCAGCCTCGCCGTGTAGCTGTCCTCCGGCGACGCCGCGCGCCGCTCGGCGATGGTGCGCTCGAGCGTGGCGAGCGCCTCGCCCGGGACCGGCTCCAGCTCGCCGCTGTGGAAGCAGGTGCGCTCCCCCGTGTGGCAGGCGGGGCCGGCCGGCTCGACGAGCGCGAGGATCGCGTCCTCGTCGCAGTCGAGCCGGAGCTCCTTCAGCCGCTGCACGTTGCCGGAGGTCTCGCCCTTGTGCCACAGCTCCTGGCGCGAGCGCGACCAGAACCACATCTCGCCGGTCTCGCGCGTGCGCGTGAGCGCCTCGTCGTTCATGTACGCGAGCGTGAGCACCTCGCCGGTGCGGGCGTCTTGGACTATGCAGGGCAAGAGGTCCACAGCCTGATTATCGCGAGGCAGGCTCACCGGCTCGTGACCTGCACCTTCAGGAACTCGTACGTGGCGCCGATCTCGTCGAACCCGAGGCTCCTGTAGAGGTGCTGCGGCCAGTCGGCCGCGTCGGTGACCATGAACACGTGCTCGCAGCCGGCCGCCGCGGCCGCATCGGCGGCCGCCGCCACCGCGGCACGCGCGTACCCGCGGCGGCGGCGCGCCTGGACAGTGCCCACTTCGTCCACCTGGCCGAGGCCGTCGTGCGTGTACAGCCGGCAGGCGCAGGCCGGGTCGCCGGGCGGGGCCGCGAAGTCGCGGGCGCTGAGGACGCGGCCGTAGCGGGCGTCCATCTCGGCGAGCTGGCGCACGGCCTCGTCCTGCCAGCCGAACGGCTGCTCGCGCCTGAAGGCCGCGAGCGCCGCGGCGCCCGCCTCGCGGCTCACCTCGCCTCCGGCGCCGGGCTCGGGCTCCCGGTCCGGCGGCCGCCGCCGCAGCATGATCAGCACGCGGAAGACGTTCCAGCCCGCGCGCTCGAACGCGGGTGCCAGCCGGGCGCCGACCTGCTGGTCGTGCACGATCAGCTTCCGGTGCCCGAAGGCTGCCTGCACGCGGTCGGCCTCGGCGACGAGCTCCTTCGCGCGCGCGTCCGGGTCCTCCACGCGGATCGCATTCACCTGCCACACGAGCGGCAGGCTCGGCGTGAGCAGCGCCGTGCCGTGCGCGGTCTTCACGACCTCGTCGCACACGCCCTCCTCCGCGTGGCGGAAGAACCGGTGGATGCGCTCGATCACTCGATTCCCAGGCGGTCCAGCAGGCCCTCGTCGCGGCGCCAGCCCTTCCGGACGCGCACCTGCAGCTCCAGGTGCACGCGGCGGCCGAGCGCGGTCTCGATCTCCTTACGCGCAGCCGTCCCCACAGCCCGCACCATTCGCCCGCCCGCGCCGACGAGGATGCCCTTCTGCGACTCCGTCTCGGCCCACACCCGGGCGCGGACCACGAGCAGGCCGTCGTCGCGCTCCTCGATCTCGTCGATCTCCACCTCGACGGCGTGCGGCAGCTCCTCGCGGGTCCGCAGCAGCACCTGCTCGCGGACCAGCTCGGCCAGGCGCAGCTCGAGCGACTGGTCGCTGTCCTCGTCCGGCGGATAGAGGAACGGCCCCTCCGGCATCAGCTCGATGAGCTCCTTCACGACATCGCCCACGCCGTCGCCGGTCCTGGCGCTGACCGGATAGAGCTCCCCCGGCACGCCCAGCTCCGCCGCGGCGGCCAGCGCCTTCACGGTGCGAGGCGTGTCGAGCCGGTCCACCTTGTTCAGCACGGTCAGCACCGGCACGCCCGACCGCTTCAGCGCCTCGGCGATGAACCGGTCGCCCGAGCCGATCTCCTGCTCGCCGTTCAGAACGAACAGGGCGGCGTCGGCGTCGCCGAGCGAGCGCTCCACCTGGCGCTGCATGCGCTCCGTGAGCGCGTCCCGCGGGCGCTGCACGCCGGGGAGGTCCACGAGCACGAGCTGCCAGTCGCCACCGGTGGCCACGCCGCGGATCTCGCGGCGGGTCGTCTGCGGCTTGTCGGAGACGATCGCCACCTTGCCGCCCACGATCCGGTTGACCAGGGTGGACTTGCCCGCGTTCGGCCGGCCCGCGAGTGCGACGAAGCCGGAGCGGGTCACAGGTCCTCCAGGACCCGGCGCTGCAGCGAGAGCATCTCGCCGTCGTCGGTCTCGTGGTCGTATCCGCACAGGTGGAGCACGCCGTGCACCACGGCCTCGGTCAGATCATCCGTGTGCTCGGGGCTGATCACGACGTCACCCAGCTCGCGCGGCCCCGCCGCGGGGCCGCTCTCGTCCACCGGAAAGGACAGCACGTCGGTAGGGGCGTCGATGCCGCGGTGCTCGCGGTTCAGCTCGTGGATGCGCCCTGGCCCGACGAACTCGATCGCGAGATGGCCGTCCTCGACGCCGGCCGCCGCGAGCGCGGCGAGCGCGGGGCGCTCGAGCTCGTCCGGAACGTCGATGAGGTCGATCTCGATCAGGGCGGCCAGGAGGACGGGGCCACTAGCCCTGCTGACGCCGGGCCTGGGCCTCTCGGATGCCCGGTGCCTGCTTCTCGGCGTACTCGTTGTAGGCCGCGACGATCCGCTGCACAAGCTTGTGGCGCACCACGTCCTCTCCCCCGAAGCGGACGAACTCGATCCCCTCGACGTCCTTGAGGATGTCGCCGATCACGACCAGCCCGGACCGTTCGTCGCGCGGCAGGTCGATCTGCGTGATGTCGCCGGTCACGACCATCTTCGAGTTGAACCCGAGCCTGGTGAGGAACATCTTGATCTGCTCCGGGCTGGTGTTCTGGGCCTCGTCGAGGATGATGAACGAGTCGTTCAGGGTGTTGTGCGTGACGAGGAAGTCATCCGTGACGTACAGCGAGTCCTCGGCCGCCACTTGGATGCAGACCGTCTCTGCCTCTCCGGCGGGCTCGATGCTCTCCACGTAGCGCTTCGGGTTCGCCCCGAGGTGCTCGTGATAGATCGCCCGCTTGCGGCCCAGCCGGAACGGCTCGACGCCGACCGGGAGACGAATGTCGAGAATGTGCGCGTCGGAGCGGTGATGCACCGGGCGCCCGTTCGCGTGACCCGGCGGACGGCCCTTCGCTGCCCGGAGGCGCCGATAGGCGACGCCCCCCAGCGAGCGAACGAGGAAGACCACATCGTCCGCGAGCTGCTCAGAGGCCGTGCTGTATTGGATACGACACCGACGGTCGCGCTGCGTAACCGGACCGCCATCGGTGTCCAGGAGACCCTGAAGCACTGCCTGGCGCACATGGGGTGCATTGAGGAGGTAGCGCTTCGGCACGAACTTCGTGCTCGAGCGAGTGCCGGCGAGATCCAGCTCTCGCAGCGTGGCCGTCACGGGGTTGGCGACGATCACGCCACCTCGATGGCCGTCAACGTGGCACAGGACGTAGTCGAACGTGCTCTTTCGCCGCAGCTCGATGCCCGGAAGGGCGCCCTCGAGGGCTTCGGCGAGCTCGGAGTCCTTGGTGCTGAACGAGGGAGTCGTCGATGTGGTGATGCACCCGTCCCCGAGCAGCAGACCCAGCGCGTACGGATCCATCGGCACGTCCTGCCCCTCGAGCTCGACCGGCTCTGCGAGCGGGAGCTCGAACCGATGCTGATGATTCCGGCGTAACCGTCCGATCATCTCCTGCGTCTGAAGGACGCGGCCGTCCTTACCGTGCTTCCGGTCGTCGAGAGTTGTCACAAACCACAGGTGTTCGGCGCAGCAGACGGTGCTCGATCCGTCCTGCGTGCTGACCCGGAAAACTTCGCGGCGCCCCTGGGGATAGACGCCGATGACAGGCGTCGGCATCCCGTCCGACCCGATCACCAGATCGCCAACGCGCAATGACCCGATGGTTCTGAAGCCCGACGGCGTGAGCACCTGGCGGTCGAGCGGCTGCGCACGCCCGCGCATGAAAGCTAAGGGCGCCACCTCGATCACGCCGCGGTCCAGGTGCTGGTTCACCTTCTCCGGCTCGAGCATGTCGTAGAGGGCGTCGAAGAGCGGCCGCAGGTAGGGGTCGACCTTCGCGGCGATGTCGCCGGGCAGGAAGCCGAGGCGCTCGCCGGCCTCGACGGCCGGGCGTGTCAGGACGATGCGGTTCACCTCGCGGCGTGACAGCGCGGCCACGGCCATCGCGACGGCGAGGAAGGACTTGCCGGTGCCGGCCGGGCCCACGCCCACCGTGATCGTCTGGTTGCGGATCGCGTCGACGTAGCGCTTCTGGTTGACCGTCTTCGGCGCTACGCGCAGGCCGCGGTGGCGCCACACCACGTCCTCCAGGATCCGGCTCGGGCTCTCGTGGCGGTCGAGCGCGCCGGCGATCGCCTCGATCGTGCCCGGGGCGATCTCGTGGCCCTGGCGGACCAGGTCGGTCATCTCGCGGACGACGGTGCGGGCCATCTGAACCGCGTCGTCGTCGCCGTCCAGCGTCAGCACGTTCCCTCGCAGGAAGACCTCGCAGTCGAGGTGCTCCTCCAGCGTCTTCATCACCGCGTCACCCGGCCCGGCGAGCTCGGCGGCCACGTCGTTCGGGAGCTCGAGCTGCGTTCTCAGGGCGTCAGCATCTCCTTCACGGTCGCGCTCACGCGCTTGCCGTCGGCGCGGCCCTTCACGTGCGGCATGACCAGGCCCATGACCTTGCCCATCTCCTGCGGCGAGGAGGCGCCCGACTCGGCCACCGCGTTCCCCACGATCTCGCGCAGCTCGTCGTCCGACAGCTGCTCCGGCAGGTAGGAGGAGATCACCTCGGCCTCGCGCTCCTCGGCCTCGGCGGACTCGGGCCGGCCCCCGTCGCGGTAGGCCTCGGCGGCCTCGAGGCGGCGCTTGCGCTCACGCTGGAGCACCTCGGTCGGATCGCCGCCGTCGTCCTTCTCCGCCTTTTGGAGCGCGTCGGCGATCAGGCGCAGCGCGTGGACGCGCTCGCGGTCGCCCGCCTTGAGCGCGATCTTCACGTCGTCCTGCACCTGACTCAGCACCGACACTTGGCCCAAGTGTAGGTCGGTCTCAGGCGATAGGGACCTTATTGACCCCGTTGCTGCTCGCCCAGCGGCCAAATACGAGCGCCGGCCTCGCACCGCGGTGCGCCGCCGCGCGGATCAGGCGCGGCGACTTCCACCAGCTGGCGGCGCCGCACCAGACAAGGTCGGTGAGGCGGATCTGGTCTTGGAAAGCGTCCTCCGTGGCCTTGCGCTCCCGTTCGGCGTCGGGGTCGGGGCCCACCGGCGCGGTGACCCATTCGGCCATCCGCTGCCACAGAGCGGCGTGGTGATCGCAGAGGATCGCGAGGAGGAACTGCCGCGGCTCTCGCCCTCTCGCATCGAGCTGGCGCAGCTCGGCCTGCCACTCGTCGATGTCGGCGATGGTCGGGCGCATCTCACCCCGTTCCTGAGCGATTCGGACGGTCTCCCCGACGAGGTGCAGATGCCCTTCCCCGCGTGTGGCCATCCGATCGGCCGCGGTGCGGCGGTGCTCGTCGTCGTCCCCCAGTTCCTTCTCGGTCAGGGGGTCGTCGGCGTAGCGCGGATAAGCGATCTCGGGTCGTGCCACACCTTCGGCGTCGGCGTGCTCACGCAGCCGTCCGAGCAGGTCCGCACGCACCGGCCAATGCCGATTGTTCAGAGCGACCTTGGATACGTCCTCCCACGCCTCACGTTCGTCCTTCCACCACTGGAGGAGGTCGTGCACGTCGGGCTGGGCGGCGAGGCGCTTCCCTCGGCCATGCCAGGTGCGCTCCCAGAACCGCGCCGTCTCCTCGATGAGGCTCAGGACATACCGCGAGCTCTCGAGCCTCTTCACGTGCAACGGCCGGAAGCGAGTCGGATCGCGCGACGGGAAGTGCATTGCCTCGAACACCTTGAAGCAGTCCATCGCCCGCAGCCCGTCGAGGTCCGGATCTTCGCTCAGCACCCAGTCCTTCCGGCCGGCGATGTATGCGCTGTCGGCGCTTGCCGTCGCCCTGGCGAGCCGCTCCACAGCCCGCTCCGCGAGCGGCGGAGCCTCGTCCTTGGACAGCACCGGTACGCCCGGGCGGTTGCGCTCGTAGGCCAGCAGCGGGAGCGCGTAGACGCAGGCGGCGTTGTAGTGCTCGTGCCAGCGGTTGAAGCCGCGAATGCCCTGGATCTGCCTGAGCTTCCGGTCGAGCCGTTCGGGAGGAGGCGACCATGACCCGGAAGTCTTGGGCGCCAGATTGTGCTGAACCCAGTCGAGCCGGACCCGTATGCAACGCCCGGTGAGCCTCACGGTTTGCCGGCTCAGGACGAGGCGGCGGTCTCCGCGGTGCCACCTGAGCTCGCGCTGCACCCGGTTGACCTCGCTGAGCGCCAGCAGCGCGAAGAGCTCACGAAGCCGGAACACCCTGTCGCAATCCACCGGCGCGGGCTCGACCGCACCGTCGCCCTGGGGAGAGAGGGCGCACTTTGCATCGCACGAGTCGCGCCGTGGGCGGCGGCCGCGGAGCCTCGCCGGCAGCGGGACCCTCTCATCGGGCTCGACCCGCGGATGGCGCTTCACCACCTCTTCGAGCTCCTCTTGTAGCGATAGCTCGACGCGGTCTCTGAGGAGTCGCCGCCGCTTCGCACGCTTGGGCTCCCGCTCGTCGGCGGACCCGGCTCCCGACGCATCAACCTTCAGCCACTGCTCCGCAAGCTCGCTGCCGCCAAGCAGAACAAGCCGGCGGTACCGAGCCACCACGAGCGAGCGGCGGCGCTCGTGACGGGCCTTCCGGCGCTCGAGCGTACGCACGCGTACCCGCTCCTCGCCGACCCTGAGCATGCCCATATAGGTCACGAGCGCGTCGAGGTAGAGCCCCATCCGCTCCTGAAGCTGCCCGATCCGCAGGCGCAGGGCCATGTTCATCGGGTCGTCGTCCGCGGCGCGGTAGTACGACTCGAGCGCCTCGTCATAGCGGCGCCGCCTCTCGTAGTTCACGGCGTCCTCGTAGTTGCCGAGGAGCTTGCCGCTCATGCGGAAGCGTCGCCACGCGGCCCACTGACTCGTGCAGCGTTTCGTCCGCGGCAGGATGGCCGCGGTGGCGCAGTCGGCCCCCTGGCGGACCGCGTCGTCCCACGTGTTGCCCCACAACGTCTCGGGCGGATTGCCCTTATCGGGCAGCCTCAGAACGGTGACGGTGAGGCCGCATCGCGGCGCTGTTCCCCGCTCGACCAGAACGCCGCGGATATGCCAGGCGTGGCTCGGCTTCGCGGCCCGGAGCACCGCGATGGCGCTGCCAAGCCAGTTGCGCGCGTCGACGCCGGAGCGGCCCAGCACGTCCAGGAAGTTGCCGGCTTCCAGGGTTCCCGGTGCGCCGGCGGGCGCGTTCAGGTGAAGCTCCGCGAGGCGCTGGCGGAAGTCGAGCCTCAGCTTCTCGACGTCGATATCCCTGAGCGCGGATGTAGCGGTGAACGGCTCGACCTCGATGCGCCCGGGCCGCAGAGCCATGAAGTCGAGCCACAGCTGCCGGAAGCAGAAGGCGATCGCCAGCACCGTCAAGATCGAGACGGTGATCGCCGGGCCCTTCAGGCGCAGTGCCCGGACAAGCTCGTCGAACGGGAGTGAGCCGCCGTGCGGTGCCGGCCGTGTCACCGCGTAGGCGATCGCGAGCAGAACCAGCACCGCCACCAGGAGCAGGAATCCCCACCAGAGCGTCCACGGCCAACGGCGCGGATAGCGTGGGAAGCGGACCGGAGCTGTGCGTCGGCGGAACATCGCCTCCTCCGACGAAACGAGTCTGAGGCGACTCTACGCCGTTGCTCCAGCCCTGTAAAGCGCTGCGGCTCCCCCGTGCGATCTCGGCAGGATCCTAGTCCGGAACCAGCGCAACAACGCGCGCGGGCGCGGCGCTCGCGCCCACGATCCTGAGCGGGAAGCAGGCCACCTGGAAGCCGGTCGCGGGGAGCTCGCCGAGGTTCACCAGGCGCTCGATCTGGGAGTACGGGATGTCGGCCTGGTGGGCGGCCCAGAAGATCCCGGGCTCGTCGCGCTCGAGCGCCTCCTGGGCCTGGAGGTGAAGCGGCCCGTCCCAGCCCCACGCGTCGATGCCCATCACGCGCACCCCGCGCTCGTAGAGCCACAGCGTGGCCTCGGCCGTCACGGCGGGGCCGAGCGCCATGTAGCCGGGCTCCTCGACGAACCGGTCGCGGCCCGTGTGCACCAGCACGATGTCGCGCTCCGCGAGCTCGTGGCCCACGCGGCCCAGCTCGGCCTCCACGTCGGCGACGTCGATCCGCTCGCCCTCGCCCTTCGCCGTCATGTCGAGCACCACGCCGGGCCCGAAGAACCACTTGAGCGGCAGCTCGTCGATCGTCTGGGCCCGCTCGCCCCGGATGCGCGAGTTGTAGTGCCACGGCGCGTCGACGTGGGTCGAGTTGTGGGTGCCGAAGCGCGTGAAGGTCTCGACCGCCCAGCCCTCGTTGTCACGGAGCAGCCGCGAGGGCACGCCGAGGAGCCCCTCGATCTGCGCGGCGCCCGCCTCGTGCCCGCTGAACTCGATGTCCGTACGTAGCACCTCGGGCAGGTCGCCTGGGCTCTGCGAGATGGGTGCCGACAGGTCCACGAGACGCACGCGGAGCAGCGTATCCCTCCTGGACGGATGTACTAGGCAGGCGTCCAGGTGGGGTGCCGATACGGAGTGCGACTGCGGAGGAGAAACGCCTGCAAGCCCTAGCTACGGGGGCAACGTCTAGGGCCGGGTCAGCAGGAGGGCGCTCCACCCCTGTAGTCGTAGGCGGCGGCGTTCGCGCAAGTGTGCGAACGCCGCCGCCACCTCATCTTCCTCGCCTTCGAGCAGCCCCGAGACCATCAGCGTCTCGGGCTGCTCGGCCAAGAGGGCGGCCACCTCGAGCAGGAGTGGCCGGACCAGGTTCGCCACGGTCACATCGGCCACCGGCGCCGGCTTCGCGCGCAGGTCGTGTCGCTCGACACGGTCAAGTGCCACGTCGTTCGCGCTCGCGTTCCCCAGCGTCGCCTCGATCGCCGCGCGCTCGTTGTCGAACGCGCCGACCGGCGAGAAGCCCAGCTTGGCGGCGGCGATCGCGAGCACGCCGGAGCCGCACCCGAGATCCGAGAGGGGTCCGCGGCCCGGGAGGTCCTGGAGCAGCTCCAGGCACATCTGGGTGGTCGGATGCGCGCCCGTGCCGAACGCCTGGCCGGGGTCGATGACGATGTCGATCCCCTCGGGGTGTGGGTCGTGCCACGGGGCACGCACGTGAATGCGGCCGACCTGGACCGGGTTGTGAAACTGCCGCCACCGCTCGGCCCAGTCGTCGCCGATCTCGGTGCCGCTGACCTCAACCGTCACGCCGCCGAGCTCGGCACGGCCGGGCGACAGCTCGGGGAGCTCGCCCGGCGCGCCGTACACCGCGAACTCCACGAAGTGCCCGCCGTCCACCTGCTCGAAGCCCTCGGGCGCCAGCTCGGCCAGCGCGGCGATCACCCGCTCGGCGTCTTCCGCCGGTGCGCGGATGGAGAGACGGATCAGCGCAGCGCTCGCTTCACCTTCGAGAGCAGCGACTCGTCCGCCGGCTCCTCGAGGTTGTCCTGCGTCAGGGAGTCGCGCAACTCCTCGAGCAGCTCGCGTTGGCGCCCGCTCAGCTTGCGCGGCACCACCACGTTGAGGACCACCTGCTGGTCGCCGCGGCGGCCGCGCCCGATCTGCGGCATGCCCTTCCCGCGCAGCGTCACGACCGTGCCCGGCTGCGTGCCGGCAGCGACCTCGATCTCGTCGTCGCCCTCCAGCGTCGGCACGGTGACCTTCGTGCCGAGCGCCGCGGCCGGCGCCGGCACGTCCACGACCGTCACCAGGTTGCTGCCGTCCCGGAGGAAGCGCTCGTCCTCGGCCACCCGCACGAGCACGTACAGGTCGCCCGGGGGGCCGCCGCGCTCGCCGGCGTGGCCGCGGCCGGCCAGCCGGATGCGCTGCTCGTCCGCGATCCCGGCCGGGATGTCCACCTGAAGCGTCTTCCGCACCGCTCGCCGGCCGCGCCCGCCGCACTCAGAGCACGGCTCAGCCGGGATCCGCCCGTCGCCGCCGCACGTGTCGCAGGCCTGCTCGCGCACGAGCTGCCCGAACGCCGTCCGGGTGACCGCGCGGACGCGGCCCGTGCCGCCGCACGTGGGGCACGTCTCGATCGGCGTGCCCGGCTCGGCCCCGTTGCCGTGGCAGTGCTCGCACGTGTCCACGAGCTCGTAGGCCACCTCGGCGGACGTCCCGCTCGCCGCCTCGGGCAGCGAGATCTCCACCTCCACGGCGATGTCCCCGCCCTGGATGCGGCCCCCACCGCCGCGCCCGAACGCCGAACCGAACGGATCGCCGCCGAAGAACGCGTCGAAGATGTCGGCGAACGAGCCGAAGCCGTGCGCCTGCGACGCGTACCCGCGCGAGTCGAGGCCCTCGAACCCGAACCGGTCGTAGGTGGCGCGGCGCTCGGCGTCCGACAGGATCTCGTACGCCTCCGCTGCCTCCTTGAACTTCTCCTCCGCCTCCGGGTCGTGCCGGTTCACGTCCGGGTGCAGCTCGCGAGCCAGCCGCCGGAACGTCTTCTTGATCTCGGCGTCGCCCGCCTCGCGCGAGACGCCGAGCACGTCGTACGGGTCGCGCCTCATTCGTCGTACACCTCGGCGACGAAGCGCGACAGCTCCCTGGCCGCCTGGCGCACCGCGATGATCGCGCCCGGATAGTCCATCCGGAGCGGCCCGATCACCGACACGGCGCCGAGGTTCCGGCGCGCCAGCCCGTAGTTCGCCGCGACCATGCTCATCGAGCGCAGCTCGGGCGCCTCGTTCTCGCTCCCGATCCGGAGATACACGTTCGGCTCCGCGAGCGACTCGCGCAGCACGCCGAGCAGCGCGCGGCGGTGCTCCAGCACCTCCATGATCGCCCCGATCTGCTCGAGCTCCTGCATGCGGTGCTCGGAGAGAAGTCGCGCCGCGCCCTCCATGAACAGCGTGCTCTCGGCCGTGTCCTCGAGCTCGGTGAACGCGGGTGCCAGCGTGCGCAGGAACTCCTGCTCCGCGCGGCCGTCCACCTGGAGGCGCGACTGGAGCGTCCGCGAGCCCACGTCGAGCCCGCCGAGCGCCTCGTTGAGGTAGCTGCTCGCCCACTCGACCAGGCCGCGATCGACCGGCGCGTCGTAGGAGATCACGCGCTTGGTGACGCCGCCGGTGGAGGTGATGATCACGACCATCGCCACCTGCGGCTGCAGGAGCAGCACCTCCACGCGCCGGATCGTTGCGGTCTCGATCGGCGGCGCGGTCACGAGGGCGAGCAGGTTCGTGACCTGGGAGAGCTGCTCGCTCGTGGCGCGCATCGCCTCGTCGACCTCGCGCCGCATGGTCGTGAGCTCGAACCGCTTTCGCAGCACGGGCAGCGCCCCGCCCGTCATCAGCTCGTCCACGTACACGCGGTAGCCGCGGTCGGTCGGCACCCGGCCGGCGGAGGTGTGCGGATGCTCGAGCAGGCCGACGTCCTCGAGCTTGGCCAGCTCGCCGCGCACGGTCGACGGGCCCCACGGCACGTCGTCCTGCTCGGCTATCAACTTGGAGCCGATCGGCTGGTCGAGGTCGCGGTGAGCCTCGACCACCTTGCGAAGCAGGAACGTCTGGCGGGGCGTCAGTGCCACACGCCTATTGTGGCGACAGCTCCGCCTCTGCGTTCTTGATGATCTTCTTGCCGTCCTGCACGGCCTCGGCGGCGACCACGACGCGACCGTCGCCCTCCTCCTTCACCGAGCCGGTCACGGCGATCTCCTGCTCCGGGAAGCCCATCCCGCGGAACTGCACCGAGAGCCGCCTCAGGCTGCGCGGGTCGCCACCCGCGGCGTCCACGCAGGCGCGCGCCACCTGGGCCATGGACCAGAGCCCATGGAGGATGTTCGACGGCAGCCCCACCTGCTTGGCGAACTCCGGATCGATGTGGATCGGGTTGAAGTCACCCGACGCGCCGGCGTAGCGGTGCGGCAGGTACTTGTCGGGCGTCACCTTGAGATCGAGGTTCACGACACGCCCCTGACGATGTTGGTCCACGTGCCGCGGGCCACCTCGGCGCCGTCCTGGTTGGTCGAGACGGTCTCGAAGACATAGAAGCCCATCCCGCCCTTCTCGTAGATCTCCTTGACGCTCGCGACCGTGCCGATCACGTCGCCCGAGCAGGCCGGCTCGCCCCACGCGAACTCCTGCCCGCCGTGCACGAGCATGGCGAAGTTCAGCTCCACATCCGGATCGACGGCCGGGAGCGCGACGGCCCCCCACGAGTACACGACCGCGAACATCGGGGGCGCCACCACGTCGCGGAATCCGGCCTCACGAGCCGCCTCGCGGTCGAAGTAGACGGGGCTCTCCTCACCGACCGCGCGCGCGTACTCGGCGATCTTCTCCTTGCCCAGCTCGTACTCGAACGGCGGGTAGCTCTTGCCTATCGCTTCGGTCTTCACCGGCACGGCGCGGCAGTCTATGTATCCGTGAACCTTCGCCGCTACCTCGACGTGCTGCGCGCCCCGGGCGTCGCCCGGCTGGCTGTCTTCACCCTTGTGGGGCGGCTCCCGTTCGCGATCGTCGGGCTTTCGATAGTGCTCCTCATGCGCCACGAGGGGTATGGGTACGGCGACATCGGGGTGGTGCTCGCCGCAGAGTCGGTCGCCATCGCGCTGACGGCCGCTCCCCTGGGCAGGCTGGCCGATCGGATCGGGCGCAGCCGGGTGATCCTGGTTCTCGGCGTGACGACGGCGCTGATGCTGACGGCCGAGACGGTGGCGATGCTTCTGAAGGTGCCGGTGGTCGTGCTGGCGATTGCGGCGGCTCTCCAGGGCGCCGCGATCCCGCCCATCTCGGCGTCGATGCGCTCGCTCTTGGGCACGCTGGTGCCCGCGGAGCGGGTGGAGAGCGCCTACGCCTTCGACGCCGTCCAGCTGGAGCTGGTGTTCGTCGCCGGGCCGCTGATCGCCGCGGGCATCGCGACTGCGCTGACGCCTGCCGTCGGCATGTTCCTGTGCGCCGGCTTCTACCTGGTCGCGGGCACCGGCTTCGCGACGGCCCCGGCCGTGCGGGGGGCGGTTCCGGACGCGGAGGCGGAGCGCACACGCGCCGGGGCGCTCGGCGCACCCGGCATCGCGATAGTCGCCGGAGTGGGGCTCCTGACTGCGATCTCGTTCGGCGCGATCGAGGTCGCCCTCCCGGCGTTCACGGAGAACGAGGGCTCGCGCGCCGCGGCGGGACCGCTGATCACCCTGTGGGCGCTCGGGTCGGCGCTCGGAGGGCTCTGGTACGGCTCGGTGAGCTGGCGTGCGCCGCTCGACCGGCGGCTGCTCGTCCTGCTCGCGCTGCTCACGGTCGGGTCGGCACCAGTGGCCTTCGCAGGCTCCATCGCCGTGATGGCTCCGCTGCTGGTGATCACGGGGGTCGCGCTGGCCCCAGTCGCCATCACTCAGTACGCGCTGATCGACCGGCTGGCCCCGGCGGGGACCTCGACGGAGGCCTACTCCTGGCACATCACGGCCACCGCCGTCGGCTTCGGAATGGGGTCCGGAGTCGCGGGCTCGCTCGTCGAGCACGCGACCGTTCCGTGGGCGCTCGGCAGCGCCGCGATCGCGTGCGGTATCGGGTTCCTGCTCGCCTTCGTGGCGCGCCGACCGCTGTCGGCGAGCGCCGAAGTCGAGGCCTAGGCGGCTTCGCGGAGCGCCTGCGCCTCGGCGAGGGTGCCGAGCTTGCGCAGCGCAGCCTCCTCGATCTGGCGGGTGCGCTCGCGCGTGAGCTGGAACAGCTTCGCGACCTTGTCGAGCGTCTGCGGCTGCTCGCCGTTCAGTCCAAAGCGCAGCTCGATGATGCGCTTGTCGCGGTAGGGAAGGTTCTCGAGGCAGGCCCGGAGGCGCTCGTCGCGCATCGACTCGACCGCCTGGTCGAACGGCGACGCCGCCGACTCGTCCGGGATCAGGTCGCCGAACTGCGCGGCGTCCGAGTCGTCGCCCACCGGCTTGTCGAGCGAGACGAGCTGCTGCGCAGCGCGCATGATCACGTCGGCCTCGATCGGATCGACACCGGCCATCTCGGCGATCTCCTCGATGGTGATCTCGCGGTCGCCCTGGGCCTCCAGCTTGCGCTGGGCGCCGTCGAGCTTCTTGAGGATGTTGTCGATGTGGATCGGGATCCGGATGGTCCGGCCCTTGTCGGCGATCGCACGGGAGATCGCCTGGCGGATCCACCAGGTCGCGTAGGTCGAGAACTTGTAGCCCTTGCGGTAGTCGAACTTCTCGACCGCGCGGACGAGGCCGATGGTGCCCTCCTGGATCAGGTCCAGGAAGGGCAGGCCCTGGTTGCGGTACCGCTTGGCGATCGAGACCACGAGGCGCAGGTTCGCGCGCGTCATGTGGTCCTTGGCGACGAGGTCGCCGCGCTCGATGCGCTTCGCCAGCGAGATCTCTTCATCGGCGGTGAGCAGCGGCGTCTTCGCGATCCCGTCGAGGAACTGCTGGAGCGAGTCCACCGTCGGGTCGGGCGCCGGCTGCGTAAGGGTGTCGGTGCTCATCGGGTGGCGAAGCTATGCCCGGCCCTTAAGGGCCACCTAAAGCACCGGTAAAACGTTTCTAAGGGAATTTTTCGCTCTACAGCGCCGTCGAGAACTTCTTGAAGCGGCACTGCGAGAACTGGCCCCTCGGGTCGCAGCGGCCCGCCATGCGGACCCGCGCGATGACCACGCCCTGCTGCAGGACCTTGATGTCCACCCCGACCGGGGTCTTTCTGAGCGAGTAGTGGAGCGTCGGCACGCCGCGCGGGAGCGTGATCGTGGTCTTGATGAGCGCCGGGACCTCCCTGCCCCCCATCGGCCGCACGTCCACCTCCGCGCCGTCCGGCCAGGTGCGGATGTGGCGGGGGCAGATGAGCTCCCCGTCGGAGCAGTTGCCGCGGCCGCCGATCTCGGGCGTCGCCCCGTCCGACGGTCGCATCGGGAACGTGACGCGCTTGGCCGGCACGCCCGGCCCCGGCAGCTTGGCGCGCCTGATCGCGCGCGCCTCGATGGTGAGCGGTGAGACGTTCCCCGTCGAGCCCGGCTTGACCCAGAACCAGTAGTCCGAATCCCACAGCCACGGAGGGTGGCCCCTGGAGACGGGCGGCTTGCGGAGCCTGGAGACGACCGGCGCGGTGGCCTCTTTGATCTCGAAGTTGACGGTGCCGCTGACCGTGCAGCGCGGGTCCGCGTCCTCGTTGGTCAGGTCCGCGGTGACCGTGAGCGTGCCCGGGCTGTCGGCGATCCCCGTCGCCTCGCCCGGAGGCGCCTCGTCGCCATCCGGATGCGGGATGCGGCGCATGCCGGCGACGTCGAAGCTGTTCACCGAGTAGTACGCGCCGCCGGACAGCCGCACACGCACGAGCAGGTCGCGCGTGGTGTACACGGGCCCGCTCGTGTGCCCGTTGACCATCACGACGAGCGTCGGCGAGCCGGCCGGGCACTCGGCGGCCTGCGCGCTCGCCGGAAGCGCGACGGCCAGCAGCACGAAGACCCCTACCCAGCGCGCGCGCGTCACCAAGCCACGCTAACCCCAAAGGAAGCCACGCACCAGCGCAGCCGTCTCATCCGGCCTCTCGAGCGGCGGCAGATGGCCGGCGCCCTCGATCACGACCAGCTCCGCGTTCGGGAGCTCGCGCGCGAGCCGCTCGGCGATCGCGCGGAAGTCGGGCTTGTCGTGCTCGCCGACGCCGACGAGCGTCGGCGTCCGGATCTCGCCGAGCGGCGGGTTCGGCAGCTCGTCGTTCTCGATCTCCATGGACGCGGCCGCCATCGGCCGGACGCGATCGGCGATCGCGGGACACCAGAAGGCGAGGTTCAGCTCCACCGCGGCGTCGAGGTCGCCGGCCTCGATCAGCCGCTCCTCTTCCTCGACGTATTCCATGAACTCCGGCGAGAAGTCATGGTCCATCAGCGGGGCGTCCAGCAGGACCAGCCTTTCCACGAGCTCCGGCCGGCGCGCGGCGAAGTCGAGCGCTACGTAGCCGCCGTACGAGTTCCCGACGATCGCGGCCGGCTGGTCCCCGACGGTCTCGTCCAGAGGCGCGGGCAGCTGGTGCCGGCGGACCTCGCCCTCGAGCTCGAACCCGTCCCACATCGAGGCATCGCAGATTCCCGCGTGGACGAGGACCGTCCTACGACTCATTCAGCTCGAGCACCGCGAGGAACGCCTCCTGCGGCACCTCCACTCGGCCCACCTGCTTCATCCGCTTCTTGCCCTCCTTCTGCTTCTCGAGGAGCTTGCGCTTGCGGCTGATGTCGCCGCCGTAGCACTTGGCGATCACGTCCTTGCGCATCGGCTTCACGGACTCGCGCGCGATGATCTTCGCGCCGATCGCCGCCTGGATCGCCACCTCGAACTGCTGGCGCGGGATCTGCTTGCGCAGCCGCTCGGTGAGCACGCGGCCGGCCGGATACGCCTTGTCCTGGTGCACCACCATCGAGAGGGCGTCCACCTTCTCGCCGGCCAGCAGGATATCCAGCTTCACGAGGTCGCCCTCGCGCATCCCGATCAGCTCGTAGTCGAGCGACGCGTAGCCGCGGGTGCGCGACTTCAGCTGGTCGAAGAAGTCGAGCACGATCTCGGCGAGCGGCAGGTCGTAGTGGAGCTGCACGCGCTCCTGCGAGAGGAACGTCATGTCCACGTGGGTGCCGCGGCGCTCCTGGCACAGCTCCATCACGGCGCCGACGTGCTCCTTCGGCGTGAGGATGGTCGCCCGGATGTACGGCTCGTAGATGGCGGCGATCTCCGCGCGGTCCGGCATGTCGGACGGCGAGTGGACGACGACGTCGCGCCCGTCGGTGAGCTTCACGTCGTACTCGACGGTGGGCGCCGTGGCGAGAAGCTCCAGGTCGTACTCGCGCTCCAGGCGCTCGCGCACGATGTCCATGTGGAGCAACCCCAGGAATCCGCAGCGGAAGCCGAAGCCGAGCGCCTCGCTCGTCTCGGGCTCCCAGGTGAGGGCGGCGTCGTTCAGCTCGAGCTTCTCGAGCGCGTCGCGCAGCTCGGGGAACTGGTTCGTCTCCACCGGGAAGAGCCCGCAGAAGACCATCGGCTTGATCTCGCGGTAGCCGGGCAGCGGCTCGGTGGCCGCGCCGGCGCGCGTGGTCAGCGTGTCGCCCACGCGCAGCTGCGACACGTCCTTGATGCCGGTGATCACGTAGCCCACCTCGCCGGCGTGCAGCGTGTCCACCGGCGTCATCTGCGGCCCGAAGAAGCCGATCTCGTCGATCTCGGCGTTCGTGCCGGCCTGCATGGCGAGGATCGCGTCGCCGTTCGTGAGCTTCCCGTCCACCACGCGCACGTACGCCACGACGCCGCGGTACTGGTCGAACTCGGAGTCGAAGATGAGCGCGCGGGCGGGCGCATCGGGATCGCCCTGGGGCGGCGGGATGCGTGCGACCAGCGCCTCGAGCAGCTCCGTCACGCCCTCGCCGGTCTTCGCTGAGATCCGGATCACGCCCTCCGGGTCGTCGCCCAGCAGCTCGCCGATCTCGCCGGCGACGCGCTCGGGCTCGGCTCCGGGCAGGTCGATCTTGTTCATCGCCGGGATCAGCTCGAGGCCGGAGTCCACCGCCAGGTACGTGTTCGCGACGGTCTGGGCCTCGACTCCCTGCGAGGCGTCCACGAGCAGCAGCGCGCCGTCGCACGCGGCCAGCGAGCGCGACACCTCGTACGTGAAGTCCACGTGGCCGGGCGTGTCGATCAGGTGCAGCCGGTAGAGCTTGCCGTCCTCGGCCGTGTACTCCACCCGGACGGCCTGGGCCTTGATCGTGATGCCGCGCTCGCGCTCCAGCTCCATCGAGTCGAGCAGCTGCGGGCGATGGTCGCGCGCGTCGACCGCGCCGGTGATCTCGAGGATCCGGTCGGCCAGCGTGGACTTCCCGTGATCGATGTGGGCGATAATCGAGAAGTTGCGGATGTTCGATGCGGGCGATGCCACTGCGGCGTACGAGTATGGCGATGACTCATACTGCTGTCGGACCCCGTGATCGCGACTGACATCGAAGTAGTCAAGGCGACGTTCGCAGCGTTCGCGGCCCGTGACGTCGAGGCGGTGCTGGCCCTGGCATCGCCCGACATCGAGTTCACGGCCGTGACCGGCGAGCAGGCCGGCCGCGCCACCCCGTATCGGGGGCACGAGGGCATGCGCCAGTACTTCCGCGACGTGGCCTCCGTGTGGGAGGAGCTGCACCTCAGCCCGCGCGAGTTCCGCGCGTCCGACGACCTCATCCTCGTGACCGGCCGCGTGTCCGCGCGCTCGCGCAGCCGCACCGTGACCGGCTCGACCGGCTGGATCTGGCGGGTCCGGGACGGAAAGGTCTTCTACGTGCGCGTGTACGCGTCGGCGGCGGATGCGCTGGCCGCGTTCGAAGAGGGCGACGCCTAGGCTCGTGGGCCCCGGCTCATGAGGAGGCGAGGGATCTGCCTCGCCTCGGGCACGCCGAGCAGCCAGACCGCGCCGGCGTAGACCACCACCCCGGCGGCGATCGCGGTGAGCACCGACACCGCCTGCCCGCCGAGCGAGCGGCCGAGCGCCTCGTCGAGTCCCTTCCACGTGAAGTACGCAACGGCGCCGAGCGCCGCGGCCGCCGCCGTCATCCGGATCACGCTCGACAACAGCCGCGTGCCCTCGATCCCGTTCAGCTCGCGGCGCAGGATCCACCCCTGCGCAAGGCACATCACGATCGTGCCGACCACCGTGCCGAGCACGATGCCCGCGATGTCGAAGGGGCCGTAGAGAGCCGCGGCGATCGCCGCGTTCACCACCAGGTTGAGGCCCGCGAGCGCGGTGGTGGCCCAGGGCCGCTGGAGGCTGAAGAACGTGCGCGAGAACAGGAGGCTCACTCCCTGGAACGGCAGCGAGATCGACCACCACACCATCGCAGTGGAGGTGAGGTCGGTGGCCTCGGCGCCGAACGCGCCGCGCTCGTACACGAGCCGCGTGACCGGCTCGGCGAGCACCGCCATGAGGACGGCGCTCGGGATCAGCAGCAACGCGATCTGGCGAACGCCGGTGCCCATGGTGCGGCGCAGGTCGTCGCGGGCACCCCGCGCCGCGTAGCGCGACATCGTCGGGAAGAGGATCGTGGCCACCGCGATGCTGAACAGGCCCTGGGGCAGCTGGTAGATCCGGAACGCCTTGTCGATCGCGGCCGGTGCCTGCGGCGAGACCAGCGTGCCGAAGATCGAGTTGATCAGCAGGCTGAGGTTGATCAGCCCGAGCGCGATCGTGACCGGCAGCATCAGCTTGAGCACCCGGAGGACGCGCTCGTCGCGCCAGTCGATCGTGAACGTCAGCCGGCCCCCTCTCCCGCGCAGCCACGGAAGCGGCAGCAGGAACTGGACGACCGTGCCGACCAGGATCCCGATCGCGTACGCGTAGATCTCGTCGCCCTCCGGCATCACCGGGACGAGCCCGACCAGCGCGGCGATGATCACGAGGTTCCACGCCACCGGCGCGAGCGCCGGGACCGCGAAGTGCTCGAACGAGTTGAGCATCCCGACCACGAGCCCCGACAGGGCCAGCAGCAGGACGATCGGGAACATCAGCCGGGCGAGGTGGACCGTGAGGTCCGCCAGCGCCGGGTTGTCGTCGAACCCCGGCGCGATCACGGACATGATGGGCTCGGCGAACAGGATGAACAGCGCGGAGAGCGCCGCGATCACGAGCGTGATCAGGAAGAAGAGGCTCGAGGCGACCCGGAAGGCCTCCTTCCGCTCCCCCTTCTCGAGCAGCTCACTGAACACCGGCACGAACGCGCCCTGAAGGGCCGAGTCGGCGAACAGCGCCCGCACCAGGTTCGGCACCTGGAACGCGATCGTGAACGCCGACATGGCGCCCGTGACGCCGAAGTACTTGGCCGCCACGACCTCTCGCGCCAAGCCGAGCAGGCGCGAGAGCCCGGTCGCGAAGCTGAAGAACACGGTGTTGCGCGCGACCCGGCGCGCGTGGCCGGGCCGCTCTGGAGCGTCGGTTGCCATCGGGTGGCGCCCGCTACACTCGCGTCGGTCGCATGGCGAACATCGCTTCACAAGAAAAGCGGATTCATCGGGCGGAGCGCGAGCGCCTCGAGAACAGGCGCCGTACTTCCCAGGTGAAGACGTGGTTCCGCCGCCTCGAGACCGCGGTCGGCTCGGGCGACTCGGCGCGCGCCGACGAGGAGTTCCGCTCGCTCGTCTCGCGGATCGACAAGGCCGTGAAGTCGGGTGCGCTGCACCGCAACAGCGGCTCGCGGAAGAAGTCCCGCGCGGCCCGCCTGCGCCGCACCCTCTCCTAGACCGCTTCTCCGAACGCAGCTCGGCACCGCCGGCAACCAGTGGGAGACGATCTTCGACCGGGCGATCGGCCGCGGCGTGACGGCTCGCTACTACGCGTCGGACCTCCCGTTCTCGGCCGTCTGGGGGCCGCGCGGCGCGACCTGGACGAACCCGATCACGCGCTACTACGCGGACTGCGCCGCAGGCCTTCATGGCCGACGTGGTGAACGCGTTCGTGAAGTCGCCGTGCTACCGGCGCGGTGCCCTGTTCGTGATCTACGACGAGTGGGGCGGCTTCTTCGACCACGTGACGCCGCCGAGCGTGCCCGACGACCGCTCGAGCGCGGACCTGAACGAGGACTTCGGGCAGATGGGCTTCCGGACCCCCGCCCTCGCGGTGTCGCCATGGGCGCGCGGGAAGCCCAGGCGCTCGCCGGGGACGTTCCGCGTCGATCACGGCGCGTACGGACACGAGTCGGTCCTGAAGCTGATCTCGTACCGGTTCGGGCTGGGCGACCTGACGCTCCGCATGGCGCGGGCGCGCAACATCGGGCTCAGCTTCGACTGGGACCACGCCGACTTCGATGCCCCGCCGCTGCCCGACCCGCCGGAGGTGGCCACGGCCCCGTGCTCGCTCGGCGGGGGCGACGTGCTCGACAGCCAGGCGGCGCACGAGGGCGACCTCGCGGCGCTCGAGTCGCTGGCCGAGCGGTTCGGCGTGCCGACGTACGAGGGCAAGCTGGGCGACATCTTCACCCTGCCGGACACGATCGGCCGGGCCGTGACGGCGCAGCCGTAGAGTTACGGCCCCATGGAGACCCGCCTGCTGATCGGCGGCGAGCAGGTCGCCGGCGACGGCGGCACGCTCGACGTCGAGAACCCGGCGACCGAGGAGACGGTCGCGGGCGTGGGGCTGCCGTCAGCCGAGCAGCTCGACGCGGCGGTGGCGGCTGCGGCGGAGGCCTTCCCGGCCTGGGCGGGCATGCCGGCCGTCGAGCGCGCCGAGCTGCTGCACGACTTCGCCGCGCGGCTGCGCGACCGCACCGACGAGCTCGCGCGCGTGATGACGCTCGAGGGCGGCAAGCCGCTCGTCGAGAACTCGGACGAGGTGGGCTGGACCGCCGCGGCGTTCGACTACTACGCCGAGATGGGCCGCAACTTCGCGGGCCGTGTGATCCCGCCGATCGAGTCCACCCAGCTGGCGCTCGTGGTCAAGGAGCCGGTCGGACCGTGGGCGTGCATCGTGCCGTGGAACTACCCGCTGCTCCTGCTCGCCTGGAAGGTCGCGCCGGCGATCGCCGCCGGCAACACGGTGGTGGCCAAGCCGTCGGAGCTCACGCCGCTGTCCACGCTCATGCTGGCCGACTGCTTCGCGGACCTGCCCGCGGGCGTGGTGAACGTGCTGGCCGGCGGGGGCGACGTGGGCGCGGCGCTGGTGGACGACGCGCGCATCGAGGGCGTCGCGTTCACGGGCTCGGTGGAGACCGGCAGGAAGGTGGCGGCGGCGTGTGCCACGCGGACCGCGCGCATGAACCTCGAGATGGGCGGCAAGGACCCGTTCATCGTGTGCGCCGACGTGGCGGCCGACGTGGGCGTGGCCGCGCGCGGCGGCGCCTGGGCGGCGTACCTGAACGCGGGCCAGGTGTGCACCTCGGCCGAGCGCTTCTACGTGGCGCGCGAGGTGTACGACGACTTCGTGTCGGAGTTCGTCGACTACACGAGCTCCCTGCGCGTCGGCGACCCGATGGACGGCTCGACCGATCTCGGCCCGATGGTCTCGGCGCCGCAGCGGGCGAAGGTGGAGGCCCAGCTCGAGGCGGCCGTGGGCGCGGGCGCCGAGGTGCTCGTGGGCGGCGACCGCGCCGGCTTCGAGCGCGGCCACTACCTCGCCCCCACCGTCGTGACCGGCGCGCCCGACTCGACCGCGCTCCTGCGCGAGGAGACCTTCGGCCCGGTGGCGCCGATCGTGCCGGTGGACTCGCTCGACGAGGCGATCCGCCTGGCGAACGGCACGCGGTTCGGCCTCGGGGCGAACGTCTATACGCGCGACCTCGAGACCGCGGTGCGCTGCATGCGCGAGATCAAAGCCGGAACGGTCTGGATCAACGACCCGCTCACCGACAACGACGCCGGCCCGTTCGGCGGGATGAAGCAGTCGGGCTTCGGCCGCGAGCTCGGGCAGGAGGGTCTCGAGGCCTTCCAGGAGACGAAGCACGTCCATATCGAGACGAAGATCGGCCTGAAGGACTGGTGGTACCCGTACGGCGCTTAACCGGTCGCGCGCGCCAGGGCGACTGAGAACGCGGCGTCCTCGTCCACGCGGACCTCGCCTCCGCCGCGCAGCTCCACCTCGAGGTCGGCGAACACGCAGATGGCGCGCTCCAGCGTGGCCACGTCGGCCTTCTTCGCCTTCGCGATCACCTTCTTGGTCGCCCAGGGAGGGCCCCTCAGAGCCTCGCCGACCTTGGCGTCCGGCATGCCGGCGCCGAGCATCGAGGCCGCCTGGTGCACCTCCCGCAGCCGCCGCACCAGGGGGAAGATCAGCCGGCCGGGCTTCTCCCCGTGCTCATCGAGCTGCTCCGCGAGGGCGAGCGTCTCCTTGAGGTCGCCGGCCACGAGCGCGTCCGCGAGGTCGTAGGCGCCGGGTGCGGTGTCGGTCGCGGCCAGGCGCTCGACGTCGGCCGGCGTGACCTTCGCGGACGGGTGAAGCGCGAGGCCGATCTTCTCCAGCTCCCGCGACAGGCGCTGCTGGCTCGTGCCCACTCGCGCCACGAGTTCCTTCGCCGCCTCCGGGTCGAGCTGCAGCCCAAGCTCGCGGGCGTGGCCGATGCACCACTTGGGCAGCTCCCACGGCTTCGGCGCGGCGTACTCGCGGGTCTCCCCGCCCGCCTTCTCGACCGCCTTGGCCAGCGGCTTGACCGCCTTGCCGCGCGCGATCAGCACCAGCACGGTGTCGGGCGGGAGCTCGGCGAGCGCCTGCTCGAGCGGCGCGAGCTGGGCGGCCTTCCACGCGCCCACATCGTCGACCAGGAGGTAGCGGGTGGCGGTGTCGAAGCTCAGCATCGCGAGCGCGTTCGCCACGTCGGCCGGCTCGCTCTGGCGGGCGTCGAAGCCCTCGAGGCCACCGGGGCCGCGGTCGTCCTCCGCGCGCCTCCGCACGCGGGCGCGCCAGGCGTCGATCTTGGCGTCGTCGTCGCCGCAGACGAGATAGGCGGGCTTCAGCTCGGCCACTCGCCCGAGTCTACGGGCGGGCGAAGCGGAGCCGTGCGTCAGCGCTCGGTCGTCACCCGCATGGCGCCGTGCTCGACCGTGAGCGTCACGGTTCCGTCCTCGTCGGTGCGATAGGTCGCGATGCCCGCGTGACGCAGGGCCGCCAGCGTGGACGGAGTCGGATGGCCGTAGCTGTTGTGGGCGCCCACCTCGATCGCGGCGATCGTCGGCCGCAGGCGGTCGAGCACCTCCGGCAGGCCCGGGTCGGCGCTTCCGTGGTGCGAGACCTTCATCGCCTCCACGGGCGGGAGCGGGTAGCCGAGAATCCCATCGGACTCGGCGTCCGCCGACAGCCACAGGTCGAAGCCGCCCAGAGACACCACGGCGGCCACCCCGATCGGGTTCGGGTCCTCCGGCGGTGGCGTGCCGGGCTGGTGCGGCGGCGGACCGAGAATCCGCACGGTCATCCGGCCCACGTGGAGCACCTCGCCCGCCCGGGCGGAGGCGCGGCGGATTCCCGCTGCGTCGGCCTCGCGGAGCATCCGGTGGTAGTCCGGGTCGCGGGTGCCGTAGCCGTTGGTGAGGAGCAGTCCGATCGGCACCCGCCCGATCAGCTCGTGAAAGCCGCCCTGATGGTCTCGCGACTGGTGCGTCGAGACCGCGAGGTCGAGCCGCCTCACACCGGCCGCTCGGAGTTGCCGGAAGACCGCGCCCTCCGGCGGGCCGGCGTCGAAGAGAGCGTTGGCGCCGTGTCCGTCCTGGACGAGCGTGGCGTCGCCCTGGCCGACGTCCAGAAATCGCACGGTCAGTTCGCCGGGCGGCGACGGGGAGCCAAGCCCCGCGGCGGTGGCGAGCGCAAGGACGGCCAGGACGAGCACGAGCACCGCGACGCGGAAGGACCGCGGGGCGCGGCGCCAGCCGGCGGCCCGCTCGGCGTAGCCGGGCCGGAGGGAAGCGCGCCTCCGGGTCCAGCCGCGTGCCGCGATCCGCACGGCCACGATCGCGAGGACGATCAGCACGTACGCGGCGCCCAGGTCGGCCGTGGAGTGCAGCGGCAGCGCCAGGCGGCTGCCCCGTATGCCCGCGCACCGCTCCGCGAGTGCTTCGAGATAGGCGAGCGGGAGCCGGGCGAGCGGCCCGAGCAGCTCCGCGACATCCCGCGCCGGCGGAGCGACGCCGCCGGCGATGCCCAGCGCGGCCTTGACCATCCCGAGCCACATCGCCGGCGCGACGGCGGGCAACGCGAGGAGGTTGGCGAGCAGTCCGGCGAGCGGCACGGCACCGAAGTGGAACGCCACGAGCGGACCGGTCGCAAGAGTGGCTGCAAGCGTGATCGCGACGCCCTCGGCGAAGCCGCGGACGAGGGCGCGAACAAGCGGCGAAGAGCCGGTCGACCTCCCTCGAGCGCCGCCTGGACCGGCTGCGAGGGGGACCAGCTCTTCGGCGCTCCGCGCGAGTGCCGCCCCCAGAGGGCGGCCGACCGCCAGGATCCCGGCGACGGCCGCGAACGAGAGCTGCCAGCCGGGGTCGGCACTCACGCGCGGGTTCAGGGCCAGGGTTACGGCGGCGGCGAGGAGAAGCGCGTACCAGCGCGACGCGGGTCTCGAGAGGGTCATCGCGGCGATCCCGGCGGCGCCCATCACGCCCGCGCGCTGCAGCGACGGGCCCGCCCCCGCCAGCGGCACGTACAGGGCGATCACGGCGAGGAGCGCCCCTCCGCGCGCGAGCGGGCCGGCCCGCACCAGCGCCAGCAGCGGCATCGCCAGCGCCACGAGGAGCATCACGTTCTGGCCGCTCACCGCCAGCAGGTGGCTGAGGCCGGAGTCCCGCCAATCCCGGCGAGTAGTCGCGTCGATCGCCTCGTCTTCGCCGAGCACCATGCCGCGCGCAAGGGCGGCCTCGGGTGGAGGAAGACCTGCAGCGACGGCGCCCTGCGCCCGCCGGCGCATGGCATCGAGGGCACCGGCGACGCCGCCCCGACGGCGGCCGGTCGCGCGCGCCCGGTCGAGCAGGAGCTCGCCGGCGATGCCCGCGCGGCGGAGCTGGTCGGTGAAGCTTCCATCGGGCCTCAGGCGGCGCACCCGCCCATCGGCGGCCAGCTCCGCGCCGACCTCGATGCCGTCGGGCAGGCGCGTCCAGCGGGCGATGCGCATGAGGAGGCGCGTGCCGTGCAAGCGCCCGGAGGCCACCTCGATTTCCGCGGAGGTACCGAACGGGTTGGGCCGGAGCGGTGAGAGGAGGTGGAGCCGGAGGTTCTGGACCTGCGCGTCTTTGATCCGGCCGGCCGGTGCTTCCAGTGCTTGCAGCCGGGCCTGGCCAACGGCAGCACCGAGGAGCACCAGGGCCATGGCAAGGGCGACGCGGTGGTGGGGG
>DASUYU010000231.1:0-5055 GCA_036377235.1 Thermoleophilaceae bacterium
GCCTGGTTCGACCGCGACAAGGCCGGCTTCAACGACCCGGCCCTCGAACCCTCGATCCTCGGCCTCTTGACGCTGATCCTCGTCCCCGTCCAGCTGCTCCTCACCGCGTTCGCGATGCGCGGCTTCCAGCAGCAGTGGAACACGGAGATCGAGGTCTCGCGCGAGGAAGCCGACCGCTACGGCCCGGACGCCCGCGGCGGCGAGCCCCAGCCGGCTTAGCCCAGCCGCCTCTGAGCGGCCTACCATTGGCGTAAGCCCGGGTGGCGGAATTTTGGTCAGACGCGATGCCCTCAAAAGGCATTGTCCTTCGGGACATGTGGGTTCGAATCCCACCCCGGGTACCTCGTGACGCCGTCCGAAGTTCGTGAGATCATGCGAACATGCGTTCGTATGACGAGGTCGACCGGGTTAGGGATCTCGTCGAGAAGGGCCTCAACGACTGCGCGATCGCGCGACTGACACACCTCCCGCGCGGCACGGTTCGTGACTGGCGGGCCAGCAGGCGGTGGAAACCGCGCCACCCGATCCCGGGCATTTCTGGATATCGGCTGCCAACGAAGTGCTGTGCGGAATGCGGTGGCCCCAGGCACGCCCTTGACG
Source organism: Thermoleophilaceae bacterium (assembly GCA_036377235.1). GTDB lineage: Bacteria > Actinomycetota > Thermoleophilia > Solirubrobacterales > Thermoleophilaceae > JACVRW01. The sequence goes on from DASUYU010000231.1 coordinate 601, forward strand.
ACCTGCCCGACTCTTACGCATACCTGCTCGGTCTGTACCTCGGCGACGGCTGCCTGTCAAAGCAAAGCCGGGGAGTGATGCGGCTCCGGATCGCTCTGGATGAGCGCTATCCCCGGATCATTCACGAATGTTTCTGCGGAATGCAGGAGTTGCTCCCGCACAACCGGCCGCACGTCCAGGCAATCCACAGCTCTCGTGCGGTGGAGGTGGGCATCTCCTCGAAGCAGCTTCCGTGCCTCTTCCCCCAGCACGCCCCGGGACGAAAGCACGAGCGGCTCATCGCGCTCACGGACTGGCAAGAGGCGATCGTGAATTCGCGGCCGGATCTGCTGCTCCGCGGGTTGATTCACTCGGACGGCTGCCGTTGCCTGAACATCATCCATCACCCCAAGAAGACGTACAGCTATCCGCGTTACCAGTTCAGCAACCGCTCAGATGACATTCGCGGCATCTTCTGCGACGCGTGCGATCTGCTCGGCATCGAGTGGCGGGTCATGAACCGCTGGAACATCTCGGTGGCGCGGCGCGAGTCGGTTGCGCGGATGGACGAGTTCGTCGGGCCGAAGACCTAGCGGGTTCGGGGGCTGCCCCAGGCGGGCATAAGCCCACGGCATGGAGACTTCTCGTATCGACGCCTTCGCCGAGGCCGAGGCGCTCGTCGACGAGTTCGGGCCGCGGCCGCCTGGCAGTGATTCCGAGCGGCGGGCTGCTCAGCATCTTGCGGGTCGGCTCGAGGAGCTTGGGCGGGATGCGCATCTCGAGGGGTTCTCGGTGTGGCCGCAGTGGGCCACGGGCTATGCCATCAACGCGGGCGTGGCCGTCGTGGGCGGGGTGCTCGCCGTGTATGCCGCCGCGCTCGGCACCGGCATCGTCCTCATCGCGCTGATCGTGACCTTCCTCGACGCGGCCGGCATCACGCCCACCACGCGGCGGCTGCTCGGCCGGCGGGCCTCCCAGAACGTCGTGTCGTTCGGCGATCGCGAGATGCCGGGCGCGCTCATCCTGGTGGCCCACTACGACAGCGGTCCGACACGCACCCGACCGCTCTGGCCCATGGTCCTCGCGATGGCGATCCTGCTCGCCATGTGCGTCGGGCGCGTGGGCGGCATGAGCGGCGTCGCGCTCACCGTCGTGCAGTTCCTCGCGACCGTCGTCCTCATCGTCTACGTCGCGCTCATGCTCGACATCGCCCTCTCCCCCGCCTCCCAGGGCGAGAGCGACAACGCGTCCGGAGTCGCCGTCGTACTCCGGCTCGCGGAGAGGCTCACCGACCTGAACCACTTCGGCGTCCACATCGTCTTCACCGGCGCGCAGAAGGCGCGCGCTCAGGGCATGCGCGCCTTCCTCCAGACCCACCGCAAGCAGTTCGCGCCCGGCGAGACGATCGTCATCAACATCGACGCGGTGGGCGGCGGCGAGCTCAGGGAGACGAAGAAGGAGGGCCCGCTCCTGACCGTCAAATCGCACCCACAGCTCACCGGCAACCTCGACTCCGAGCCGTTCGTGAACCGCGACGCGAGCGACGGCTACGCCGCCGCGTCCGCCGGCCTCCCGTCCGTGACCTTCGCCGGCACGACCGACCGGCTCGAAGAGGACAACCTCGCGGAGACCGAGGAGACGTGCGTGCGGCTGATCGAGGAGATCGACGAGGAGCTCAGCTAGCCCGCACGGCGAACTTGGCGACCCAGTCGAGCGCCTCGGGGTTCGCCAGCGAGTCGCGCGAGGCGGCGCTCTCCGGCGCCGCGCCCAGCAGGATCTTCTTCACCGGCACCTCGAGCTTCTTGTTCGACAGCGTGCGCGGCACTTCCGGGATCTGCACCACCCGGTCCGGCAGGTGCCGCGGCGAGCAGTGCTCGCGGATGCGCGACCGGATCTCGGCAACCACCTCGTCGGTGAGCTGCTCCCGTACCACCACGAACAGGATCATCTCGTCCTCGACGTCCACCACCAGGCTGTCGAGCACCTCCTCGACCCCCTCGACGGCGCTGTAGATCTCGCTGGTGCCCATCCGCACCCCGCCCCGGTTGATCGTCGAGTCCGACCGCCCGTAGATCACCGCGGTGCCGCGGTCGGTGATCTTGATCCAGTCTCCGTGCCGCCACACGCCGGGGAACATCTCGAAGTAGCTCGACCGGTAGCGCTCGCCGTCCGGGTCGTTCCAGAAGTAGAGCGGCATCGATGGCATCGGCCTCGTGATGACGAGCTCGCCCACCTCGTTCACGAGCGGGCGGCCGTCCTCGCTCCACGACTCCACCGACGCGCCCAGGCAGCGCGCCTGCAGCTCGCCCGAGTGCACCGGCAGGAGCGGGCAGCCGCCCACGAACGCCGTGCACAGGTCGGTGCCCCCGCTGGTGGAGAAGAGCCACACGTCGGGGAAGCGCTCGTACGCCCAGTCGAACCCCTCGACCGGCAGCGGCGACCCGGTGGAGCCGATCGCGCGAAAGCCCTCCCACGGCTCGGGCGTGACCTCCGCCTTCATCGACGCGCCGATGAACCCGGCGCTCGTGCCGAACGTGGTGACCCGCGCCTCGGCCGCGAAGTCCCACAGCCGGGCTGGGTCCGGCTGTCCGTCGTACAGCACGATCGTCGCGCCCGCGAGCAGCCCGCCCACCAGGAAGTTCCACATCATCCAGCCGGTGGTGGTGAACCAGAAGAAGCGGTCGCCCGGCGAGAGGTCCGAGTGGAGCCGCGCCTTCTTCAGATGCTCGAGCAGGATCCCGCCGTGCCCCTGCACGATCGCCTTCGGCAGGCCGGTGGTGCCGGACGAGTAGAGCACCCACAGCGGGTGGTCGAACGGCACGCGCTCGAAGGCGAGCTCGGCCGGCTCGGCCAGGAGCTCGTCCCACCCGCTCGGCACCGGCACCGTGTGCTCGATCGACGGGATCGCCTCCACGAGCTCGGCCACCCGCTCGCGCCGGTCGAAGTCCTTGCCGCCGTAGCGGTAGCCCTCGGTGGCGATCAGCACCTTCGGCTCGATCTGCTTGAAACGGTCCACGACGGTCGGCGTGCCGAACTCCGGCGCGCAGCTCGACCACACCGCGCCGATCGACGCGCACGCCAGGAACGCCACGACCGTCTCGGGCACGTTCGGCATGTACGCCGCCACCCGGTCCCCGCGCTCCACCCCGAGCCGCTGCAGGCCGGCGGCGCAGCGCGCGACCTGGTCGGCCAGCGCGTCCCAGGTCATCTCCGCCAGCGGCGACGACTCGGTGGCGTGGACGATCGCCGGCTCGCCAGGCTGTGCCGCGGCGAACAGCCGCTCGGCGTAGTTCAGCGACGCGCCCGGGAACCACTCAGCGCCGGGCATCTCTGCGCTGCCCAGCACACGGTCGTACGAGCCCTCGATCTCGAACCACTCCCACAGGGCGCCCCAGAAGCCGTCGAGGTCCTCGACCGACCACCGCCACAGCTCGTCGTACGCGGAGAAGCCGCGCGCCCGCATGAAGCGGGCCATTTCGCTCGCGTCAGGATCCGACGGCGTCCACAGAAGCTGGCCCTCCGGCATGGGCGCGTGATTCTAGGCGCGCGTGCCGGTCGCGGCGGCGCCTCCGCTCGTCCTCGACGAGCGGCCCGAGCAGCGCGCGGGCGATCAGCGGGGTCACGCCCATGACGAGGAAGACGGCGTGCCACGACACCGCCGAGGCGAGCGCGCCCAGCCCCACGGGCACGCCCGCGGCCACGACCCGCATGGCCGTGTTCTGGATGCCCATGGCCTTGCCGGCCTGCCGCCGGCCGGAGATCTCGGCCGCCGCCGTGAACGAGAGACCGTTCCAGCTCATCGCGGCCACGCCACCCGCCATCAGGAGCGGCACCGCGGCGGGACCCCCGAGCGACGCCGCCAGGAGCAGCACGCCCGCCGCCGTGGCCAGCCGCCGGAACGGCTCGATCCGTTCGTCGCGGAGGTCGGACCAGCGCCCGGCGGACACGCGCGCCAGCGCGGCGCCAACCTGCACGAAGCCGAGCGCGAGGGCGGCGTGCGCGGCCGTCCAGTCCCGCTCCCGGTAGAGGTAGAGGACGAGCAGCGACGTGAGCCCGACCTGGCCGATGATCATCAGCGACGAGGCCGCGCTGAGCCGCCAGATGCGCGGGTCGCGCGCAGCGTCCGGCGCCGCCGGCGCGGCGGATTCCACGCGCGGCCCCTCGCGCATCCAGACCGCCGCGGCGATAGCCCCCGCGAGCATCACGCCGGCCAGCGCGTACAGCGGCGCGTGCACGCCGGCGGCCGACGCGAGCGGCGGCAGCGTGAACGACGCGATCGCCGCCCCCGCGGGCACTGCCGTCTGACGGATGCCGAGCGCGAGTCCGCGCTCGTCCCGCGGGAACCAGCCGAACACGGCCCGCCCGCTCGCCGCGATGCCGGCCGAGCCGAGCATCCCGGCGAGCAGCATCCACACGAGCAGCGCCACGTACCCGTGCGAGCCGCCGGCAGCGAACAGGGCGACCGATCCGCCGGCG
>DASUYU010000232.1:0-6606 GCA_036377235.1 Thermoleophilaceae bacterium
TGTCCTCGAGGTAGACGGTGGTGAGCGTCGGGTCGGCGCTCTCGCGGACGTAGTCGCGCACGCCCAGCGCGCGGGCCCTCGCGCGGCGCCGCACCTCGCGGCTGGCGACGAAGCGGCTCGAGCTGTCGAGCACCAGCGCGATCGTCAGCACCGCTGCCCCGACCCAGAACGAGTCGAGCGGCTCCGGATCCAGAAGGCTCTGCACGCCGTGCCAGACCGACACGACGCCGCCCACCAAGAACATGCCGAGCGCGGCGAGCAGCGCCCAGAAGTAGCGCTCGGCCCCGTAGCCGAACGGGTGGCGCTCGTCGGGCTCCCGCGCGCTGCGGCGCAGGGCCACCAGCAGGAACAACTCGTTGCCCGCGTCGGCCGCGCTGTGGAGCGTCTCGGCCAGCAGGGCGGCGGACCCCGTCAGCACGGCAGCGACGCCCTTGGCGATGGTGATGGTCACGTTCGCGGCAAGCGCGGCCAGCACGCTGCGCAGGCTCTGCTCGCCGGCGAGCGCGGGGGCGGACGGTGGTTCGTCGGACCGGGCGGCGGTCACGGTGGTCGGTGCCAGACCCTATGACTCCGCCCGCGCCTGCGACTAGTTCAGTCGCTCAGCGCGGCGAAGGGTCGAAATGGGCTGGGCCGCGCTACCGCTGGTAGACAGTCCTTTCGGACTTCGGGTCAGGCTACGACTCCGTGGGCGAGTCCCTCAGAACTCGATCTCCGCGCCGAGCGTGATCGTCCGGTCGCGAGGCATCTGGAAGTAGTCAGCGGGTTCGGCCGAGATCAGCGCCGTCGCGAGGAAGAGGCGCTTGCGCCAGCGGCTCATCCCGGGACGGTCGCCAGGCGTCAGCTCGACCCTGCTCAGGTAGAACGAGGTGTCTCGTGAATCGACCGGGCTTTCGACGCCGACCTCGGCGATCTGCCTGACCAGGGCCGGCACGTCGTAGTGCTCCGCGTACCCGTGTTTGGCACGGACGAAGGTGATGCCGTCGTCCATGTAGCGGAGATCGTCTATCTCGAGCCGGTCCGCCGGACTGATCCGCGGGGTCGTCACGGTCTCGAGCGAGAGGATGATCGCGTGTCGTTGCAGCGCGTTCAGGTGATCGACGCACGCGCGCATCGACAGCGGGGCCGTCTCCTTTCCCCGGCTCATGAACACGCCCGTGCCCCTGGTTCTGGCCGGCGGTGGGTCCATGTTGCGGAGACTGTCGACGAAGGCCTGCAGCGGCCCCTCGACCTGGAAGCGCTCGGCTGTGACCAGCTCGGTCCCGCGGAACCAGGTCGTCATGACCGTGAAGACGACTACACCGATCAGTAACGGAACCCAGGCACCATGGACGAACTTGGTCAGGTTTGCCGCGAGAAACGGGAGCTCCACGGCGAGGAACAGTCCCGCGCCGAGAAGCGCGAGCCAGAGCGGTCGCTGCCAGCGCCGACGGACGATGACGAAGAAGAGGATCGTCGTGATCACGATCGTGCCCGTCACCGCCATCCCGAAGGCGAACGCGAGGTGTGCCGAGCTCCGGAACGCAAGGACGAGCGCCAGGACGGCTCCCATCAAGAACCAGTTGATGAACGGCACGTAGACCTGCCCGTATTCGCGCTCAGAGGTATGGATTACGTGCAGTCGCGGCAGGTAACCCAGCTGTGCCGCTTGGTGGGCGAGCGAGAAGGCCCCCGAGATCACCGCCTGGGACGCGATGACGGTGGCCGCCGTCGCCAACACCACGAGCGGGATCAGGCCCCCGTGCGGCATGAGCCGGAAGAAGGGCGCGCGGATTGCATCGGGGTCGTCCAGGATCAGCGCTCCCTGACCGAGGTAGCTGAGGATGCACGCGGGGAAGACCACGACCAGCCACGCGCGAGCGATCGGGGGACGCCCGAAATGACCCATGTCGGCATAGAGCGCCTCGACCCCGGTGATCGCCAGGACCACGGCGGTGAGGGAGAAGAAGCCGCTCCACCCGCTGTGGAACAGGAAATCGAAGCCATAGCTCGGCGAGAGGGCCTTTAGGACCTCCGGGTGCATCGATATACCCCGAATCCCGAGCGCGGCGATGGTGGTGAACCAGACGAGCATGATCGGGCCGAACAGGCGGCCCAGCGAGCCGGTGCCGTGACGCTGGACCGCGAACAGGACCACGACGATCGTGAGGGTGATCGGGATCACGAAGTGGTCCATCGAGGACGAGATCGTCTTCGTTCCCTCTACCGCCGAGAGCACCGAGATCGCCGGCGTGATCATGCTGTCGCCGAAGAACAGGGCGGCTCCGAACACGCCGACGCTCGCGAGCACGAACTTCGTGCGTGCCGGTACCTCCTTCCCGATCTCGCGAATCTGCGCGATGAGAGCCATGATCCCGCCCTCGCCGTCGTTGTCGGCCTTCATCACCAGGCCGACGTACTTGACCGTGACGATCAACGTCACCGACCAGAAGATCAGCGAGACGACGCCGTAGACGCTTTGGAGCGACGCCTGTATCGGATGAGGATCGCCCGGGTTGAAGGCGGTCTGGATCGTGTAGATGGGACTGGTGCCGATGTCACCGAACACGACGCCGAGCGCGCCGACCACAAGCGCCGAGTTGGTCACGGCGCGCGTTGCGCCGCTGTCCATGCGGGAAGCCTATGCCCGCGACAGCGAGTCGCGCGCACACGCCCGGCCGAGCCCACCACGGCCAAACTCTGCTAACAACAAGGGCGCGGCGAGCTCCAGTCGCTACCGAGTGAACAGGAGGTAAGCATGATCGACGACGAGTCCCCGCCCGAACGGGAAGTGCATCACTCGCTCAACGAACCAGTGAGCGATCCCGATCCGACCGAGTGGCCTGACCCGTACGACAAGCGACCCGATCCACGGGATCCCGAAGCCGATTCCGACGAGCTCGACTTTGGCGATGTGCACACTCCGACTGGCGCAACCAGCACGAGTGCGCCCAATCACGAGACAGACCTTGAGGTCGATCCGCGCAAGGCGAACCCGCACGAGTCGGACAAGCGTGACTGAGCACCGGCTGCCGCGACCGTAATTTCAGCTATACGGCTGCGCCGACCGTCGCGCGTGCAGCGGTCACGATCAGCTTCGCCGCGACTGGGGCCAGATGCTCCCGCTCGCGCGCGCGAACCTGCGCAACATCCCCGCGATCGCCCAGCGTGAGTGGATCGAAAGCTGCGAGACCGACCGTGACATCCGCTGGACGCCGCGTCGCGGGAATCGACCGCCGAACGGTCAAGCCCGCGCTGCTGGTCCTGGCGCTCGCGGTGCTGATGGGCGTTGTCCTCCCGTCGAGGAAGTACAGCCAGGTGAAGTGGTGCGGCCGCCATTGCTCGTGCGAGCCGCCCCGGAACTCCAGCGCGCAGGTGATCCAGAGGTCGCTCGCATGGAAGCGGACGAGCTCCCGACCCCGGTGCAGGATCCCCCGGTTACCCTGTCCAGGCTCCGCGCAAGGGAATGGCGACGATGTCACCGAGCAGAGTGACGCGATTGCGGGTCGGGCTCACCTACTTCCTTGCGCAGCCCTCAGCCGCAGTGGGCGCTGGTTGTGGACGCGAGGTGGACGTCCAAAGGGCGATTCGTGGCCTCAGCCGAGTCCGATCGCGCTCTGCGACGCCGAATGCAGGCCATCGATGACCCCACGACTGAGCGGATCGCCGCAAGCCGCCTCCCGTGACAAGGGAAACCGCATTCCGCCGCACCTTTGGCATAGCTCCGCACGTTTGGCATAGCTCCGGATGGATTCGAACCATCGACCTCACGATTATGAGTCGTGCGCTCTAACCGCTGAGCTACGGAGCCGCTCGCCGCGAGTCTAGCCTTCAGGGTCGTGGACGCTAACCCGCTTCTCATGACCGTGCCCAATGTCAGCGAGGGTCGCGATCTCGCGACGCTCGAGGCGATCGGGCGCGCGTTCGCGCCCGCTCACTTTCTCGACCTTCACACGGATCCGGATCACGATCGGGCGGTGTTCACGCTGGCCGCGCGCCAGGGGGACATGGCGAAGGCGCTGATCGGCGGCGCGCGGTCGGCCATCGCGCGCATCGACATCAGCGCCCACACGGGCATCCATCCGCACGTCGGCGCGCTCGACGTGATGCCGGTCGTCTACCTCGACGAGGATCGCCGAGGCGCGGCCGTCGCCGAGGTGCTCACGGCGGCCGCCACCATCGGCGAGGAGCTCGGCGTGCCGGTCTTCCTCTACGGCGAGCTCGCTACCCGGCCGGAGCACGTGGAGCGCGCCTGGATCCGGCGCGGCGGGCCGAAGGAGCTGGCGCGGCGGATCGAGGCGGGCGAGCTCGTGCCGGACTACGGCCCCGCCAAGCCGCACGCCACGGCCGGCGCGGTGCTCGCCGCCGCGCGCCCGCCGCTCGTGGCCTTCAACGTCGACCTCGTGACCGACGATCTGGCGGTGGCCAAGCAGATCGCCGCGGGCCTCCGCGAGTCGGGCGGCGGGCTGTCGGGCGTGCGCGCGCTCGGGCTGTATCTGCACGACCGCAACCGCGCCCAGGTCTCCACCAACGTGCACGACCATCGCGCCGTGCCGCTCGCCGAGATCGTCGAGTACGTGCGCGAGCGGGCGGAGGTGGCGGAGGCGGAGCTGATCGGCCTGGCCCCGCGCGCGGCCTTCGAGGGCTTCCCCGAGGACGTGCCCCTGCGCGGCTTCGATCCCGAGCGCCACATCCTGGAGGAAGTGCTCCGGGCGGTGGCGTAGAGCGTCCGGTAACGTCGGCTGAATGGCGCAGACCAAGCGCAAGCGCACGCGCAAGCACCGCGGCACGCCCGCGGGCACGATCGAGCGGTCTGGCAGGACGGGCCGCCCTCAGACGCGCGAGGACGCCAAGAAGATCGCGCGCGAGCGCCGGCGGGAGCGGCTCGACACGCCGCCCACCTGGCGCAGCGCCGTGAACCGCGCGGCGATCGCCGCGGCCGTCTTCGGCGTGCTCGTGGTCGCGCTGTTCAACAGGAGCTTCGCCGAGGGCAGCGGCCTCGCGGCGTTCATGTTCCTGCTGTACATCCCGCTCGGCTTCGTCACCGACAAGATGATCTACAGCTACCGGATGAAGAAGAGGGCGGCGCGCTGATGGACGTGCGCATGTTCACCGTCGGGCAGATCCAGGAGAACACGTACATCTTCCGGCGCGACGGCTCCGACCGCGCGCTGATCGTGGACCCGGGCGACGAGGCCGACAAGCTCCTCGGCGCCATCGACGCGCTAGGCGTGACGCTGGACGGCATCCTCCTCACGCACACGCACTTCGATCACGTGGGAGCCGTGGCGCCCGTCGCGAAGGCGACCGCCGCCGAGGTCTGGGTGCCGAAGATCGAGGCGGTCGTGCTCGCCGACATCATGAGCTACGTGCCGTGGCCGGGCTTCGGCCCTTACGAGTCGTACGACGCGGAGCACACGCTCGAGGGCGGCGAGAGGCTCGAGCTCGCGGGCTTCGAGATCGACGTGCTGTTCACGCCCGGCCACAGTCCCGGCCACGTGACCTTCTCGATCCCGGACGAGCGGGCGATCTTCTCCGGCGACGTGCTCTTCCAGCAGTCGATCGGCCGCACCGACCTTCCCGGCGGCGACCACGGCACCCTGCTCGAGTCGATCCGCACCCTCGTCGACACGCTGCCCGAGGAGACGGCCGTCTACCCCGGTCACATGGGGATCACGACCCTGGGCGCGGAGCGGGCGACCAACCCGTTCCTGGCCGAGCTGGCCAGGTGAAGAAGCTTCAGGCGCCGCGCGGCACGCTCGACGTGCTGCCCCCGGACGGGCGCCGCCGGCTCGCGCTGGCCGGGATCGCGGACGAGGTGCTCGGGCAGGCGGGATACGAGCCCTTCGAGACGCCCGTGTTCGAGGACACCGAGGTGTTCGCGCGCGGGGTGGGTGAGTCCACCGACATCGTCCAGAAGGAGATGTTCACCTTCGAGGACAAGGCAGGCCGGTCGCTCACGCTGCGTCCCGAGGCCACGGCCGGGATCTGCCGCGCGTACATCGAGCACGGGATGCACAAGCTCCCCCAGCCGGTGAAGGTCTGGGAGGCTGGCCCGTTCTTCCGCCACGAGGCGCCCCAGGCCGGTCGCTTTCGGCAGTTCACCCAGATCGACGCGGAGGCGATCGGCTCCGACGACCCGAGCCTCGACGCGGAGCTGATCCTCCTGTTCGACGAGATACTCGAGCGCGCAGGCACGGGCACCCGGCGGCTCCGCCTGTCGAGCCTTGGCACGCCGGAGACCCGCGCCGAGTACGTCGAGGAGCTGAAGGGCTTCCTGCGCGCGCGCGAGGATGAGCTGTCCGAGGAGGTCCGGTCGCGGATCGACCAGAATCCGCTGCGGGCCTTCGACGCCGACCACCCGGGCACCCAGGCCGTCATGAAGGAGGCGCCGCTCCTGCTCGACCGGCTGGCGCCGGAGGACGCCGAGCACTTCGCGGCCGTGCGCGAGCTGCTCGACGCGGCCGGCCTCGAGTACGAGATCGACCCGACGCTCGTGCGCGGGCTCGACTACTACACGCGCACGGTGTTCGAGGTCGAATCCGACCGGCTGGGCGCCCAGGCGGCACTCGGCGGCGGCGGCCGCTACGACGGCCTGATCGAGGAGCTGGGCGGCCCGCCCACGCCCGG
>DASUYU010000233.1:0-2386 GCA_036377235.1 Thermoleophilaceae bacterium
GGTGGGATGACGTTGCGCGAGGTGAGCACGCGCACGCCGTTCGCGCGCGCGCTTTCGCCGAGGTGGCGGAACCACAGCGGGGGCGTCTCCTGGAGGAGCGCGACGTCCCAGTCGCGGCCGGCGATCCAGCTCGCGAACTCGTCGCGGAGCGGGCGGTTGACCTGGACGTGGGTCGCGTTCCGCTCGGTCACCCGAAGCAGGCGCGAGCGCGGCGTGAACAGCCCCTCGTCGGGAGGGAAATCACGCCCGTGGTAGAGATTCCAGCTGAGGACTCGCATGGCACCCCACTTCCTGACAGGCGCGGAGCTTACGGCCGAGGAGCAGCTCGCCCTCCTCGATCGCGCGCTCGAGCTCAAGGCCGACCGGCTGTCGTCGCGCGCGCTCGAGGGGAAGTCCGTGGCGCTCCTGTTCGAGAAGCCGTCGATGCGGACGCGCGTGTCGTTCGACGTCGGCGTGACCGAGCTTGGCGGCCACCCCGTCTCGCTCCTCCACGGCGAGGTCGGGATGGGGCAGCGCGAGTCCCCGCGTGACATAGCGCTCGTGCTGTCGCGGATGGTTCACGCGATCGGCGTGCGCACCGGGCCGGACGAGCTGCTCGAGGAGCTCGCCGAGCACGCGTCGGTGCCGGTGATCAACATGCTCAGCCGCGACCACCACCCGTGCCAGGCGCTGGCCGACCTCCTCACCCTGAGCGAGCGCTTCGGCCGGCTCGAAGGGCTGAAGCTCGCCTACCTGGGCGATGGGAACAACATGGCCCGCTCGCTCCTCGTCGCCGGCGGGATCGCGGGCATCGAGGTGGCGATCGCCTCGCCGCCCGAGCTGTCGCTGCCGGAGGCGCCCGGGGTCTCGCCCGAGGAAGCCGTGGACGGAGCGCACGCGCTGTACACCGACGTCTGGGTGAGCATGGGCGACGACGCCGATCCGGCGCGCCGCCGCGAGCTGCTCGAGCCGTACCGGATCGACGCTGCCCTGCTCGCCAGGGCGCGCGACGACGCGATCGTCCTCCACTGCCTCCCGGCGCACCCGGGCGAGGAGATCACCGCGGACGTGCTCTACGGCGAGCGCTCGGCGGCGTGGGACCAGGCCGAGAATCGCCTGCACGCCCAGAAGGCCCTCCTCGAGCTTCTACTCTCCGCGCCATGACGAAGCTGATCGCGCTGACACTGGCCTGCCTCGCCCTCGGTCTCGCCGCCTGCGGCGGAGACGACGACAGCGGAGGCGGCTCCGCCGGCGGCGGAAGTTCCACCGGCCAGTCCGGCTCGAGCGGCGGCGGCGGAGGCACGAGCGTCTCCATGAAGAACATCCAGTTCGACCCGAAGGACCTGACCATCAAGGCCGGCGAGACCGTCACCTTCACCAACGACGAGTCCGTGCCCCACGACGTGCACAAGGAGTCCGGTCCGGGCGGCGACTTCTCCTCCGGGGGAGACGGGGGCATGCAGCAGGGCGACACGTTCAAGCTGAAGCTCGACAAGCCCGGCACCTACAAGTACGTCTGCCACGTGCACGCGCCCGGCATGGCCGGAACGATCACCGTCAAGTAGCCGGGCGGCGGCGCACGCCGAAGCCTCTCAGGAGGAGCAGGGCGGTCTCGCCGATGCCGCCGCGCGACGGCAGCAGGCCTAGCTGCGTGGCGGCGTCGTAGAGGTCGAAGAACCCGCGCGCGCGGCGGACCGCGCCGTCGGTGAGCTCGAGGTAGTGGAGCCCGTGGATCGTCACGAAGCGGTCGCTCGCGGGAAGCATCTGGCCGAGGTCGCCCCGGTGAGTGCCGAGCGCCCGCCACGGCACGCACGCGTGGGATCCACGGAACAGCGGCGGGGCCGTGGCCTCCACGCGGAGGTCGGGGACCGCGGAGCGCAGGCCCGCCGCGTGGCTGTCGAGCGCCTCGACCCCGCGGAGCAGATCGACCGCGACCGGGTCCTCGTAGGTCACGTCGGGGGTGCAGCACCCCTCGAACCCCGCGCCCTCCCACGCCGCGCGCCAGCGGTCGGCGAGCGCGTCCACCGCGCCACGCTCGAGCTCGGTGCTCACGGCCGCGACGGCGCGCGCTCGGTCTCGCGCTTGCGCGCGGAGCCCGCCGCGTCGCCGGCCGAGAGCTCCGCGACGCCCTCCTCGGGCGACGACGCCTGCGCGTACAGCCGGCGCGGGATCCTCCCCGCCACACGGGCCTCGTAACCGGCCTCGATCGCCTTGCGCATCGCGCGCGCCATCGCAACCGGGTCCGCGGCCCGCGAGATCGCGCTGGCCAGCAGCACGGCGTCGCAGCCCGCCTCCATCGCGAGCGCGGCATCCGAGGCGGTGCCCACGCCCGCGTCGAGGATCACCGGCACGCGCGCCTGCTCGACGATCAGCCGCAGGTTGTACGGGTTGTTGATGCCCATGCCGC
>DASUYU010000234.1:0-20832 GCA_036377235.1 Thermoleophilaceae bacterium
GTGCTCCGAGATCTCGCCGGGCGCCACGCCTCCCACCTCCATGAGCGCCCGCAGCCCCGCCTTGCGCGTGCGGCCGAGCTCGACCAGGCCCTCCCGCACGATGCGCCGGTTCTCGCCGCGCAGGGGAACGAGGTCGCAGACAGTGGCGAGCGCGGCGAGGTCAACGTCCTCGGCGGCCTCCGCCGGATCGCGGCCGGCAGCGGCATAGAGCGCCTCGCCCAGCTTCAGCACGACGCCCGACGCGCACAGCTCCGGGCAGCCGTAGTCGCCGAGCGCCGGATGCACGATCGCGCACTCCGGCAACGTTTCGCCCGGGCGGTGATGATCCGTGACCACCACATCGAGCCCCGCCGCCCGCGCGGCCGCGATCGGCTCGACGGCGGTGATGCCGCAGTCCACGGTGATCAGGAGCCCGACCCCCCGGGCGGCGAGCCGCTCGATGGCACCGGCGGAGAGCCCGTAGCCCTCGTCGAAGCGGCTCGGCAGCTCCCACACCGGATCGGCCCCGAGCGCGCGCAGCGTGCGAAGCATCATCGTGGTGGAGCAGACGCCGTCCACGTCGTAGTCGCCGAACACGGCGATCACCGAGCCGCGCTCGACGTGCGCGAGTATCAGCTCGCAGGCAACGGGAACGCCGGGAAGCGAGGCGGGATCGTGAGCCTCCTCGGCGGCGAGGAACCGCCGCGCCTCCTCGACCTCGCCAAAGCCGCGCCGCGCGAGAATCGCCCCGACGACCGGCGACACCCCGAGCCCCTCCGCAAGAGCACGCCCGGCAGCGACCTCATACGGGTCGGACTTCCACCGCGACGGCCTCGACTGCATCCGACAGATCCTCGGATGCAGAGCGGACGGAATGGGATGCGGCTAGTGGGCGCCCTCGCGGGTGTGGCCGTGGTCGATGCCGTGCAGGCGGTCGTAGCGGGCGCCCCAGAAGTAGGAGAGCGCCAGGCCGATCATCGATCCGGGGATGGCGATCAGGGCCTGGATCAGCTCCGTGTCGTTCTTTCCGGGCACCGTGCCGCCGTTCACGATGAAGCCGAAGATCGCCGCGGACAGGAAGGCTGCCACGAAGGCGCCGACGATCCCGCCCCAGAAGCGGTCGGGCAGGAACACCGTGAAGTGCCACACCGCGATTCCCATCATCACCCAGACGACCAAGCCCATCGCTAGCGCCTCCCGTGCTTCCTGCGCCGCTGGCGCTTCGACTTCCCCTTGGGCTTCGACGGCGGGGTCGAGGGGGCCGTGGGAGCGGACGGCGATGCGGGCGTCTCCGCCGACGGCTGCGCCGCGCGCTCGGGCGGCGGCGAGGTGGGCGCGCCGTCGGCGGGCGGAGGAGTGGCGTCCGCGGGCGGCGGAGCGCCGTCGCCCCCGCGCGGTGCGCCGTCAGCGGCGGGCGGAGGAGCGGCGTCCGCGGGCGGACGTGCCGGCGGCCGCTGAGCGGTGCGTGTGGTCGAGCTGGAGCGGCGGCCGCCGGCGGCGCTCTGGCGAGCGGCCGCCTCGCGGCGCTGGCGGCGGCCGGCGCGGCTCGTCGGCGCCGGTGCGTCCTCAGGCGCGGCCGCGGCCGCGGTGACGCCCGCTCCCGCTCCCGCGGCTGCCGCCGCCGGTGCGGGCTCGCCCAGCACGCCGGGCGGGAAGGCCGGGATGTGGCCGCCGTACTCCTGGATCATCAGGCGGCGACGGCGCATGTACGTGGTCTCGCGCTCCTTCCACTCGACCAGGACCGGCGTCGCGATGAAGATCGACGAGTAGGCGCCCGAGAGCACGCCCACGAGCAGGGCGAACGCGAAGTCCTTCAGCGTCTCGCCGCCGAACAGCAGCAGCGAGCCGACGGGCAACAGCACCGCGAAGCTGGTGGCGAGCGACCGCGTGAAGACCTCCGACATGGACCGGTTGGCGATCTGGGAGAACGTGGCCCGCGGCATGCGCGGCACGTTCTCGCGTATTCGGTCGAACACGATCACCGTGTCGTACAGCGAGTAACCCATGATCGTCAGCAGGGCGGCGACCGTGGCGGTCGTCACCTCGCGATCGAACAGGGCGTACACGCCCGCGGTGATCAGGAGGTCGTGCGCCAGCGCGATCAGCACCGGCACCGCGAACTTCCACTCGAACCTGAAGCCGATGTAGATGGAGATCAGTAAGAGCGAGGCGATCACGGCGATCACGGCCGTTCGCGCGATCTGCTGTCCGAAGGTGGGGCCGACTGAGTTGGCGACGAAGTCCTTCTTTGCGACCCCATAGTCGTTGTCGAGCGCGTTCTCGACCGTCTGCACCTGATCCGGGTCGAGCTGGCGCACCTCGATCTGCACGACGTGGTCGCCCAGCTCCGGGTCCTGCACGGTCTGGATCGACGCGTCCGAGTAACCGAGCGGACTGAGCGTGTTGCGCACCTGGTCGACCGTCGCCGCCTTCTGCAGCGGCGCGGTGATCCGCGTGCCGGACTCGAAATCGATGCCGAAGTTGATCCCGAGGCCCGCGATGGCTAGCGCGCCGATCACCAGGATCGCACCGGAGAGGGAGAAGAACCAGCGCGAGTTGCCCATGAAGTCGAAGCGCCAGCCCTCCTCGCCTTCCGCGCGCGTTCGGACGCCCAGGGCGCTCCTGTGCCGCAGCAGCCGCGTGCGCGCGAGCGAGCCGAGGATCGCGGAGGTGGCGAGCACCGCCGTGAAGAGGGACACGAGCGTGCCGACTCCCAGCGTGAACGCGAATCCCCGGACGCCCGCCGTAGCGAGCGTGAACAGGATGAACGCCACGCCGATCGTCACGACGTTCGCGTCGATGATCGCCCGGAGCGCCTTCGTGTACCCCGCTGAGATCGCGGCCGGGATGGAGCGACCGCCCCGCACCTCCTCCTTTATTCGCTCGTACATCACGATGTTGGCGTCGGCCGCCACAGCGAGCGTGAGCACCATTCCCGCGATGCCCGGCAGGGTCAGCGTGATCGGGATCAGCTTGATCAGCGCGAACAGGAAGAACGCGTAGACGAGCAGCGCGATCGTCGCCACCACTCCGAGGACGCGGTAGAAGATGAGCAGGAAGAGGATCGTGAGCGCGAGGCCGACCGCCGCCGCGGTGAGGCCCTGGTGGAGCGCCTGCTGGCCGAGCGTCGCCGACACCTGCGTCTGCGAGATCAGCTTCAGGTCGATCGGCAGGGCGCCGATCCGCAGGTTCTCGGCGAGGTCCTGCGCGTCCTGGATCGAGCCGATGTTCTGGATCGACGCCCCGTTGCGGCCGTCGATGCCGTTCGGGTTCTCCTGGTAGTCGATCGTCGCCAGCGAGACGATCTTGTTGTCGAGCGTGATGGCGAAGCGCTGGAAGAACCGGTCCGGCGCGGGGAGGCCGAGGTTCGCGCAGTCCGGCTTGATGGCCGCGAGCGTCTCGCAGTTCCGCCCGCGGTCGGCGATGCGCTTCGTGACGGCCGCGAACGCCTGGCGGCCCCTGTCCGTGAACTCCATGTTCACGAGCGGCTCGTGCGTGTTCGGGTCGAAGGCCTGCTCGGGGTTCTTGATCTCCTTGCCGTTCAGCTCGGAGTCGTCCTCGATCACGAAGAAGCGGTGCACGCGCGCGGACTGGTTCGGCGCCGGCTCGTCCTCCACGACCGCGATCCCGCGCGGCACCGCAAAGACCGTCGACCCCGCCGGCGGGCCGGCCGGGCCGAGCGCCTCGAGCTCCTTCAGGCACTGCGTGCCCTTCGCGTACTTCTGCGGAGGCCCGCTCTGCGGCTCGTAGTCGGCGAGGAGGCTCTTGCAGCTGGCGGACGGGTCGTACTCGCCCTCGACCAGCGGCTTGCCGTCGGGGCCGATCGGGAAGCGGTCGGGCCCGAAGAGGTAGTAGCGGGCCCCGCCGGTGCTGTCGTTCAGGATGTCCGCCTGCTCGCGCGTCGGACGCGCTCCCGGCTTGGCGCCGAAGCGCTTGGCCTGCTCCTCGGTCAGGGTCTGCCCCGGCGTGATGTCCGTCGCCTCGGCCTTCGGCTTCTGCTTCTGCGCGAACTCGGTCGCGTCGTACAGCGCCTTCGACCCGGCGAACGGCAGGTTCGGGGCGCGCCCCAGCACGTTCGGCTCCCAGTCGTAGAACTGGAGCTGGGCCGTGGAGCCCACCTGCTGGATGGCGCGCTCGGCGTTCTGCACCGAGGGCAGCCCGATCGAGATCTGGTCGCGGCCGGAGCGCTGGATCTCCGGCTCGGAGACGCCGAGCGCGTCGGTGCGCTTGCGGATCGTCTCGAGCGCGTCGTCGAGCGCCTGCTGGGTGACCACCGGCACCTGCGGGGTCGGCTGGCCCTGATAGACGAGCTCGATGCCGCCCTTCAGGTCCAGCCCGAGCTTGGTGGACTTCGTGGCGATCACACCGCCCGCCAGCAGAAGCAGCAGCAGGACGACCGCGAGGATCGAGAGATTCCTGGTGCGGTTGGTCATCGCGGAGTCAGCACGAGAAGAAGGCCGCCGTCATCGTCGTAGGCAGGGAAGATGTCAGCCTTCGCCGGTTCGGGGCGGTCTCCCTCGGCATGCACGACCACCGGCTTGTCGAGCACCCGCACCCCCCACTCGAGCGCGATGCCCACCTGATCGTCCCCGCTCTCGAACTCGAGGTTCAGGACGTCCTGCACCGGGCGGCCGATCACGTCGAGGTCCCCGAGGCCGGTGAGCTCGCGCGCGCCGCGGCCGGTGCCGATGAGGCGGCCCTGCTGGTCGAGGATGAAGAAGGCGGCGTTCGGCGCCGGGTAGTAGTCGTCGAGCAGCTCGAACAGGAAGCCGAACCCGCAGCGCTTGCAGCCTCTCGCGCGGGTCTGGAAGCCGGCGGTGCGCTCTGAGGATTCACTGCGGTTCCCACAGTTCGGGCAGATGAAGATCGGCATGCGAAGTCAAGGGTAGGCAGTTGCCTAAATCTGAGGTTAGAACAGGCGCTGGCCGCCGCCGCGGGGCGGTTCCAGGCCCAGATGCGCGAACGCCGCGTCGGTCGCCGTCCGGCCGCGCGGCGTTCTCATCAGGAAGCCCTGCTGGAGCAGATACGGCTCGTAGACGTCCTCGATCGTGTCCTGCTCCTCGCCCACCGCGACCGCGAGCGTGCTGAGCCCGACCGGGCCGCCGCCGAACTTCACGCAGATCGCGCGCAGGATCTCGCGGTCGAGCCGGTCGAGCCCCGCGGCGTCGACCTCGAGCAGGTCGAGCGCCTCGGCGGCCACGCCCGCGTCGATGCGGCCGGTGCCGCGGACCTCGGCGAAATCGCGCACGCGCTTGAGGAGGCGGTTCGCCACGCGTGGCGTGCCGCGCGCGCGGGCCGCGAGCGTCTCGGCGCCGTCCGTGTCGATGTCCACGTCGAGGATCCCCGCCGAGCGCTGGACGATCCGGGCGAGGTCGGCCGGCTCGTACAGCTCGAGGCGGTGCGTCACACCGAAGCGGTCGCGCAGCGGCGTGGTGAGCAAGCCGGTGCGCGTGGTGGCGCCGATGAGCGTGAAGGCGGGCAGGTCGAGCGACACGACCGCCGCCCCCGGGCCCTGCCCGACCGTGATCGGCAGCCGGCGGTCCTCCATCGCGGGATAGAAGGTCTCCTCGAGCGCGCGCGGCAGCCGGTGGATCTCGTCGACGAAGAAGACGCTGCGCGGCTCGAGCGCGGTGAGATAGCTGGCCACGTCGCCCTTGCGCTCGAGCGCCGGACCGGCGGTGGCCACGAACCGCGCGCCCAGCTCGTTGGCGACGATCTGGGCGAGCGAGGTCTTGCCGAGCCCGGGCGGGCCCGCGAGCAGGACGTGGTCGAGCGCCTCGTCGCGCCCCTTGGCGGCCTCGATGAAGATGGCGAGCTGCTCCTTGACGCGCTCCTGGCCGACGAAGTCGGCGAGCGTCTTGGGGCGCAGCGAACGGTCGAGCTCCTCGTCGGGCGTGAGGGCCGCCGGGTCCTGGATCCGCTCGACCCCAGGGGTCCGGATGCCGGTCATCGGGCTGCCTTCAGCGCGCCGGCGATGAGCTCCTCGGGCGTCTCGCCGCCCGTCTCGGCGAGGAGCCGGTCCGCCTCCTGCGGCGTGAAGCCCAGCCCGAGGAGGCCCTCGCGGGCGAGCGTGCGGGGATCGTCGGAGGCGGTGCGGCGGACGACGATGTCGTCGGTGGCCTTCCCGGCCACCTTCTCGCGCAGCTCGACGATGATCCGCTCGGCCGTCCGCTTGCCGATGCCGGGCACGGCCTGGAAGCGGGCGATGTCGCCGGTGGCGATCGCGTTGAGGAGCTCGCGCGGAGCGCCGCCCGACAGGACCGCGAGCGCCACCTTCGGCCCCACGCCCTGGACCCCGATCAGCATGAGGAAGAGCTCCCGCTCCGACTGGGTGGCGAAGCCGTAGAGATACATCCCGTCATCTCTCAACACCAGGTGCGCCAACAACGTCGCCTGTTCACCCACCCGGGGCACCGAGGACAACGTCTCAGAGGAGACCGCGAGGCGATAACCCACTCCTCCGGCCTCGATCACCACATCACCGGGCAGGCGTGTGACGACCGCGCCCCGGATCGACGCGATCATGCGAACACCCTGCGACGAAGAGGCAGCGGAAGCTTCCGGCGGAGGCGGCGGCGGCGCCACCTCACGCCAGAGCCGCCTTCAGCTTCGCGCCGTTCGCGTGGCATATGGCCACCGCGAGGGCGTCCGCCGCGTGGTCCGGCGACGGCGGATCGGGCAGCGCCAAGAGCGCGCCCACCATCCGCTGCACCTGCTCCTTCGCGGCCGCGCCGCTCCCGCACACGGACTGCTTCACGGCCTGCGGCGTGTACGAGAAGCACGGTATGCCGGCCATGCCGGCGGAGAGAAGAACGACCCCGCGCGCCTGGCCCACCGCGAAGGCGCTGTGGGCGTTCCGCCCGAAGTAGAGGTCCTCGACCGCGAGCGCCGCCGGCGCGTGCTCGCGGATCAAGTCGCACACGCGCGCGTGGATATGGGCGAGCCGCCGCTCCAGCGGCACACCCGGCCGCGTGTCGATCACGCCGCCGTCGAGCGCCGCCAGGCGCCCGCCCTGCGAGAGCACGACCCCGTACCCGGTATTGGCCGTGCCCGGGTCTATGCCGAGGACGATCACTGATAGAGGGGATTCTGCGGCCGGGGCCGGACGCCTCCCTTCCCTTGTTTCGTTTTTCACATGCCCCGGGTAGGGCCTTCGGACCAGTAGTCAACGGGCAGGGGTGCTCGAAAATGAGAAGCCGCAGGAATCTGGCGCTTCTCGCTGCTGTTGTGGCCGCGCTGTGCGCATTCACTTTCGCGCAGGGCGCGTCGGCCGCCAGCGGCGGTGGTTGCCAGCTAAAGGGCACGGCGTCGTTCGCGCCGGGCCTCAGCACGACGTCGCAGCCATTCACGTACTCGTTCAGCGGCGATTTGACGAACTGCCAGTCGTCCGAGGCCGGCTCGCCGGCCACCGGGTTCGTACAGGCGGGCGGCACATACACCGACCCGGCGAGCGGGAATGCCTACACGCTTCCGAGCTCGACCGGAACGGGTGGCTGCGCCAGCAGCACGACCCAGGGCCTCGCGCTGATCACGTGGGGTGACGGCACCCGGACGATCGAGCAGTACTCGACGAGCGGAGCCGCCGCGGCGGTGAACCTCGAGGGCACCGTGATCGACAGCACGACGCTTCAGCCGGTCGATCCTCTGGATCCGCCGCTGACGCTCACGACCACTCGCTACAACGGAGACGCGTCCCACGGCCTGCTGGCCTTCGAGGCGACGCCCACCGACTGCCAGACCGGGGTCAACTCGGCCGGCATCGAGGGCGTGGTCGGCCTAACCGGCTAGCGCGTTCCGCGCCAGGTCAGCAGCCCGAAGATCCCTTGCAACGGCAGCCGCGCCCACAGCGCGGCTGCCGGGATCTTCGGGAAGAGCTCCGGGTTGAGCGCCATGTGGATGTTCGCCGGATAGACCGCGGCGAGCAGGGCGAGCAGCCACCAGCGCGCGCCGCGGCGGGTGGAGTCCGGCAGGATCGCCAGGCCGCCGGCGATCTCGGCGATGCCGCTCACCACCACGACCTCCTTCTTCCACCGCGCGATGGACGGCGGCACGATCGCCTCGTACTGCCGGGGGATCACGAAGTGCATCGTGCCGGCGACGACCCAGAACACGGCCGCCCCGGCTCGCGGCGCCACTAGGCGGCCGCCACCCGCTCCAGCACCTCGGCGTCCACGTCGAAGTTCGCGTGCACGCCCTGCACGTCGTCGTTCTCCTCGAGCGCGTCGATCAGCCGCATGAGCGCGCCCACGCGGTCCTCCTCGACCGGCGTGCGCGTCGTCGGGCGCTGTACGAGCTCGGCCGAGTCGATCTCGACCCCGGCCTCCTCGAGCGCCTGGCGCACCGCGGTGAGCTCCCCGGGGCCGGTCACGACCTCCCAGACGTCGCCGTCGAGGGCCACGTCCTCGGCTCCGGCGTCGATGGCCGGCAGAAGGTCGTCCTCCGAGTAGCGCGTGCCGTCCACGACGATCTCGCCCTTCTTCTCGAAGGTCCATGCCACCGAGCCCGGCTCGCCCAGGTTGCCGCCGTGCGTCGTGAAGATGTGCCGGATCTCGGAGCCGGTGCGGTTGCGGTTGTCCGTCAGTGCCTCGATCAGGACGGCCACGCCGCCCGGGCCGTAGCCCTCGTAGACGAGGGCCTCGAACGCGTCGGCATCGGAGTCCGCCCCCGTGCCCTTGGCGATCGCCCGCTCGATGTTGTCCTTCGGCATCGAGGCATCCCGCGCCTTCTGGACCGCGAGCGCGAGCGCCGGATTGCCGTCGGGGTCTCCCCCGCCCTCACGCGCCGCGACGGTGATCGCGCGCGTCAGCTTGGTGAAGAGGGCGCCGCGCTTCGCGTCGACGGCCTTCTTCTTGTGCTTGATCGATGCCCACTTGGAGTGACCTGCCATGTCCGGTCAAGTCTATTTCCCAAATGCCGATGCACCCCGCAGGCATGCGTCGCCTGAAGGACAGCCTCAGCCGGCAGCTTCACGCTGACGGCAACCCGTGGGACGACGGGCCGCTGCCCGACCTCACGTCGGGCGTTATGTGGACCTCCACGGGCCTCCTCGGCGCCGCGGTTCTGCTGCTTCCGGCTTCCAATGGCGTGCACGTCGAGATCGCGCTCGTGATGGCCGCGTTCGCCGTGGGCTGGGGCGGCTTCTCCCTGTGGATGGCCTCGCACGGCCGCAGCATGACCGTGGGCTGGCGCGCGCTCGTGACGGCCACGACCATGCCGATCGTGGCCCTCTCCCTGTGGGCCACCGGCGGCGCCACGAGCTTCCTGCAGCCGGTGATGATCTTCACCGCGCTCTTCATCTCGTACTTCTTCCCGCCGCGGTTGGCGTGGCCGCTGAACGTGCTGTTCGTTTACGCCTTCGCGACGCCGCTCTTCTACGACGACCGGGTCATCGAGGTGGGCTACCCCGCGCGCCTCGCGATGTTCGCCCTCGCCACGGCCGGCGCCACGGTCGCGATCCACTACCTGAAGGGCCGCCTGGTGCGCGCGGAGCTGTACCAGCGCACGATGGCCGAGCGCGACTCGCTGACCAACCTCAGCAACCGGCGCGCCTTCGACGCCGCCCTCGAGCGCGCCGCCCGCACGCGGGAGCCCTACGCGCTGATCCTGATCGACCTCGACGACTTCAAGCGCGTGAACGACGAGCACGGCCACCCGGCCGGCGACGACGTGCTCCGCGAGGTGGCGGCCGCCGCCGCGGGCGTGGCTCGCAAGGGCGACTGCGTGGCCCGCATCGGCGGCGACGAGTTCGCGCTGCTGGCGCCCGGCGCGGGCGCGTCGGGAGTCCTCCGGCTGCTGCGCGACCTCCGCGACGCGGTCGACTTCCCGGCGACCTTCGCCGCGGGCCTCGTGCCCGACGACGCCCGGACGCCCGAGGAGCTCGTGGCGCATGCGGATGCGCGGCTCTTGGCGCAGAAGCGGGACGGGAAGTCGCGGCAGCCGGTGCTGTCGGTGCGCGGGGTGGCCTAGGGCCTTAACTCGTTCCGCGCCACCGGGCACGGGCGAACGGCGGCATCGAGGGAGGGACCTTGCCGTCTTAGGCACCTATACGGTGGTTAAGACGGCAAGCCCCCCTCGGCGGCGCCCGATTTGGGGGCTACGCTCGGGCTCGGTGAGGCGTCTCGTCACCTTTATTGCTGTCGTTTGCGCGGTCTGTGGCGCTGCGCCGGGGGCACAGGGCGCCATCCACCCCATCGGCGACGGCGGCTGGTCGTGGTTCGGCGATCCCCGGGCCGTCACGTACACCGGTGCTCATACGCGCACCTACGTCGGCTGGGTCGATCTCGAGGGGGACATCAAGGTCAGCTCCTACGACCACTCGACCGGCGATCGGGTCACCGCCACGCTCCAGGCGCGGCTCAACCGGGACGACCACGCGAACCCTTCGATCCAGGTCCGGCCGGACGGGCGGCTCGTCGTCTACTACTCGCGCCACGTCGGCCCGACGATGTTCTACCGGGTGTCCTCGAACCCCGAGGACGTCACGTCCTGGGGCGCGCCGCAGACCATTCCCACGAACACGCCGGGGATTCGCGGCTACACCTATCCCAACCCGATCCGGCTCCCCGCCGAGGGCGCCACCTACCTGTTCTGGCGGGGCGGCAACTACAACCCCACCTTCTCGGTCCAGCAGGACGGGTCGAGCTCGTGGTCGCCGGCCCGGACGCTGATCACGATGCCCGGCGAGCGGCCGTACGCGAAGTACGACTCGAGTGGCGGCGACACCATCCACGTGGCGTACACGAACGCCCATCCGAACGAGTTCGACGACGTGAACATCTACTACGCGCGGATCCGCGCGGGGAAGATCGAGCGCGTGGACGGCACGCAGATCGGCTCGCTCGACGACCCGATCACGCCCGGCGAGGGCGACCATGTGTACGACCCGGTCGAGCCGACGTGGGTGCACGACGTGGCGGCCGACTCGTCGGGCCGGCCGGTGATCGTGTTCGCCACCTTCCCCACCGCCGCCGACCACCGCTACTTCTATGCCCGCTGGACCGGCTCGGCGTGGGATGTGCACCAGATCACGCCGGCCGGCGGGTCGATCCGCGAGGACGGCGGCTCGCCCTACTACTCGGGCGGCCTGACGCTCGACCACGAGGACCCGTCCCGCGTGTATCTGTCCAGGCAGATCGGCAGCTCGTGGCAGGTCGAGACCTGGACGACCTCGGATGGCGGGACGACCTGGTCGTCGGTCGCTGTGACGACCGCTGCCGGCAAGAACGTGCGCCCCGTCTCTCCGCGCGGCATGGCCGCCACGGGCGGCGACATGAGCGTGATCTGGATGAACGGCAGCTATCCGAGCTGGGTGGGCTACCAGACCCACGTGCACGCGCTGATGTCCGGATCCGGGAACGTGGCGCCGATCGCCGACGCCGAGCCCGCCGTGCGCGCCGGCCGCGCCCCGCTCGAGGTGCGCTTCGACGCCGCCGCCTCCCACGACCCCGACGGGTCGATCGCCGACTACTCGTGGGACTTCGGCGACGGCGAGTCGGCGAGCGACACGGGGGTCGAGGCCACCCACACCTACACGGCCGGCGGCCGCTATTTCCCGACGCTCACGGTCACCGACGACGACGGCGCCACCGGCAAGCTCGTCGAGGAGGTCCTCGTGGACGTGCCGGCGGCGCCGACCGTGCACACCGGCGGCGCGAGCGGCACCACCGTCCACGGCGCGATCGTTCCGGAGAACCAGAGCACCGGCTGGTTCGTCGAATACGGGCCGACGAACGAATACGGCGCCTCCACTCCCTCGCACTCGTTGAGTGCCGACTCCGACCTCCATCAGGTGAACACGACGCTGCCCGGAGTCGAGCCCGGCCGGCTGTATCACTACCGGCTCGTGGCGAGCAACGCGTCGGGCAGCACGTCCGGCGACGGCCGCGTGATGGTCGCCGGCGCCGCGCCGGGCTCGGACGCCTACCGCGGTGCGGTCCTCGGCACCGCCGGCCTGGCGAACTACTGGCGCCTGGGCGAGCTGTCTGGCACCACGGCCGGCGACGAGGCCTCGCCCGCCACCGGCACCTTCCAGGGCCGCTACGTGCTCGGCCAGCCGGGCGTGCTGGGGCCGCTGCGCAACACCTCGACGAGCTTCGACGGCGCGAGCGGCGAGCTGGCGATCACGGGCAGCCAGCTCGGCCCGAACGCCACGATGGAGGGCTGGTTCCGGTGGCGGGCGGGCACCACCGTCCTCCGCGACAACACCTCCGCCGGCGGCACCGGCTGGATGCCCGCCTTCGTCACGAACGGGAACCTCGCCTACCGCCTCGGCGGCCAGGGCTTCAACACGGGCCTGCCGATCGGCACGGTGCGCGACGGCCAGTGGCATCACCTCGCCGCCACGAAGGCCGGCACCGCGGGCGCCCTGTACGTGGACGGCCAGCTCGTCCACTCGTCGCCCACCGGCGCCGGCTCGCAGCTCGCATCCGGCCCGTGGCACGTGATGCGGAACGGCACCAACGCGGTCTTCTCCGAGGGCGAGGCCGACGAGGTGGCGCTGTACACGCGCGCGCTGAGCGCCGGCGAGGTGAAGAGCCACTTCGACCTGGCGAAGGACCTGGCGGACGACCCGCTCCCGGCCGAGCCCGCCGGCCCCGACGCCGAGCCGCCGCTGAGCGGGACCGGTCCGGGCGGAGGAGTGCTGGGCCCCGCCAACCCGCTCCCCTCCCCTCGCCGCCCGGCCGGCACCGCCCGTCTGCGCCACGGCACCCTGATCGCCCGCGGCGCCAGGGGCGTCCGCAACGACCTGCTCGCCCGCAGGCGAGGCGGCACCTGGCTCGTCCGCGACCGCCTGGCCCGCCTACGGGCCGGCCGAGGATGCAAGCAGCGGGGCAGGCACACCGTGAGCTGCCCCGCCCGGCGCGTGAGGCGAATCGCCCTCTACGGCGGAGCCGGCAACGACCGCCTGACCGTGATCGGCCGGATCCCCTCCCGCCTCGTCGGCGGGCCCGGCAGGGACCGCACCCGCCGCCTGTCCGGCTAGACCAGGAACCTGCCGTCGCGCTGCAGCTCTTCGCCGTCCACGGTGATCGAGCCGCCGCGGCGGAGGTCGCAGACCATGTCCCAGTGGACGGCCGAGCTGTTCTGGCCGCCGGTCTCGGGATAGCTCATCCCCACGGCCATGTGGACGGTGCCGCCGATCTTCTCGTCGAGCAGGATCTCCTTCGTCCCGGTGGCGATCCCGAAGTTCGTGCCGATGCCGAGCTCGCCGAGGCGACGCGCGCCGTCGTCGGCGTCGAGCATCTCGTGGAGGAAGGCCTCGCCCTGCTCGGCGGTGGCGTCCACGACCTTGCCGTCCTCGAAGCGGAGGCACACGCCCGACACGGTGCGGCCGCCGTAGCTCGCGGGGAACGAGAAGCAGATCTCACCGTTCACGGAGTCCTCGACCGGGCCGGTGAAGAACTCGCCGTCGGGCATGTTGTGCTCGCCAACGCACGGCACCCACTTCCGGCCGGCCACTCCGAGCGTCACGTCGGTGCCCTCAGCCTGGATGCGCACCTCCTCCCTGCCCTGGATCCACTCGGTGAGCCGGCGGGTCTGCTCGGACTGGCGCTCCCACGCGTGCACCGGGTCGCCGTCCGCCGCGAGGCAGGCCGCGTAATAGAAGTCCTCGTAGGCGGGCAGCGACATGCCCGCCTCGCTCGCGTACGCGTGCGTCGGGAACAGGGTGAGCGACCAGCGGTAGCTGTCCTCGGCCGCCCGCCGCATCGACGTCTCCATGATCGTCTTCCGCGCCTTCTGCGCGCGCGACTGCTTCTTCGGGTCGATCTGGGAGAGCTCGCGCGTGTTGAGCGACGCCATCACCGAGATGTGCACGTCGGCGTTCTCGACCGCCCACTCGGTCGTGGGGGCCACCCAGTCCAGCTGCTCGTCGTTCGCCAGCTCGAAGAACGCGGCCTGGGCGCCGCTCGGCTGAAGCTGCATGACCGGCAGTCCGCCCGCCCGCAGGATCTCCTCGTAGACCGCCTGAACGAGCGGCTCCGCCGCCGTGGACGCGGCGATCGAGCACACGTCGCCCTTCTTCACCCTCGTCGAGTAGCGGACGAGGATCTGGGCGAGCGCGTCGACGCGGGGATCTCTCATGCGGCGTGGACCCTATCCACCAGCCACTCGTGCAGGGAGAGATCTCCGCTCAGCTCGGGGTGGAAGGCCACCGCAAGCACATTGCCCTCGCGCACAGCGACCGGATGGCCATCCACCTCGGCCAGCACCTCCACCTCCTCTCCCACGTCCTCGATCCATGGGGCTCGGATGAAGACGGCGTGCACCGTCTTGCCGTCGAAGCTCAGCTCTGTCTCGAAAGACGCGAGTTGACGACCGAAAGCGTTACGCCGAACCCCTATGTCGAGCACGCCAAGGTGCTCGCGGTCCAGCATGATCATGCCCGCACAGGTCCCGAGCACGGGCTTCCCCGAGCGTGCGAACTTCAGGAGCGGCTCCGCGAGTCCCTCCCGTTCCACACCGAGGGTGATCGTGGTCGATTCGCCGCCCGGGATGATCAGGGCATCGAGCCCCTCGAGGTCTTCCGGAGTGCGCACCTCCCGAGCGGAGGTGCCGAGGCGTGAAAGGGCCTTCGCGTGTGCCTCGAAGCCCCCCTGCAGGGCCAGTACGCCGACCGTCACCAGCCGCGGTGCTGGAGCAGCCCGCCGTTCTCCTGAAGCGTGCCGATCTCGATGCCGGGCATCGCGTCGCCCAGCTCGCGTGACGCGGCGGCGACCCGCTCCGGGTCGTTGAAGTGGGTCGTGGCCTCGACGATCGCGCGGGCGCGCTGCTCCGGGTTCGACGACTTGAAGATGCCCGAGCCCACGAAGTTGCCCTCGGCGCCGAGCTGCATCATCAGGGCGGCGTCGGCGGGCGTGGCGATCCCGCCCGCGCAGAAGAGCACGACCGGGAGCCGGCCGTCCGCGGCCACCTGCTTGACGAGCTCGAGCGGCGCCTGCAGCTCCTTCGCCGCCGTGGGCAGCTCCATCTCGCTCAGCGACTGGAGCCGGCGGATCTCGCCCGTGATCATCCGGATGTGGCGCACGGCCTCGACCACGTTGCCGGTGCCGGCCTCGCCCTTCGAGCGGATCATCGCGGCGCCCTCGGCGATGCGGCGGAGTGCCTCGCCCAGGTTGGTCGCGCCGCACACGAACGGCACCTTGAACGCCCACTTGTCGATGTGGTGCGCCTCGTCGGCCGGGGTGAGCACCTCCGACTCGTCCACGTAGTCCACCTCGAGCGCCTCGAGCACCTGCGCCTCGACGAAGTGGCCGATCCGCGCCTTGGCCATCACCGGGATCGAGACGGCCTCCTTGATGCCCTCGATCATGGTCGGATCGCTCATGCGGGCCACGCCGCCGTCGCGCCGGATGTCGGCCGGGACGCGCTCGAGCGCCATCACGGCCGCGGCGCCCGCGTCCTCCGCGATCCGGGCCTGCTCGGGCGTGACGACGTCCATGATCACGCCGCCCTTCAGCATCTCGGCGAGGCCCGACTTGACTCTGAACGTGCCGGTCTCCATGTGACTCCTCAGGATAGTCCTACCAACTGCCCGGCTCGGGGCGGCCCGCCTGGAAGAGCCAGACGTCGAAGAAGTGGTCGAGCTGCATCCCGCTCACGCTCTCGGCCGTCGCGATGAACTCATCCGTTGTCACGTTCGAGTACCGGTTCTCGGCGTACCAGGTGCGCAGGATGCGAATGAACTTGTTGTCGTTCCCGATCTTGGCCCGGAGCGCCTGCAGCGTCATCGCGCCTCGGTCGTACACCGGCGTGCCGAACAGGTCGGCCGGCCCGGGCAGCGCGTCGGGCGCCGGGAACCACAGGTCCTGGCCGGAGCGGGAGTCCTCCGAGCGGGCGTAGAGCTGGTTGAACCGCTGCTGGGCGGTCTGGCCGCCGTGGCGCTCGGTCCAGATCCACTCGCTCCACGTGGCGAACCCCTCGTTCAGCCACATGTCCGACCAGTGGTCGAGCACCAGCGCGTCACCGAACCACTGATGCGCCAGCTCGTGCACGACGGTGAGCTCGTCGGGAAGCACGTCGTAGAGCGGCTTCGTCTGTGTCTCGAGCGCGAAGAACACGTTCGGCGCCCAGTCGACGACGCCGCCGACCGCCTCGAACGGGTACGGGCCGTACAGGTTCGAGAGAAAGTCAACCGCCTCGGGCTCGATGGCCAGGGTGTCCCAGGCGTCCTGCGGGCGCGGCGTCTTCTCGCCGTAGTAGCGCGTCTGCGGGTCCACGGCGTCATATCGCGGCAAGCCGTTCGCCAGCGTGCTCGTGCGCAGCTCGAAGACGCCGTTCGTGGCCGTGGCGAGGTACGAGACCATCGGAGAGGTCTCCCGCCAGTGCCAGGTGGTCTTGCCGCCGCTGTCTGTCTTCGACACCAGCACGCCGTTCGCCATCACCGTCCGGCCCTGCGGCACCGTCACCTGGAAGTCCCAGGTGGCGAAGTCCTTCAGGCTGTCGTTCACCGGCAGCCAGCTCGGCACACCCTGCGGCTCGTTGGCCACGTACGCGCCGTCCTCGGTCGGGATCCAGCCGTCGCGCGCGTGGTCGGGATCGCGGACGTTGTTCACGTGTCCCGCGTAGACGATCCGGGCGGTGAAGTCGGTGTTGCGGGCCAGCCCGCTCGCCGGCCTGACGGTGAGCTCCTGATCCTTCCGGGCGAAGGTGGCCGCCGCACCGTTGACGGTCACGGTGCTCACGTTGAAGCCGAGCAGGTCGAGGTTGAAGCTCGACAGGTCCTGCGTGGCGCGCGCGGCGATCGTGACATCGCCCGCGAGCTGCTCGTTCTGCGCGTCGTAGTCGAGCTTGACGGCGTAGCTCTGCACGTCGTACCCGCCGTTGCCGGCGCTCGGGAAGAACGGGTCTCCTCCGCCGGCGGCGCCGGGCGTGAACTGGGCGGCCGCGGGCGCGGACGTGACTGCGAGCAGGGAAAGGGCGCCCGCGAGGGCCCGGCGAAGGATCATTGGCGCAGGGTAGCCCCGCGCCGCCCCGGCCGCTACTTCAGCCGGAACGCCTTAATGCGGTCCGAATACGCCGACTCGTCGAGCGCGTAAACCCCGTAGGCAAGCGCCTGGATGAGCGCCAGGAGCGACGCGTGCGAGCGCACGAACGCGGGGCTGTTGGACGAGTAGTAGAGCTTGTGGTCGGCAAGTTTGGCCACCTCGGACAGGGTGGCGTCGGCGATCGCGATCGTGGCGGCGCGGCGGTTCCGGGCGAGCTTGATCGCGCGGACCACGAGCGGGTGCGGGCGGCCGGCCGAGAAGCCGACCATGACGGTCTTCTCGTCCACCCGGCCGAGCTTCGCGAGGCCCTCCTGGCTCGGCGACGCAACCACCTCGGCACGCAGGTCGAGCAGCATCAGGAGGTGGCGGAGATAGCTGGCGAAGAAGGCCATCTGGTCGGTGCCGCACAGGACGATGCGCTCCGCGCGCGAGATCAGATCGATGGCGGCGGCCACCTCGTCACGGTCGACCTTGCGGGCCGTCTCGGCCATGTTCGCATGGTCGGCCGCGAGCGCGGCCTCGAACTCGGTCTGGTCGATCGGGAAGAGGGGCTGGGTCGTGAGGTCCGAGGTGGCGGCGCCGTTCTCACGCGCGCGCCTGTACTCGTCGCGCGCGGAGGCCTGAAGCTCGGGGAAGCCCTCGAAGCCGAGCGCCTGCGCGAAGCGCACCACCGTGGAGCTCGACGTGTTCGCGCGCCGGGCCAGCTCCTCGGCCGTGTGGAATGCCGCCTCCTCGAGGTGATCGACGATGTACTGCCCAACGTCCTTCTGCGAGCGGCTGAACTCGTCGAAGCGCTGGCGGATCTCCTCGGACAGGGTGAGAGCGGTCGTTCCGGTACGCGTCACGCACGCGGTTTTCGCCGCAACCTATGCAGATTCCTTCCAGGGCGCCCGCCCGGCCTCCCACAGATCGTTGAGCAGGACCGCGTCCTTGTAGGTGTCCATGCAATCCCAGAAGCCGGTGTGCCGGTAGGCACGCAGCTGGCCGTCGTTCGCCAGGTTCTCGAGCGGCTCGCGCTCGAGCACGTCGTCCTCGTGGATGTAGTCGAGCGCGCCCGGCTCGAAGACGAAGAAGCCGCCGTTGATCCAGCCGTCGAACTGCGGCTTCTCCTCGAAGCCCTGCACCACGCCCTCGCCGTTCAGGCGCGCCACGCCGAACTGGAGCTCCGGCTGGACCACGGTCATGGTGGCCAGCGCGCCGTGCGCGGTGTGGAAGTCGAGCAGGGCGTGGAGGTCGATGTCGGCCACGCCGTCGGCGTAGGTCGCGCAGAAGCGGCCGCCCTCGATCCGGTCGCTCACGCGCGCGATGCGGCCGCCGGTGGGCGTGTCCTCGCCGGTCTGGACGCACTCGACGGAGATGTTCTCCGGGAGGCCGTCGTTCTCAACGAACTGCTCGATCAGCTCGCCCCTGTGCCCGAGGCACAGCACGAAGCGGTCGAAGCCCTGGCCGGCGTAGATCCGGATGACGTGCCACAGGATCGGCCGGCCGCCGATCTCCACCAGCGGCTTGGGGATCGTCTGGGTGTGCTCGCGCAGCCGCGTGCCGCGGCCGCCGCAGAGGATCACCACCGGCTCGTCCATCGGCGCGAACGCTATCGGCCGGCGGGCGCCGCCCCGGCGGGCGAGCAGGACACGCGGCTGCGGTCGAGCACGTGGCCGCGGGCGCCGCGGAACTCGAGGACGGCCCGGCCCGGCCTGAGGACGATGCGGAGGGCGCCGTTCAGGTCGTCGCGGCCCCAGACCATCGTGCCGTTGGTCCGATTGAGCGCGTAGCGGCCTCGGCCGCCCGCACCCACGACGTACTGGGCGATGCCGCGCTGCGGGCGGTGGCGCTGGAGGTCGTGGTCGTGACCGGACAGGACGATTCGCGCGTGGCCCGCCAGCCGGTTCCAGAGCGGATTCAGGTCGGGCGCGACGCCGTGGACCACGCCGGCGCTGTAGCGGGGGCGATGCCAGAAGGCGATGCGGCAGTCGCCCCGCGCGCCCGCCAGCGCGCGCTCGAGCCATTTGACCTGCGGGGAGCCGGCGCCGTGCGGGGCCTGCGAGTTCAGGTCGAGGATCTGCCAGCCGGCGATCGTGCGCTTCGACCAGGGCGGCTGCCGGTGGCCCTTCTGGCGGAACCAGTACGGGTAGTAGCCCCTGAACCGGTTGCCCCACTCGTGGTTGCCGGGGGTGGGCATCGTGATTCCGGCGAGGCTGCCGAAGCGCGGGTGGTAGTAGCGGCGGAACTCGCTTCGCGTGCCGGTCTCGTACACGTCCCCCAGGTAGAGGAACAGGTCCGGCCGGGCGCGGCGCACGAGGCGGGCGACCCGGTCGGGCGCCGGCCCGGGAGTGGCGGCGTCGCCGACCGCCCAGACGACCGCGCGCGGAGCATCGGCCCCCGGGATGGTCGCGGCGGTGCGCGCGGGCACGGCGGGCGCGGCTCCGCGGGCGGGCACGCCGGGCGCGGCATCGCTCCCGCATCCCGCGGACACGAGCAGCAGCAGCAGCGCGATGACCGGCGCGCGCCTCCTCATGGCATCACGAAGAGGCCGTCGCTCACGCGGCGCTCGACCCGGTCGGACGGCCGGTTCACGACCTCGCCGCGCACGGTCATCGTCGAGGAGCCGCCGCCGTCGAGGTTCAGGGCGTCGCGGGCGCCGAGCGAGCGCATGAGGCGGGCCGATTCCGGCAGCGTCATGCCGGCGCTCCAGCCCGGAGCCCTGCCGTCGACCGTCACGAGGAGCAATGTCCCATCCGCCCGCACGCCGGCAAGGGTACGAGGCTGCCGGCCGGCGACGAACGACTGAAAGAACGACGGCACGGGAGCGAAGCCCTCGGCCCGGGCCGCGACGGCGACCCGGCCGGCGCTCAGGATGCGCGGGCCGCCGCCCACCACCGTGAGCCCTTCCGGATCGACGGGCTTGCCCGCCACCACGAGCTTCTGCACCACATCGGCCTTGCTCCGCGGAAGCGCCGTGTTCCGCAGGAAGCGGGCGGCGTCGCCGGTGCCGGTGAGGAGCACGCCCTCGCGCGGCACGCCGCCTACGCCCGGCGGCCGCACTCTCGTGACGGCCCCGTCACGAACGGTGGCCTCGACCCCGCCCTCGGCCGGCGGCCGCGCGCCGTAGCGGGGCGAGAGCACGACGAGCTCGCTGGAGTCGGTGCAGGTGAGCAGCGAGTTCGGCCGGGTCGTCGGAACGTCTCCCCCGCGGCCGCCGCAGGCGGGAATGAGGCCGCGCGTCCGGTCGATCCCGTCGATCTCCCGCGACCGTCCGTTCACTGTGATGTGCCCCCTGTAACGGACGGGCGCGATTCGGGGGGTGGCGACCGCCGGCGCGGAGCCCGCCGCCACCGGCGCGGACAGCAACAGCGCGGTGCGGCCGTCCACGGGCTCGCTCAGGAGCTCGCCGTCGATGGCGAGGACGCCGACAGGGTCGCCGCTCGGCCCGAAGAAACCTCCGTTCACGCCGGCCACCGCCCGCACGCGGCGGGCCATCGCGCTCACGCGCTCGCGGCCGGCTATCCGCTCGTTGGACAGGACGCCGCGGACGCGGCCGGGATCGACCGTGAGGACGTTGATGCGCTCGGCGGGCCGGTGGCGGATGATCGTGGTCCAATCGACCCCCGGCTCCACCTCCACCGCATGCGCTGTGGCCGCGCCACCCACCAGCCCGGCCAGAAGGGTGGCCGCGGTTGCCATTCCTCTCCGCACACCCGACAGGCTAGGTTGCGCACGTGATCCTGTACGACCATCCCGCCTCCGGCAATTGCATGAAGGCGCGGATCCTGCTCCGGCAGCTCGACATCCCAGTCGAGCGCGTGACCGTCGACCTCTTCACCGGCGAAACCCGCACGCCCCAGCACTTCGGCCGCAACCCGGACGGCCG
>DASUYU010000235.1:0-10545 GCA_036377235.1 Thermoleophilaceae bacterium
GGTCGAGGATGTCGTAGATCTCCTCCTTGTCGACGCGCACCTGGTCCGTCAGCGGCACGGGCTTAGCGTTGTGAATCGTGTCGTCGAGCTTGTCGATCAGGACCAGTACGTCCATCCGCGCCTCAGTTCTTCACCGCTTCAATTCTTCCTGCAAGCGAGCCGCCACAGGATCGGGCACCAGGCCCTCGATATCGCCGCCGAACATGGCCAGCTCCTTGACTCCGCTCGAGCTGAGAAAGCTGAACTGCGGGGCGGCCATCATGTACATGCTCTCGATCTCGGGCGCCATTTTCCGGTTGAGCTGGTTCATCTCGAACTCGTACTCGAAGTCCGAGATCGCCCTCAGTCCCTTGACGATGGCCTTGGCGCCATGCTCTCGGGCGAATTCGACGAGCAGAGTATCAAAGGGTTTTACCTGCACATTGGGGTATTCCGCCACCTCTGCCTCGATAAATGCAACGCGTTCCTCAGCGGTGAACACGGTCTTCCGCTTGCGCACAGGCTGGTCCACCACGCCGACGATGACGTTGTCGAACACGTTCGCCGCCCGGCTGATGATGTCGAGGTGCCCGAACGTGACCGGGTCGTACGAACCCGGCACGACGGCAATCCCCCCGTTCTTCGGTCCGCTCACGTGGCCGAGTGGATGGCGATCCGTGTGTCGCCGTAGCTGCGCTCCACCACCAGCGGCAGCGGCAGGAGCAGCGGGTTGCGTTTGTCTGATTCGGTCACGATGCGAGCGTCCTCGTCGACTATCCCCGGCAGCGCTCCGGCGAGCGTCCCGGCGATGGCGGGCGCACCATCATATGGCGGGTCGCAGAACACGAGGTCGAATGTGCCCTCAGGGCGTGCGAGGAAACGCGCGACATCCTGCCGTCTGACCTCGCCGCGCGCGCCGGTTGCCTCCAGGTTCCGCTCGAGCGCCGCGAGCGCCGAGCGGTCGCGCTCCACGAAGACCGCCGACTCGGCGCCGCGCGACAGCGCCTCTATCCCGAGCGCTCCCGACCCGGCGTAGAGGTCGAGCACGCGCGCGCCGGACACGTCGCCGAGCATCGAGAAGAGCGCCTCGCGCACCCGGTCGGCGGTCGGGCGGGTGCGGCTGCCGCGCGGCGCGACGAGCCGCCGCCCCTTGAACTCGCCCGCGACGACCCTCACGGATCGAGCCCGGCCGCGCGGCGAGCCTGCTCGACGTCCGTGAACATCCTCATGCGCTTGAAGCGACCGCCGCGCGTCTCCCAGATCTGCCCGAAGTGCATCTCGCCCGGGACACCGCTGCCGCGGCTGCGGCCCCTCATGTGGACGACCGCCAGGGCGCGCTCGGGGTCGAGCTCCTCGAGCTCCCATTCGACCTCGAGGTCGTCCCACACGTCGAGCCATTCCCTGAAGAACCGGATCACGGAGTCCGGCCCGCGCCGCACGCCCTCGTCCAGGTAGTCGGTGGCCTCCCACTCGAAGTCCTCGTCGAGGCCGCGCAGCCCGTCCTCGAGCCTTCCCTCGTGCCAGATGATCGAGTAGCCGCGGTCGAGGATGCGGACGATCCGGGACTGCTCGGTCATGCCGGGATCGGGTCGAGCTCGGAGCCGAACCGGCCCACGACCGCCTCGCGCAGGAGCGCGTGCTCCGGCTGCTCGAGGCGCGGGTCCTCGACCATGATCTGATCGGCGCGGTCGCGCGCCCTCACGTGGAGGTCGTCGTCCTCCGGGAGCCGGGCGACCTTGAACACCGGCAGCCCGTGCTGGCGCGTGCCCAGCACCTCCCCCGCCCCGCGCAGCTGCAGGTCGATCTCGGCGAGCCGGAAGCCGTCGCGCTCGTTCGCGATCGCCTCGAGGCGCGGCAGGGCCGGGTCGCCGAACAGGACACACAGCGAGGAGTGCTCCCCGCGGCCCACCCGTCCGCGCAGCTGGTGCAGCTGCGACAGGCCGTAGCGCTCGGCCGCCTCGATCAGCATCACCGTCGCGTTGGGCACGTCGATGCCCACCTCGATGACGCTGGTGGCCACGAGCACGTCGGCCTCGCCGCCGGCGAACTTCTCCATGGCGGCCGCCTTCTGCTTCGACGGCATCTGCCCGTGGATGAGCTCCACGCGCTGGTCGGCGAACTCGGTGGTCCGCAGGCGCTCGAACTCGGCGGTGGCCGCCTTCGCCTGGAGCGCCTCCGACTCCTCCACGAGCGGGCACACCACGAAGCACTGCCGGCCGGCGGCGATCTCCTCGCGGATCCGCTCGTACGCGCGCGCACGCGCGCGAGCGCCGTCCACCACGTACGTCTCCACCGGCTGACGCCCGCGCGGCAGCTCGCGCAGCACCGTGGCGTCGAGGTCGCCGTACGCGGTGAGCGACAGCGTGCGCGGGATCGGAGTCGCGGTCATGTGGAGCGCGTGCGGCGCGAGCCCGTCGGGCGCCTTCGCGTCGAGCGCCGCGCGCTGGCGCACGCCGAAGCGGTGCTGCTCGTCGACCACCACCACGGCGAGATCGCGGAACTCAACGGCGTCCTCGATCAGCGCGTGCGTGCCCACCACGAGCTGGAGCTGCCCGCTCGCAAGCCGGTCGAGCAGCTCGCGCCGCCGCGCGGCGGTCGTGGAGCCGGTCAGGAGCTCCACCGGCATGTGCCCGCCCAGCAGCGAGTCGAGCGTGCGGTGGTGCTGCTCGGCGAGCGTCTCGGTGGGCGCCATGAATGCGGCCTGGGCGCCGTTCTCGACGGCGCGGAGCATGGCGGCCAGCGCGATCAACGTTTTTCCAGAACCCACTTCCCCCATCAGCAGCCGCTGCATCGGCCGCTCGCGCGCGAGGTCGGCGTCGATCGCCTCGATCGCCCGCGCCTGGTCGCCGGTCAGCTCGAACGGCAGCGACCACCGCCACCTGTCCACCACCACGCCGCGCGCCGCGAGCGGCCGCGCTTTCCGGCCCTCGCGCCGGGCGCGCCGCCGGCCCGCCACGGCGAGCTGGAGCAGGAACAGCTCCTCGAACGCGAGTCGCCGGCGCGCCTCCTGCTCGTCATCCTCGGTTTCGGGGAAGTGCACCGCCTCGAGCACCGCGGGGCGTTCGGCCAGCCCCTCCTCCATCCTCAACCTGGCCGGAAGCGGCTCCACGACGGCACGCATGAGCGGACGCGCCTCGCTCACGAGCGCGCGCAGGCGCTCCGGGGTGATGCCCTTCGTGGCCGGATGAACAGGCACACGCCCAAGCGTGTGCACCGGCGCGCTGCCGTTCAGCAGCTCGTGGTTCTTCACCCAGAACTGATTTCGCTGACGGAGCTTTCCGTGGAGGAGCACGTGCGTGCCCTCGGACAGCTCGCGCGCGATCCACGGTTGGTTGAACCACACGGCGACCAATGGCCCGGACTCGTCGAAGACCCTGGCCTCGACGCGCTTTTGGCGACGATTTCGCATGGGCTTCACAGAAACGGTTCGAACCGTTACCGCGACGGTGCCCTCCTGACCGATCGCGAGCTGAGCCGCCGGGACCAGTTCGCGGTTGCTGTGGCTGTGCGGGAAGTGCTCGAGGAGGTGGCCCTCCGTCTCGATGCCGAGCGCCTCGAGGCCCTCCACGGGCGCGGCGAGCAGGCTGGGCCGCGGGTACGAGCGGATCGCCGCGGACGCGGCCGACTCGGGGCTCAGCGACTCAGTTGAGGCGAAGCGGCGCAGCACTCACGCAATCATGGCCTCTGACCCGGGCGGGTTCGCGGCGCCCGCGGTCTGCGCGACGAAGTGCTTGCTCAGCATCGTCTCCTGGCCCTGGTAGTTCGAGCCCACGTCCTCGCCGTAGAGCCGCTCCGGCCGCTCCGTCATCCGCTCGAACGCGAGCTTGCAGATGGGCTGCACGTCCTCGACCATGAACGGCACGTCGCGCGCCCTCACCTCGAGCGCCGCGCGCGAGCCCGGGCGCGACCCGTGGGCGTCGTAACCGAAGCCGGGATCGAAGAAGCCCGCGTAATGCGTGCGGAGCTCGCCCGCGGTGGGGTCGTAGGCCATCATCTCCGCGGCGTAATCCGGCGGGACGCACACGCCCTCGGCCGAGAGCAGCAGGTAGAAGACCTCCGGGTCGAGCACGATCCGCCCGCCCTCCTCGGGGTAGACCGGCTCCCAGTAGTCACGCCAGTCGTAGTGGCGGATCTTCGTCATGTCCACGCGGTGGCTGTGGCGCTTCGCGCGGTAGCCCACCACGCGCTCGCGCGGGCCCTTCAGGTCCAGGCCGAGGAAGAGCCCGTCGGCCACCGCGATCTCCTCGGCCGGCACGGGCTCGTCCCCGCGGTAGAGCAGCGGCAACTCGGCGTGGATCTCGCGCAGCTCGGCGTCGCTCACGCGCGCGTCGCCCTCCACGAGCCGCAGCTGGTTCAGGCTGAGCAGCTCCTCCACCCGCACGGCGAACGACCGCGGCACCACCTCGAGGTACAGCTTCCCCTCGTAGCCGGCCGGGATCTCGTCGAAGCGGTTGTTCCGGTCGGTGATCACGCGGGTGAACACGTCGAGCCGGCCCGTCGAGCTCTTCGGGTTGGCCTTCGCGCGCACCGAGCCCGGCAGCCGCACCTCCTCGACCAGCTCGATCACGTACGGCCGGTCGCGCTCCAGCTGGGCGCCGTCGCGGATGTCGAGCTCCTCCTGCGCGAGGTCATGCACCCGGTCCATCACGCTCGACGCGGTGTCGGGCAGGAAGCTGCACCGCAGCGCCCAGGCCCGCTCGCCGAGCCGCAGGTCGATGCTCGCGGGCTGGATGCTCGAGTCCGGGATCCGGTACTTCTCGGAGGTGATCCAGCCGGCCGCGAGCGCGTCCGCCAGCCCCTGACCCGGGACGATCCCCGTCATTCCGCGCACAGGAGCCACCACCAGGCCGGCTGCCCGCCCTCGTGGTACTCCAGCTCCACCCCGTCCGGCACGCGCGCCTGCACGTCGTCCTGTCCGAGCGGCGGGGCCTCGCCTGCGATGCAGGTGAGCAGCTCCGCGCCGTCTACGAGCTGGTTGAGCGTGGCCGCGAGCGTCGCCGCCGGATCGCCCCAGGCCACGAGCTCCCCGCCGGCGTAGCCCACAGCGTCGCCGGCAGCGAACCGGCCCTGCACGTCGTCGCGCGCGGCGGGAGCCACGCCGCCGATCCGGAGCGCCTCCGCGGCGCTCGACACCGCCGCGGCGTTTTGCTGCGCCGGCCGTCCCGGGTCGAACGCCAAGAGCGCGGCCAGCCCCTCCTGCGGCGCCGTGGTGGGCACCACCGCGGCCGGCTTCTCGGACAGCTCACACGCGCGCTCGGCCGCCAGGATCACATTCGGGCTGTTCGGCAGCACCACCACCTCGGCGCCCGGCGCCGCGTGGATCCCGGCCAGCAGCTCGTAGGTCGACGGGTTCATCGTCGGCCCACCGTCCACCACCAGCACGCCGAGGTCCTCGAACAGCCGCCTCACGCCCGTGCCGCTCGCCACCGCCACCACGGCCGAGGTGGCGAGGTCGGCCGGCTGAGCGTCGCCCGACAGCCGCGCGCTGCGATCGGCCACCTGCTCGTGCATGTCCGCGACGTCGAAGCGCGACACCTCGCCCGCGTCCGCGAACAGCGCCGCCGCGGCGTCCGGGTCGTCCGTGTGGACGTGCACACGAAGAGTGCGGTCGTCTCCCACCACCAGCACCGAGTCGCCCAGCTTCTCCAGCTCGGGGACGAACGTGCGCGAGTCGAGGCTCTGACCGGTCACCGCGAAGTTGGTGCAGTAGCGGAAGCTCGACGACTCGTGCTCTGGCCTGTGCAGGGCCGCGGGCGCGTACTGGTGCTCCAGCTCGGGCGTTGCCACCCCGCGGAGCGCGCCGAGGCACCCGGCGATGATCACGGTGAGCCCGTAGGCGCCTGCGTCCACCACGCCGGCCTCGCGCAGCACGGCCAGCTGCTCCGGCCCGCGCTCGACGGCCTCCTTCCCGGCCTCCAGCGCGTTCTCGAGCACCTGGGCGAGCAGCTCGTCCTGCTCGACCGAGGTGGCCTCCGGCCCGAGCCGCTGCGTGTCCATGTGCGCGAGGTCGTGCGCCACCCGGCTCGCCATCGCGCGCACCGCCGTGAGCATCGTGCCCTCCGCGGGGTCGCGCACCGACGCGTACGCGGCATCCGCGGCGCGCGCCAGCGCGGCCGAGACCAGCACCGGATCCACGAGCTCGCCCGGGCGTGACGCGAGCTCCTCAGCCGCGCCGCGCACGACCTGCGACAGGATCACCCCGCTGTTGCCGCGCGCCCCCAGGAGCGCGGCGCGCGCCACGGCGCTCACGATCTCGTCACGGGACACGGACTCGAGCGCCGAGTCGTCGAGCTTCGCCAGCTCCTCGACGACCGCGCGCATGGTCAGCGCCATGTTGTCGCCGGTGTCGCCGTCCGCGACGGGGAAGACGTTGAGGTCGTTGACCTCCTGACGGCGGTTCTCCAGCTCGAGGAGAGCGGCCGCCACGACCCGCTTGAAGCGGATCAGGCTGTCGTCAGCTGGCACAAGGCCCTTTTTACAGCAACCGGCGGCTCAGGCCGCCTTCGTGATCTTGCCGGCCTTGAGGCAGCGCGTGCAGACGTACTCGCGCCGGGGAGTGCCCCCGACGTCGATGCGGACCTTCTGCAGGTTCGGGTTGAAGCGGCGCTTCGTCGCAACCATCGAATGGCTGCGGCTGTGCCCGAACGCGGGGCCCTTTCCGCACGAGTAACAGACCTTTGCCACGGCGCGTCAGGGTAGCAGCGAGTCGCGGGCCGCCAGCAGCGCCGAGTCGATCTCGTCGCGGCTCACGTCGAGGTGCGTGACGGCCCGGACGCGGCCGTCCGGAGTGCCGCTCAGCTGCACGCCGCGCTCCGCCATCCGCTCGATGAACCCGTCCGGCGCGCTGAAGATGACGATGTTCGTCTCGGGCGAGATCACCTCGCAGCCCAGCTCGAGCAGGCCCTCGGCGAGCGCGCGCGCGTTGTCGTGGTCCTCGGCCAGCCGCTCCACGTGATGGTCGAGCGCGTGCAGGCACCCGGCCGCGACGATGCCGGATTGGCGGAACGCCCCGCCCCACTGCTGCTTCCACCGCCACGCCTCGCCCATCAGCTCGCGCGAGCCGGCGAGCACGGCGCCCACCGGCGCCCCGAGCCCCTTCGTGAAGTCGAGCCAGGCCGTGTCGAACCCGCCCGCGAACTGCGCCGCGCTCGTGCCGGACGCGACCACGGCGTTCATCAGCCGCGCGCCGTCCATGTGCGCGCGCAGCCCGTTCAGACGGGCCACCTCGAGCACCGACTGGATCTGGGCGAGCGTCCAGACGCGCCCGCCGCCCATGTTCGTCGTCTGCTCCACGGAGACGACGCGCGAGCGCGGCAGGTAGCGGTTCGACGGGTCGCGGACGGCCGCCTCCACCTGCTGCGCCGTGAAGATCCCGCCGTCGCCGTCGAGCGCGTGGATCATCAGCTGGGAGTTCTGCGCCGGCCCGCCGGCCTCGGCGATGATCGGGTGCGCGGTCCGGTCGAGGATCAGCTCGTCGCCGCCCGGCCGCGCATGCAGCCGGAAGGAGATCTGGTTGCACATCGTGCCGCTCGGCAGGAACAGCGCGGCCTCGTGCCCGAGCAGCTCGGCGACGCGCTCCTGGAGGCGGTTCGTCGTCGGGTCCGCGAGCCGCTGCTCGTCGGCCACCTCTGCCGACGCGATCGCCCTCCGCATCGCCTCGGTGGGCTTCGTCTGCGTGTCGCTGTAGAGGTTGATCACGGCGCGCCGGACCCTAGCGGCGCACCACCCTGAAGCCGAGCCGGCGCGGCTTCGACCTGTTCTTAGAGCTGTCGGTCGCGACCAGCACGGCGCGGTAGCGGCCGACGGCGAGCGCCTTGCGGCGGAGCCGGCCGCTGAATGGCACGCGCTTCGGCTTCGTGGACGCCCGCCGCTTCAGCGTCCCGACCGTCTTCCACTTGCGGCCTCGCTTGCGCTGGATGGCGATCCGCACCCTGGCCGCCTCGTTCAGCTTGAAGCGGAACGTCGTCCCGACCGGCACGCGCCGCGCGCCTGACAGCGGCGTGGGCTTGGCGCCCACCGCGAAGGCGCGATGGGTCATGCCGAAGGAGAGGATCCGCGGCGGGATCCTCTTCACGGTTACGGCCGCGCCCTGCCTGGCCACGTTGCCCTGGGCGTCGGTGGCAGTCAGCACGGCGTTGAAGATTCCGGTGCTTGCGTAGGTGTGGCCCGCCGTGGGACCAGGGGCGGACGAGCCGTCGCCGAAGTCCCAGATCGTGGTGAACGGGCTCCACACGTCGCTCACGGTCGCGCCGAAGGCGAGCGGCTGGCGGAGGTCGCTCAAGCCGGGGATGGAGAGCCCCGCGACGGACGGCGGGGCCGAGTCGTTCACGTGCGCGGTGATCGACCGGACGAAGCCGCTCGAGATGTCATCGGTCACGACCATCCCGTCACCCAGCGGGTCCACGGCCGTCGCCTCGGGAGTGGGCGCCACCTGGATGCCCGTTCCGAGGCTGTGCGCCGGGCCGAACGCTCCCGCCGCCGCGAAGCTCGCCTCTCCGCCCCCGGAGCCCTTGCGCCACCCAGCCACGGCCGCGCCTCCCGCGCCGATCGCTGCCGCGGGTGCGAACACCTCGCCCGAGCCGAGCGGCTGCTTCGTCCCGCACGGACCGGAGGGTGGGCGGATGCACGCATTGACGGTGCGGTTCGACGGGCCGGTCCCCTCGGCCCAAGCCGCGATCGAGCCGCCGCCCGCGCCGACGTCGAAGGACAGGTTGAACGGGCCATTCTGGTGCAGCGCCACGACCGTCTCCGTCCCGGCCGCGAAGCTCGACCCGGGCACAGATCCGCCCCCGGGTGGCCGCGATCGCAGCAGGACCTCGGACTGCGCCGGCGCGGGGCCGTCGATGCTGCGGATGTACGCGACCCTGAACGTGCCCCCGGCATCGGCGCCCCCGGCGGCCATCCCCACGCGCACATCCGGGTCGGGGGTGCCGGTGCTCGCAGCCGCCGTGGCCACGTCCTCCGCCGCTCCGAAGGCGGTACCGGCGCCGGCCGGCCGGACCGCCACCTTGACCGCGGTGTTCGACCCGACCGGTGCGACCATGTGGTTCAGCGCCCTGCTCCACGTCGCGTAGAAGGTCCCCGCCGCGTCCACGTCCAGATCCGGGAAGTCGAACGTGTACGCGTTCTCGTCATCGTTCGTGCCCTCGTCCAGCACGGGCCCGACCTGCATCGCGCCCGACGGAGCACGCCCGAGCGTGCGCACCCTTTGGTGGGGAACGATGTCGGGCACCGTGCCCTCGTCGGCCGCGGTGATGACAAGCGCCGCGGGCTCTCCGGCGTCCGACATGCGAAGCGCGAACGCGCTCGCCCGCTCGCCCGCGGGCAGTGGGACGTTCTGCACGCTTCCGAACGTCGCGTCACCGGCCGGTCGCCTGGCCCATTGATAGCCGCCGCCGGCAACGGCCCACATCACGATGGCGTTGCCCTGAGCGTCCGCGGCAATTCGCGGAGACATGGCGCTCGCACCCGGATCGGAGACCGTCTGCGGCTGCTCGAACGCCCCACCCGGAGCCCGGGAGGTCGTCACCACGCGGAGGAAGCTGCCGTCCTTCTGCATCCAGGTGGCGAAGACGCGCCCGTCGCGGCCGAGCGCGATGGCGGGGTTCTGAACCGTCTCGCCCGCAGCGGACAGGGGCTGCGAGGCCAGCCAGCCCGCCGAGGCGGGCGGCGCGAGGGCCGCGGTGCAGGCGGCCACGGCGAGTCCGACCTTTAGGCGCACCAAGCGACGGTACGCGCGGTTGGGGCGCCGCGCAAGCGCCGGTCAGCCGGAGAGCTCGCGGCGCAGGGCCGCCATGCGGAGCACAGCGTGGGCCGCGTCCTCCCCCTGGTGGCGCTTGCCGCCACCCGTGCGGGCCAGCGCCTGCTCCATGTTGTCCACGGTGAGGACGCCGAACGAGCACGGCACGCCGGTGTCGAGCGCCACGCGGGCGATGCCGCTGGCGGCCTCCGCGCACACGAAGTCG
Source organism: Thermoleophilaceae bacterium (assembly GCA_036377235.1). Lineage (GTDB taxonomy): Bacteria > Actinomycetota > Thermoleophilia > Solirubrobacterales > Thermoleophilaceae > JACVRW01. Next base: position 9,945 of record DASUYU010000235.1, read on the forward strand.
TAGTGGTCCGTCTCGCCGCGGATCACCGCGCCGAGGCACGCCACCCCGGCGTAGCGGCCCGCGTCCGCGCAGTAGCGCGCGGCCAGCGGCAGCTCGAACGCGCCCGGCACGTCGTGCACCTCCACGCTCGCCCCGGCCTCCTCGAATACGCGCGTGGCACCCTCCACCAGCCGCTCCGCAAGCTCCTCGTAGAAGCGGCCGACACAGGCCGCGAAGACGTCAGCCACCCGCTCCGCCGCCCTGGCTCGGGCGGCGCGGCGCGGGTCCCTCGCCGTACGGGTCGGTCGTCTCGGCCAGCGCGCGCTCGCGGTCCTGCACGCGCTGCTCGTGGATCATCTCCTCGTCGAGCGCCAGCCCCTGGTGGTGGAGCATGTGGCCGAGCCGGTCCTTCTTCGCGCGCAGGTAGTCGCGGTTGTGTTCGCCGGGGGCGTGCTCGATCGGGACCTGGTCGGTCACGGTCAGCCCGTAGCCCTCGAGGCCCACGATCTTCCTCGGGTTGTTCGTCAGGAGGCGGATCGAGCTGAGCCCGAGATCCACGAGGATCTGTGCTCCGATGCCGTAGTCGCGCAGGTCCGGCGGCAGGCCGAGCTCGATGTTCGCG